>NZ_JBHYJI010000028.1:0-60124 GCF_042740435.1 Streptomyces sp. NPDC059002 | reverse complement strand
ACTCGAACCAGTAACCTGCCGGTTAACAGCCGGCTGCTCTGCCAATTGAGCTACAGGAGACCGAGCTCCCCCGACTGGACTCGAACCAGTAACCTGCCGGTTAACAGCCGGCTGCTCTGCCAATTGAGCTACAGGGGATCGTCTCGTCGCATCGAACGCACCTACCTGGGAACTCTCCAGGCGGCGGGCGCTCGCTGCGACACATACATTAGCGCAAGCAGGGGGGTGCTCCGCCAATCGGTATCCCTCGGCGATCACCAGCCGATCAACAGACGAGCGACAGACGAGCGACGCCGACGCAAGGAAAGGGTGGCAGCCATGCGCTACCGGCTCACATTCGTCGCGGGACTGGCTCTTGGGTACGTACTCGGGACCCGGGCCGGACGCGAACGGTACGAGCAGCTGAAGAAGTCAGCGCGGGAGATCTCCCAGAACCCGGCCGTGCGCAACACCGTCGAGTCCGCGACGCAGCAGGGCCGCGAGGTGGCGGGCAAGGCCTTCCACTCGGTGTCCGACAAGGTCGGGGAGAAGATGCCCGACTCGGTGGCCGACCGCGTGCGGTCGCTCCGGCAGCGCGGGCAGGGCGACGCGGAGGACGACTGGGGCACGAGCAACACCTGAGCGGCAGCACCTGAGCGGCAGCGCTCGGCGATCACGGGCTGGGAACACAGGTACGGGACACGTCTCGCGGTGCGGCAGAATTCCAGGCATGGGGATAGTCGCAGGGCTGGACAGTTCGCCCGATTTCACGCGCATTGTGGTCTGTGACACGGACACCGGCGCCGTACTCAAGCAGGGCTATGCCCCGCATCCGCTGGAGAGCACGGAGGGCGGCGGCCGTCCTGTGGACGTCGATCCGCAGGCCTGGCTGCTCTCCCTCGGCGAGGCGGCGGGCGGCGGGCTCCTCGAGGGCGTGCAGGCCATCGGCGTCTCCGCCCAGCAGAACGCGCTCGTGCCGCTCGACCAGCACGGCAACACCGTGCGGCCCGCGCTCGTCGGCAACGACCGGCGGGCGCAGGTCGCCGCCGTCGATCTGGTCGACGGGCTCGGCAGCCGCGAGGCCTGGGCGCAGGCCGTGGGCTGTGTCCCGCAGGCGGGCCTGCCCGTGACGAAGCTGCGCTGGCTCGCCAGGACCGAACCGGAGGCGGCGCAGCGCGTGGCCGCGCTCATGCAGGC
This sequence comes from Streptomyces sp. NPDC059002, assembly GCF_042740435.1. Classification (NCBI taxonomy): domain Bacteria; kingdom Bacillati; phylum Actinomycetota; class Actinomycetes; order Kitasatosporales; family Streptomycetaceae; genus Streptomyces; species Streptomyces sp. NPDC059002. Next base: position 58,948 of record NZ_JBHYJI010000028.1, on the reverse strand, counting down.
CCCCGACTGGCTGGTGTGGCAGCTGCTCGGCAGGCCCGCGCGGCGCACCACCGACCGCGGCGGGGCCTCCGGCACCGGCTACTGGTCGGCGGCGACCGGCACGTACCGCCCCGATCTCGTCGAACTCGCCCTCGGGCACCAGGCGATGCTGCCCGAGGTGATCGGCCCCGCGGAGGCCGCGGGGACCACGCCCGAGGGGCTGCTGATATCGGCGGGCACCGGCGAGACGATGGCGGCGGCCTTCGGGCTCGGGGTGCAGCAGGGCGACGCCGTGGTGTCGCTCGGGGCGTCCGGGTCCGTGATGGCCGTGCACCACGAGGCGCTGGCCGACGCGGGCGGGATGATCACGTCGCTCGCGGACGCCACCGGGATGCATCTGCCGGTGGTCCACACGCTCAACGCCGTCCGTGTGCTGCGCGGGACGGCCGAGATGCTCGGGGCCGCGGACCTGGAGGAGCTGTCCGCGCTCGCGATGAAGTCGACCCCCGGCGCGCACGGACTCGTGCTCCTGCCCTACCTGGAGGGCGAGAAGACGCCGAACCTGCCGCATGCCGCGGGCACGCTGACCGGACTTCGGCGCGAGTCGATGAAGCCCGAGCATCTGGCGCGGGCCGCCTTCGAGGGCATGCTCTGCGGGCTCGGTGACGCGCTCGACGTGCTGCGCGGGCGGGGCGTGGAGGTCCGGCGGGTGTTCCTGCTCGGCGCGGCCGCCGAGCTGCCTGCCGTGCAGGCCGTGGCGCCGATGCTGTTCGGCACGCAGGTCGTGGTGCCGCAGCCCGCCGACTACGCGGCGATCGGTGCCGCGCGGCAGGCCGCGTGGGCGCTGACCGGGCAGCTGCCACTCTGGCAGGGGGCCGCGGCGCAGGTCTTCGAGCCGGGCGAGGAGCTCGCGGTGGGGCAGGCGGTGCGCCAGCAGTACGCGACGGTGCGGGAGCAGGCGCATCCGGGGGCCTTCGCCTGACGTCTCGTACGGCTCATGGGGCTCCGTACGTCTCGTGAGCACGTCTCGTACCGCCGTTTCTTGATCCTTAAGTGAGCCCACTTCTTGACCCGGGCTGAATTTTGACCGGGTCATGGGTTAATCGGTTGCACGTCGGCGGGGCGGGTGTCGGAGTATGGGGGGCGACCTCGCCCTACGTACCGACACCCGCCACTCCTCGAGAGACCGAGCGTGCTCATACGACTCCTGCGGACGCACCTGCGCCCGTACAAGAAACCCATCGCCTTGGTGGTGCTGCTGCAGTTCCTGCAGACGTGCGCCGCGCTCTATCTGCCCACCCTGAACGCCGACATCATCGACAACGGTGTCGTCGAGGGAGACACGGGCTACATCCTCAGCTTCGGCGGCATCATGATCGCCGTCACCATCGTGCAGATGCTCTGCAACATCGGCGCCGTCTTCTACGGTGCGCGGACCGCCTCGGCCCTCGGGCGCGACGTGCGGGCCGCCGTCTTCGACCGTGTGCAGTCCTTCTCCGCGCGCGAGGTGGGCCAGTTCGGGGCCCCCTCGCTGATCACGCGGACCACCAATGACGTCCAGCAGGTGCAGACGCTGGTCCTGATGTCGTTCACGCTGATGGTGTCCGCGCCCATCATGTGCGTCGGCGGCATCGTGATGGCGCTCGGCCAGGACGTGCCGCTCTCCGCGGTCCTCGTCGCCGTCGTGCCCGTCCTCGGCATCAGCGTCAGCCTGATCGTGCGGCGCCTGCGGCCGCTGTTCCGCACCATGCAGGAGCGGCTCGACACGGTGAACCGGGTCCTGCGCGAGCAGATCACCGGCAACCGCGTCATCCGCGCCTTCGTCCGCGACGACTACGAGAAGCAGCGGTTCCGGAACGCCAACTCCGATCTGACCGACGTCTCGCTCGGCACCGGCAAGCTGCTCGCGCTGATGTTCCCGATCGTCATGACCGTCGTGAACATCTCCTCGATCGCGGTGGTCTGGTTCGGCGCGCACCGGATCGACAGCGGCGGGATGCAGATCGGCGCGCTGACCGCGTTCCTCGCCTATCTGATGCAGATCGTGATGTCCGTGATGATGGCCACCTTCATGTTCATGATGGTGCCGCGCGCGGAGGTCTGTGCCGAGCGCATCGAGGAGGTCCTGGACACCGCGAGCAGCGTGGTGCCCCCGGCCGCCCCGGTGCGCGAACTCCGCAGCCACGGCCACCTGGAGATCAGGAGTGCGGGCTTCCGCTACCCCGGTGCCGAGGAGCCCGTGCTCAAGGCCATCGAACTGGTCGCACGGCCCGGCGAGACGACCGCCGTGATCGGGTCGACCGGCAGCGGCAAGTCGACGCTGCTCAGCCTCGTGCCGCGGCTGATCGACGCGACCGAGGGCGAGGTCCTGGTCGGCGGCGTGGACGTCGCCACCGTCGAGCCCGCGCTGCTCGCGCGGACCGTGAGCCTGGTCCCGCAGAAGCCGTACCTCTTCGCCGGCACCGTCGCCACCAACCTGCGGTACGGCAACCCCGACGCCACCGACGAGGAGCTCTGGCACGCGCTCGACGTCGCCCAGGCCAAGAGCTTCGTGGAGGGCCTCGAAGAGGGTCTCGACGCGCCGATCGCCCAGGGCGGCACGAATGTCTCCGGCGGGCAGCGCCAGCGTCTGTCCATCGCGCGCACCCTCGTACAGCGCCCCGAGATCTATCTCTTCGACGACTCGTTCTCCGCGCTCGACTACGCCACGGACGCGGCCCTGCGCGCCGCGCTCGGCCGCGAGACCGCCGAGGCGACCGTCGTCATCGTCGCCCAGCGCGTCTCCACCATCCGGGACGCGGACCGCATCGTGGTCCTCGACGAGGGCCGGGTCGTGGGCACCGGGCGCCATCACGAGCTGATGGAGAGCAATGAGACCTACCGGGAGATCGTGCTCTCCCAGCTGACGGAAGCGGAGGCCGCGTAATGGCTCACGGCGGACCGATGATGGGCCCCGATTCCCGGTCGATGGACTTCAAGAACTCCGGCAAGCGGCTGCTCGCGCAGTTCAAGCCGGAGCGCGCCACGATGTACGGGATGCTGACGGCCGGTGTCCTGAGCGTCGCGCTCTCCGTGGTGGGCCCCAAGATCCTGGGCCGGGCGACCGACCTGCTCTTCGCGGGCATCGTCGGCCGTGACATGCCGAAGGACCTCTCGAAAGAGCAGGCCATCGAGGGCATGCGCGACAGGGGCGACGGCGGCATGGCCGACATGCTCTCCGGTGTCGACTTCACGCCGGGCAAGGGCATCGACTTCGGCGCGGTCGGCGAGGTCCTGCTGCTCGCGCTCTGCACCTTCCTGGTGGCGGGCCTGCTGATGGCCGTGGCGACCCGGCTCTCGAACCGCGCGATCAACAAGACCGTGTTCCGCATGCGCGGCGACGTACAGGCGAAGCTGTCGCGGCTTCCGCTGTCGTACTTCGACAAGCGGCAGCGCGGCGAGGTGCTGAGCCGGGCCACGAACGACCTCGACAACATCAACCAGACGCTGACGCAGACGATGGGCCAGCTCATCAACTCGCTGCTGACGATCATCGGCGTCCTGGTGATGATGTTCTGGGTGTCGCCGCTGCTCGCCCTGGTGGCGCTGGTCACCGTGCCGCTGTCGTTCTTCGTGGCGACGAAGGTCGGCAAGCGGTCGCAGCCGCAGTTCGTGCAGCAGTGGAAGACCACCGGCAAGCTGAACGCCCACGTCGAGGAGATGTACACCGGGCACACCCTGGTGAAGGTGTTCGGGCGGCAGGAGGAGTCGGCGAAGGCGTTCGCCGAGCAGAACGAGCAGCTGTACGAGGCCGGGTTCAAGGCCCAGTTCAACAGCGGCATCATGCAGCCGCTGATGTTCTTCATCTCGAACCTGAACTATGTCCTCGTGGCCGTGGTGGGTGGTCTGCGGGTGGCCTCCGGGTCGCTGTCGATCGGTGACGTGCAGGCGTTCATCCAGTACTCGCGGCAGTTCTCGATGCCGCTCACGCAGGTCGCGTCCATGGCGAACCTCGTGCAGTCGGGCGTCGCCTCCGCCGAGCGGGTCTTCGAGATCCTCGACGCCGAGGAGCAGGACGCCGACCCGGTGCCCGGCGAGCGCCCCGACCGGCTGCTCGGGCGGGTCGAGATGGAGCACGTGTCCTTCCGCTACGAGAAGGACAAGCCGCTCATCGAGGACCTCTCGCTCGTCGTGGAGCCCGGTCACACGGTCGCCATCGTCGGCCCCACCGGCGCGGGCAAGACCACGCTCGTGAACCTGCTCATGCGGTTCTACGACGTGACGGGCGGGCGCATCACCCTGGACGGGGTCGACGTCGACGCCATGTCGCGCGACGAACTGCGGTCCGGGATCGGCATGGTGCTCCAGGACACCTGGCTGTTCGGCGGCACCATCGCGGAGAACATCGCGTACGGCGCGACGAAGGACGTCACCCGCGAGGAGATCGAGGAGGCGGCGCGCGCCGCCCACGCCGACCGCTTCGTACGGACGCTCCCCGACGGGTACGACACCGTGATCGACGACGACGGGACGGGGGTCAGCGCGGGCGAGAAGCAGCTCATCACCATCGCGCGGGCGTTCCTCTCCGACCCGGTGATCCTGGTGCTCGACGAGGCGACGAGTTCCGTCGACACACGCACGGAAGTGCTGATCCAGAAGGCGATGGCGAGACTCGCGCATGGGCGTACCAGCTTTGTCATCGCGCACCGGCTGTCCACGATTCGTGACGCGGACACCATCCTGGTGATGGAGAACGGTGCCATTGTCGAGCAGGGCACGCATGACGCACTGCTGGCTGCGGACGGGGCGTATGCGCGGTTGTACGCCGCGCAGTTCGCGCAGGCCGTGGCTGAAGTCGACTAGCGCCGTGGGGGTGTTGGGGAGCTGCGTGTGCCGGGCTCTTGTGGCTGAGCGCGCAGTTCCCCGCGCCCCTTACGGGGCGCTCCCCCTTCAGTCCAAGTAGCCCCTCAGTTGGTCCGCGAACGCGTGGTCCCTGAGTTTGTTGAGGGTCTTGGATTCGATCTGGCGGATGCGTTCGCGGGTCACGCCGAAGATGCGGCCGATCTCCTCCAGCGTGCGGGGCCTGCCGTCGGCGAGGCCGTAGCGGAGCTGGACGACCTTGCGTTCGCGTTCGCCGAGGGTGGAGAGGACCGCTTCCAGGTGTTCGCGGAGCAGCAGAAATGCCGCTGATTCCACGGGACTTGTCGCGTCGCCGTCCTCGATGAGGTCGCCGAGGGCGACGTCGTCCTCCTCGCCGACGGGTGCGTGCAGCGAGACCGGCTCCTGGGCCAGGCGCAGGACTTCGCTGACGCGCTCGTGCGGCAGGTCCAGATGGGCCGCGACCTCCTCGGGCGTGGGTTCGTACCCGCGCTCCTGGAGCATGCGGCGCTGGACGCGTACGACGCGGTTGATGAGCTCGACGACGTGCACGGGCACGCGGATGGTGCGGGCCTGGTCGGCGAGGGCGCGGGACATGGCCTGGCGGATCCACCAGGTCGCGTACGTCGAGAACTTGTAGCCGCGGGCGTAGTCGAACTTCTCCACCGCCCTGATCAGGCCCAGGTTTCCCTCCTGGACGAGGTCGAGCATGGTGAGCCCGCGGCCCACGTAGCGCTTGGCGACGGAGACGACGAGGCGGAGGTTCGCCTCGATGAGGCGGCGCTTGGCCATCCGGCCCCTGACGACCAGTTTGTCGAGGTCCAGGGCGAGTTGGGAGTCCAGGTCGGGGGTGTTGCTCAGCTTCTCCTCGGCGAAGAGGCCCGCCTCCACGCCACGGGCGAGCTCCACCTCCTCCGCCGCGGTGAGCAGGGGTATCCGCCCGATCTCGCGCAGGTACTGGCGGAACAGGTCGGACGAGGGACCGCCGGTGTCGGTACGGCCGCGGGGGGCCGGCAGCTCGATGGTCTCGGGCTCGAGGGCCTCCGGGGCGTCCGGCGGACCCTGCGCTTCGGCCGCTTCCGGGGCCGGGGCCTCCTGCACCTCCGCGGCCTCCGCGGCCTCCGGGTGCCGGGTGGCCCGGCTCTGCGGTGGGACTGCCTCCAGGGCGTCCGCATCCGCGCGCGCGGCGGTGTCGGTCTGGGTGAGGGTCTGGGTCTGCACGGGGGCGACCTCCAGGGTGATCGCTGCTGAGGCGTGCGGCAACGGGAGAGGGACGACGGCCTCGCCGCTGTCCGTCCCGGACACGATGTGTGGAACCGCGGGGATGTCGGACCCGCTGTCTGCGGGCCGGCCGCGCTCCGAGGACTCAGGCACCGGAACCCAGTGTGGGGCACGACACACGGCCGCCACGAGGGGCGTGCGGTGACTTTTTGAGTCCGGTCCGTGACCGCACGATTACCCGACGGGTAACCCTTGGCCCGAGCGTCACGCCTCAGAGGGCGTCGGAGCCTCTTTCGCGCGCGTCCTGGCGGGGCGCCTGAAGCAGCGAAGACGTCTCGCCCGGCCACCACGGCATGCGCCGCTGCGCGGCAGAGCGCGCCGACGGCGGCGCGGACGGCTCAGTAGAGCGCGTCCGCCCCTCGCCCCTGCAGATCCCTGTCGTACTTCTGAAGCACCAGCAACTCATTCTGAACGGCGGCCACTTGAGCCGGGTCCGCACCCTGCCCGAGGCGGGCCAGGGAGCCCTGGATCTCAGTGATCCGGCGGACCACGGCACGCCTGCGCACCTCAACCAGCTGCTGCCCCGCGTACACCTCGTCGACGGTCTTGCGCAGGATCGCCTCGACGGCCAGCTCGGTGACCATGCGGCGCACCGTGTCGTCCGGCGCGGCGTCCAGCACGCGCGCGAGGTAGGCCTGCGGTTCCTCGATGCCCGCCTCGGCGCCGCCCGCCTCCTCCACGCACTGGCGCACGGCTGCGTAGGGCGGGGCGGTGAACTCGTCCACGCCGTACGCGTCGAAGGCCGGGGAGACCAACTGCGGGTGCTGCAGCGCCAGTTTGAGCAGCTCGCGCTCGGTGCGGTGGGCGGGGCTGCGCAGGGTGAGCGCGGGGCCGCTGGGTGCGGGCGGGCCTTCCGCGTACGCCTGCGGGGGCCTGCTCTGCTGCGGGGCCGGGCCCCTGCCGCCGCGGTCGCGGGCCCAACGGGCCAGCTGGGCGACCCGTTTGACCACGAACTGGGTGTCCAGGATGCCGAGCATGCCGGCGAGCTGGACGGCCACCTCGTGCTGCGCGCCGCTGTTCTTGATGCGGGCCACCACGGGCGCCGCCTCGTCCAGGGCAGCGGCGCGGCCCGCGGGGGTCTCCAGGTCGTAGCGCGAGACGATCTGGCGGAGCGCGAACTCGAAGAGCGGCGTGCGGGGTTCGACCAGGTCGGCGACGGCCGCGTCGCCCTTGGCCAGCCGCAGCTCGCAGGGGTCCATGCCGTCGGGCGCGATGGCGATGTACGTCTCGGCGGCGAACTTCTGGTCGTCCTCGAAGGCCCGCAGGGCGGCCTTCTGGCCTGCCGCGTCGCCGTCGAAGGTGAAGATCACCCGCGCCGAGCCGTTGTCCATCAGGAGGCGGCGCAGGATCTTGATGTGGTCGCCGCCGAAGGCCGTGCCACAGGTCGCGATGGCGGTGGGGACACCGGCGAGGTGGCAGGCCATGACGTCGGTGTAGCCCTCGACGACGACCGCGCGGGAGGTCTTGGCGATCTCCTTCTTGGCCAGGTCGACGCCGTAGAGGACCTGGCCCTTCTTGTAGATCGGGGTCTCGGGGGTGTTCAGGTACTTCGGGCCGTTGTCGTCGTCGCGGAGCTTGCGGGCGCCGAAGCCGACGACCTCGCCGCCGATGTCGCGGATCGGCCACATCAGGCGGCCCCGGAAGCGGTCGATGGGACCGCGGCGGCCCTCCTGGGAGAGGCCGGAGACGGTCAGCTCCTTGTCGCTGAAGCCCTTGCCGCGCAGATAGCGGGTGAGGTGGTCCCAGCCCGCCGGGCTGTAGCCCACGCCGAAGTGCGCGGCCGCCGCCTGGTCGAAGCCGCGCTCGGCGAGGAACTTCCGGCCGATCTCGGCCTCGGCGCTCTCCAGCTGCTCCACATAGAACTGGGCGGCGATCTTGTGGGCCTCGACCAGGCGGATGCGCTCGCCGCGCTGGTGGCTGGGGTTGTACCCGCCCTCTTCGTACCGCAGCGTGATGCCCGCCTTGGCGGCGAGGCGCTCGACCGTCTCCGAGAACGTGAGGTGGTCGATCTTCATCACGAAGGCGATCGTGTCGCCGCCTTCCTGGCAGCCGAAGCAGTGGAAGAGACCCTTGCTCGGGCTGACCTGGAAGGACGGGGACTTCTCGTCGTGGAAGGGGCACAGGCCCTTGAGGTTTCCACCGCCCGCGTTCCGCAGCTGGAGGTAGTCGGAGACCACGGCGTCGATCGGGACCGCGTCCCGAACCGCCTTCACGTCCTCGTCATTGATCCTGCCTGCCACGTACGAATACTACGGCGCGCCTGTGACACTCCTGCCCGGCCCTTCACGCCAGGAGCGACGCCAAGGGGGTGGAGGGGTCCGCGAGAGCGTCGGGATCCGGCCGCCGACCGCTGCGGATCAGCTCCTGAATGGATTCGGTGACGTCCCACACATTCACGTTCATCCCCGCCAGGACCTGCCCGTCGCGCAGCCAGAACGCGATGAACTCGCGCTTGCCGGTGTCGCCGCGGACCACCACCTGGTCGTACGACCCCGGGGGCGCCCAGCCCGAGTACTCCAGGCCCACGTCGTACTGGTCGGAGAAGAAGTAGGGCACGCGGTCGTACGTCACGTCCTGGCCGAGCATCGCGCGGGCCGCGGCGGGGCCGCCGTTCAGGGCGTTCGCCCAGTGCTCCACGCGGAGCCTGCCGCCGTACAGGGGGTGGGCGGTGGCCGCCACGTCACCGGCCGCGTAGATGTCCGGGTCGGAGGTGCGCAGCGAGGCGTCGACCGCGATGCCGCCGCCCTGCGCGCGGTCGGCGATGTCGAGGCCCGCGGACTCGGCGAGGGCCGTGCGGGGGGCGGCGCCGATCGCGGCGAGCACGTCGTGCGCCGGGTGCTCCTCGCCGTCGTCGGTGCGGGCGGCGAGGACCATGCCGTCCTGCCCGGTGATCTCGGTGAGCTTCGCGCCGAAGTGGAAGCGGACGCCGTGCTCGGCGTGCAGGTCGGCGAACATCTGGCCGACCTCGGGGCCGAGGACGGCGTGCAGCGGGGTCTGCTCGGGCTCGACGACGGTGACCTCCGCGCCGTACTCCCTGGCGGCCGCCGCGATCTCCAGGCCGATCCAGCCCGCGCCCGCGATCACCAGATGGCCGTTGTCCCTGCCGAGGGCGGCGAGGACGTGGCGCAGGCGGTCGGCGTGCGCGAGGCGGCGCAGGTGGTGGACGCCCGCGAGGTCCGTGCCGGGGACGTCGAGGCGGCGCGGCTCGGCGCCGGTGACGAGGAGCAGCTTGTCGTAGTGGATCACGGTGCCCTCGCCGAGGCGCACCGCCTTCGCCGCGCGGTCGATCGCGACGACGGTCTGGCCGAGGTGCAGTTCGATGTCCGCCTGCGCGTACCACCCCGGTTCGTGGACGAAGACGCTGTCGCGGTCCTCCTTGCCCAGGAGGTAGCCCTTCGACAGGGGCGGGCGCTCATAGGGGTGGTCGCGCTCGTCACCGATGAGGATCACCCGGCCGGTGAAGCCCTCGGAGCGGAGTGTCTCGGCCGCCTTCGCACCGGCCAGACCTCCTCCGACAATGACGAACGTCTGATCCGCGTCGACCACTTGATGCCTCCTCATAACCGAACCGCCACAGGGAGCGTCCCGCACAGAGCGTGATGGGGGAAGGGGGCGTGGCCCCAACTGGCCACATTTCGTCACGCCCTGTGGTCACTCCATGGTCATTTACCGCCGTACTTCCTACCGTCTCGCCATCAACCGGGTGTGCAGGGCGCGGGCCGCCGCGTCCGTGAGTGAGGCGATCTGGTCCACGACCACGCGCTGGGCCGCACGGTCGTCGGCCGCCGCGTCGTACAGCGCGCGGAACTGCGGGTCGAGGCCGTCGGGCGCGCGCGCCGTGAGCGCCGCGGCCAGCTCGGCGACGACGATGCGCTGGTCCGCGCGCAGCCGCTCCTGGGCGGGGCGCTGCATCACATAGCGGTCGGCGACGGCCTTGAGCACCGCGCACTCGTGCCGCGCCGCGCGAGGGACGACCAGCTCTGCGGCGTACCGCGTGAGGGGGCCCGTGCCGTACCTCGCGCGCGTGGCGGTCTCCGCGGCCAGGCAGAAGCGCCCGATGAGCTGGCTCGTGGCGTCCTTCAACCGGGCCTGGGCGACGGCCGATCCGTCGTAACCGTGCGGCCACCAGTCCTGGTCGAGGAGGCGGTCCAGGGCCTGGGCGAGCTCTTCGGGGTCGGTGTCGTCGGGGACGTAACGCCCGAGCGCCACCGCGTAGATGTCCTGCCGCTCGGGCTCCGCGTGCAGCGCGTTCGGATCGATGTGACCGGCGTGCAGGCCGTCCTCGAAGTCGTGGACCGAGTACGCGACGTCGTCCGACCAGTCCATGATCTGCGCCTCGAAGCAGGTGCGCTGCCCCGGGGCCTCCTTGCGGACCCAGTCGAAGACCGGACGGTCGTCCTCGTAGACCCCGAACTTGGGGGACGCCGGGTCGGTGGGGTGGGCGCCGCGCGGCCAGGGGTACTTGGTGGCGGCGTCCAGGGCGGCACGGGTGAGGTTGAGGCCGACGCTGACGAGCTCGTCGGTGGCCTCGGAGCGGACGAAGCGCTTCGGCTCGATGCGGGTGAGGAGCCTGAGCGACTGGGCGTTGCCCTCGAAACCGCCGCAGTCGGCCGCCACTTCGTTCAGCGCCTGCTCGCCGTTGTGCCCGAAGGGCGGGTGGCCCAGGTCGTGGGAGAGGCAGGCGGTCTCGACCAGATCGGGGTCGCAGCCGAGGGCGGCGCCCAGCTCGCGGCCGACCTGGGCGCACTCCAGGGAGTGCGTGAGGCGCGTCCGCGCACTGGCGTCCCAGGCCTGGCTCCTGGTGCCGGGCGTGACGACCTGGGTCTTTCCCGCGAGACGGCGCAGCGCCGCGGAGTGCAGCACGCGCGCGCGGTCGCGCTGGAAGGCCGTGCGCCCCGGCCTCTTGTCGGGCTCGGTGGCCCATCGCTCGACGGCGGGTTGGTCATAGGCGCCATAGGCGCCGAAGTCGTCGTCCTGCGCGTTCGGTGCTGTGCCTTCCATGCACCGACAGTAGACGCAAGCGGTGACAAAGGAGGATCTGGCCCCGGTCAGACCACGGTCAGGCGGCGCGGTTCGGCCACCGCGGGGGCGGTGCGGGCCAGGTCGTAACGGTGCAGGACGAGGCGGGCGAGCGCCGGGTGCGCGCCGAGCGGGGCCGCGGCGATCCAGGGGGCGTGGGCGGCGGCCTGCGCGGCGAAGCGGCCCGGCGCGGTGAAGTACCCGGCGACGGCGGCCTGCCGCCGTCCTTCGGCGGCCAGGGCGTCGAGTGCCGCGGGCACCGTGCGGGCACAGGCCGCGGTGGGCGCCGCGTAGGCGGGCACGACGGGCACGCCCAGGCGTTCGGCCAGCAGTCCCGCGGCGGTCTCGGTGTCGATGGCCGACTCCGGGTCGCGGGATCCGGCCGCCGCGAGGACCACACCGAGGCGGCGGCGCGCGGCGGCACCGGGCCGTGCGGGCCAGCCCGCCTCGGTGAGCCGCGCCTGCAGCGCGTCCGCGAGCAGCGGGTGCGGGCCGAGCGGGGCCGCGACACGGCAGTCGAGGTGCGGCGCGCGGGCGGCGACCGCGGGGATGTCGCGCTTGACGTGCTGGCCGCGGCCGAGCAGCAGCGGCACGAGGACGGCGGGGCCCGGCCGCAGCGCGGCGAGGGTGTCGCCGAGCAGCGGCTCGTTCAGTTCGATGTGGCCGAGCCGGACGGTGAGCCCGGGGCGCAGCTCGCGGACGCGCTCGGCCAGGGCCGTGACGGTGGCGAGGCCGCGCGGGTCGCGGCTGCCGTGGGCGACCAGGACGAGGGGGGTGCGCGGCGGTTCGGGGCGGCGGCTTCCGTCGAGCGAGACGAGGCGGAGCTGGCTGCCGAGCTGGCTGGTGATCCGGTCCATGAGTTGCGCCGTACTGTCGAGGTGAGTGCTGCCGGACTCGTCGCGAAGAGGGTTCGACGGCGTCATGACCCGAGGATGGCCGGGGCAGATTGCCGGGGCGTTGCGGGTCCGTGACGGCTGTTTTCGCGGGGCTCACCGCGTGGGGCCGGGCGGGGTCAGGGCGGAACCCCGGGGTGTTCTACGGGTCCTTCTCCGGGTTGTTTCGGGGTCGCAGGCCATGTGTTGTGCCGGTGGGGTCGCTTACGGTTGTCGCAGTGATCGGATCGGGGGAGATCCGGTGGGCACGGGGGCGGATCACATGGAACGGACAGGGTGGGCACGGCGGTTGTGGCCGTCGGAGGGCGCCGGGCGGCTGCGGCGACGGGCGGGGAGGAGCGCGGCGCGCGTGCGGCGGCCCGCATGGCTGCGCATACCGCGCACGCGGCAGGGACAGCGGCGGGCCGTGCAGACGGTGATGGCGCTGTGCGTGCTCGCGCTGCTGCCGTCGGCCTGGCTGTTCGTGACGACGGACGACAAGATCGGGACGGTCGCGGACGCGCCGCGCACCGAGGTCGCGGTGGTCTTCGGCGCCGGTCTGTGGAAGGGCGAGCCGTCGCCGTATCTCGCGCACCGGCTCGACGCGGCGGCCGAGTTGTACCGCGCGGGGCGGATAGAGGTCGTGCTCGTCACGGGTGACAACAGCCGCGAGGAGTACGACGAGCCGGACGCCATGCGCACCTACCTGAAGAAGCACGGGGTGCCCGGGCGCCGGATCGTGAGCGACTATGCGGGCTTCGACAGCTGGGACTCCTGCGTCCGCGCCAAGAAGATCTTCGGCGTGGACCGGGCGGTGCTGATCAGCCAGGGCTTCCACATACGCAGGGCGGTCGCGCTGTGCGAAGCGGCGGGGGTCTCCTCGTACGGGGTCGGGGTGGACGCCGTCCACGACGCGACCTGGTACTACGGCGGCGCGCGGGAGGTGTTCGCGGCGGGCAAGGCGGTGCTCGACTCGGCGTTTCAACCGGATCCGCGCTTCCTCGGGGCCCGGGAGCGCGGGGTGGACCGGGCGCTGGCCGCACCCCGCTGAGGCAGCGGCCGGCCGCGGTGCCGCCCCGTCAGGGGCGCGGGGAACTGCGCGCTCAGGCGAAGCCGGTCCGCAGGCGGGTACGAAGCTGCGTCTGCCTCGTTCCGCCGGACGCCGGGTGCGGGTCGTGGTCCGTCCTCGCGCAGTTCCCCGCGCCCCTGACAGGGCGCGACCACCTCACCGTGCGGCGCGCGGGCCGCTGAGGTCGGCTTACCCCGCGTGTAACGCGATCGCGCGGGGGCGCGTAACACGCGCGGCGGAGCCTGGACCGTATGCACTCCACCGCGACACCGGCGACCCCGACCCACTGTCCGTACTGCGCGCTGCAGTGCGGGATGGGCCTGACGGCGAGCCCCGGTGGGGACGTGGAGGTCGTGGAGCGTCCCACGTTCCCCGTCAACAAGGGAGCCCTGTGCGGCAAGGGCCGCACGGCACCCGCCGTGCTCTCCTCCCGGGTGCGCCTGACGGAGCCGCTCGTCCGATCCCGCGCCACGGGCAGGCTCACACCGGCCACCTGGGAGGAGGCCCTGGACCGGATCGCCGACGGGCTCTCCCGTACGCGTACGGAGCACGGCGCGGACGCGTGCGGGGTGTTCGGCGGCGGCGGTCTGACGAACGAGAAGGCGTACGCGCTCGGGAAGTTCGCGCGGGTGGCGCTCGGCACGTCGCAGATCGACTACAACGGACGGTTCTGCATGTCGTCGGCGGCGGCCGCGGGGCAGCGGGCGTTCGGGCTCGACCGGGGGCTGCCGTTCCCGCTGGAGGACATCCCGCGCACCGGGTGCGTGATCCTCGTCGGGTCGAACCTCGCCGAGACGATGCCGCCCGCGCTGCGGTATCTGACGGAACTCCGCGAGAACGGCGGCACGTTGATCGTCGTCGACCCCCGGCGGACCCGCACCGCCGAGCAGGCCGATCTGCATCTGGCACCGCGGCCGGGGACGGACCTCGCCCTGGCGCTCGGCCTGCTGCACCTGGTGGTGGCCGAGGGGCGCACGGACGAGGCGTACATCGAGGAGCGCACCAGCGGATGGGAGGAGTCACGGGCGGCGGCGATGGCGCACTGGCCCGAGCACGTCGAGCGGATCACCGGCGTGCCCGTGCCCCGACTGCGCGACGCCGTCAGGCTGTTCTGCGACGCCGGGTCGGGGATGGTGCTCACGGCGCGCGGGCCCGAGCAGCAGTCCAAGGGGACGGACACCGTCGGGGCGTGGATCAATCTGTGCCTCGCCACGGGGCGTGCCGGGCGGCCGCTGTCCGGGTACGGCTGCCTGACGGGCCAGGGCAACGGGCAGGGCGGGCGCGAACACGGCCAGAAGGCCGACCAGTTGCCCGGGTACCGGAAGCTGACGGACCCGGCGGCCCGGGCACATGTCGCCGGGGTCTGGGGCGTGGCACCGGAGTCGCTGCCGGGGCCCGGCAGGTCGGCGTACGAACTGCTCGACGCGCTCGGCGGGGACGTCAAGGCGCTGCTCCTCATGGGCTCCAACCCGGTCGTGTCGGCGCCGCGGGCCGCGCATGTGGAGGAGCGGCTGCGTGCGCTCGACTTCCTCGCGGTGGCGGACGTGGTGCTGTCCGAGACGGCCGAACTGGCGGACGTGGTGCTGCCGGTGACGCAGTGGGCGGAGGAGACGGGCACGGTGACGAACCTGGAGGGCCGGGTGCTGCTGCGGCGCCGCGCGGTGCCGGCGCCCCCCGGGGTCCGCAGCGACCTGGACGTCCTGCACGGCATCGCGGACCGGCTCGGCCACGGCAAGGGTTTCCCCACCGACCCGGAGGAGGTCTTCGAGGAACTGCGCAGGGCGAGCGCGGGCGGGGCGGCGGACTACTCGGGGATCTCGTACGAGCGGCTGAGTGAGGGGGAAGGGGAGGGGGTGTTCTGGCCGTGTCCGGAGGTGGGGGTGGGTGTGGGTGTGGGTGTGGGTGTGGTTGTGGGCGCGGATGCGGGCGCAGGCACCGGCGCGGGCGTGGATGCGGGCGCGGGCCCAGGGACCGGCGTGGGCGTGGATGCGGGCCCAGGCACCAGCACCAGCACCAGCACCGAGGACATCCCCCGCACCGGCACCAACACCAGTACCAGCACCACCTCTCAAGTCCCCCACCCCGGAACCCCCCGCCTCTTCCTTGAGCGGTTTGCTACCGAGGATGGGCGGGCGCGGTTTGTGCCGGTGGTGCATCGGGCGGCCGGCGAGGAGCCGGATGCGGAGTATCCGGTGTTGCTCACGACGGGGCGGGTGCTTGCGCAGTATCAGTCGGGGGCGCAGACGCGCAGGGTCGACGAGCTCAACTCCGCCGCTCCGGGGCCCTTCGTGGAGCTGCATCCGCGGCTCGCGGCGCGGCTCGGGATCGTCGAGGGCGAGCCGGTCTCCGTGGTCTCGCGGCGCGGCCGCGCGGTCGCTCCCGCGCGGGTCACGAGTGCCATCCGCGCCGACACCGTGTTCATGCCGTTCCACTGGCCGGGCGAGGGGCGGGCCAACTCCCTGACGCATCCGGCGCTGGACCCGGTGTCGCGGATGCCGGAGTTCAAGGTGTGCGCGGTGCGGGTCGAGCGGGCCCGGGGCTGAGCCTCCCCGGGCCCGCGATCACCCGAGAGCGTCGCGGATCAGGCGCGGATCAGGCGCGGATCAGCAGGTGCGTCCCGTGTACCAGGCGCCGTCGATGTCCGAGGCCGAGCCGATCCAGGTGACGCCCGGGCCCACACACGCCTCCGAGTTGGGGCCCCAGTCGTCGATCTCGATCACGATGTGCGAGCCGTCGTTCGTGCAGTGGTTGTAGTAGGCGTCGCTCGAGGTCTCGAAGAACCCGCACGGGTCCTGCACGGTCGGTGCGGCGGGGGCGGCGGAGGCGGTGGCCGCCATGGACATACCAATGGCAAGGGTCACGGCTCCGATGAAGGCCGGCAGGGAACGGCGAACTCGCATGAGGCGTCTCCTTCTTGAGGACAGGTGCTCGCGCACCGACGCGCGCACCGGGCGGTGCACACGGAGAGCTTCGCTTCGCTCACTCTGGGTGGTCACGCGGATTCGCTCGCATGAGTGATGGAGTCCATCAGATCGAGTGCGACGGCGTTTGAGCTGCGGCTTTCGCCTTCTGTGCCGGGAGTTCGGGGAGTCGCCTCATGAGGCGATCGGCGACACCCCGTCACCTCCGGAGCCGGAAGGACGCCCAGTCGCCGCCGTCGATCACCGTGCCCGTCGCCCGCAGTTCCGCCGCCACCCGGGGTGCCGCCACATAGACCCAGGCGCGGACCGCGACCCCGTCCGCGGTGCGGTTCACCTCGCGCACCACGCGTTCGTACAGGTTGCGGGGGTCGCCGGGCGCGTACTCCTCCAGGAGGTCGAGTGCGACGAGCAGCCGGTCGTGGGCGGCGGGCGGTGCGGTCACCAACTCGCCGTGCACCGGGCCGCCTTCGGGGTCTTCGACGGCGTACGGATAGCCGGGCCCTTCGTAGAGGACCGCGCCCGGCAGCAGTGCCGACTCCTCGCGGGCGACGCGGCCGCGCAGGTAGGCCGCGTGGTTGCCCTCCCCCGGGCGCAGCGTGCCGTACACGAAGAACGGCAGCCGTCGCGTCCCGCGCGGGCTCACTCCGCGGTCTCCCGCTCCACCCACTCCAGATAGGCCGCGCTCCCCCGGGTCACCGGGGTCGCGATGATCTCCGGCGTCTCGTAGTCGTGGGCGGCGAGCAGCCAGGCCTCCAGGGCGGCGTAGCGCGCGGCCGTCGTCTTGAAGAGCACCTGCCATTCCCGTGCGGTCTCGATGCCGCCGTCCCACCGGTACACGGAGGTGACCGGCGCGCCGATCTGGGCGCAGGCCGCCACCCTTGCCCGTACGGCACCGCGGGCCAGGCCGTCCGCCTTGTCCTCGGTGTCCGTGGTGGTCAGGACGGTGAGTACGGTCGTTTCCGCCACGGGGCACCTCGGTTCTCGCGGTATCGGCTCCGGCCGGGTCGGCGCCGATGGGATCGGTTCTTCCAGAAGTCGTAGCGGTGATCCTTCTTGAAGTCCACCGGACCGGTGGGCGGGGCCTGGGGTGGGCCCCATGCAGGCCCGGTGCAGGCCCCGGGAACAGGTCCTAGGTCCCGATCCGAAGGTCCCTGAGTGACCGGTTCGGGCATTTTTAGGCGCAGCTGTTACACAACCTCCCGTTTTCCGTGACGGACGGTTCCTACCGTCGAAGGCGGTGGCCGGTCCACTGCCGAATCCCCAGTTCAGCCCCTGGACCGGCCGCCGCCATGCTCTGCCTCCACGCCCAGACGGTCAGCCACTCCATGAACCCGATCCTCCGCCGCCTGCTCCTCCTGGGCGCCGCCCCCTTCGCCGCCCTCGCGACCTTCGCGCTCTCCGGGTGCGGCAGCCCGAACGGCCTCGGCTCCGGTGATGCCGCGCCCTCCGTGTCGGTGCAGCCGCGCCCCGAGTCGGTCTGGCCCGCCTGGGCGAGCACGTCGTCCCGGGCGCCCGGCGCCGACGCCGCCACGCGCCAGCCGCCGCCCCGGGCGCTCAGGGGCCTGCCGAAGGTGGGTTCGGGCGGGCTCGCCTCGATGGACGTACGGGAGATCCTGCGGGCCGATCCGCGGATGAGGCCGGTCGCCGACCGGGGCACGATCGACCGCCCGGGGCAGGCCGGGCTGCGGCCGCCCATGTTCACCGATCTGACCGGCGACAAGAAGCCCGAGCTGCTCGTGGCCGCGGACACGGAGAGCGGGCGCAATGTGCTCGCCGTCTACACCGAGCACCGCGGCAAGGTCTATCCGATCCTGTTCACCTCCGGGCGGAGCATGAGCATCGAGACGATCGGCCCCGATCTGCTGGTGCGCACCCCGTGCGCGGACGGCGGCGAGCAGGCCGTGCGCTTCCACTGGGACGGCATGCGGATGTCCACGATCAGTGACGTCAAGAACTACAAGAAGTCGGCGGACCCGACGGAGACGGCGGAGCCGACGCCCTCCCGTCCCCCCGCGCCCTCCCACTCCCCCGGCGGCCACTGATGCGCGGGACCCGGGCCGCGCTCAACAGCCTCGGTCTGCGCTGGAAGATCACCGCGCTGCTCGCCGCGGGCTGTGCTGTCGTCGCCGTCGCCATCGGGGTGCTCATCCATCACGCCCGGCTCGACCAGGTCTCCTCCAACGCCAGGTCGGGGGCGATCGCGCAGCTCGTCCGGGTGCGTCAGCTGTACGAGCTGACCGGGCAGGTCGACCAGGACGACACGGGCGCAGCCCTCGACGCGCCGGATCTGCCGGAGCCGCTGCGCAGGGCCGCGCTGGACGGGCAGCGCACCACCTATCTCGACATGGCGTCCGGCGACCCGTGCGTGTGGGCGGCGCGGCCGGTCGGCGACCAGGTCCTTTCCATTCGTGAGCCGCTGCACGAACAGGCCGACGAGATGGCCGAGTTCGACCGGCAGCTGATGGTTTCGGGTGCCGTCGTCGTGGGTCTCGCGGCGCTCGGCGGCGCCGGTCTTTCCAGCAGGCTCAGCCGTGAGCTGCGCACCGCCGCGGCCACCGCGCGCCGCATCAGTCAGGGCGATCTGGACGCCCGCATCGACCATCCGAGGCCGCCGGGCCTGCGGCACGGCAAGGACGAGGTGGCCGAACTGGCCACCGCCGTCGACACGATGGCCGCCTCCCTGCAGCAGCGCCTTGAGGCCGAGCAGCGCTTCACCGCGGATGTCGCGCACGAGCTGCGCACGCCCCTGACCGGGCTGCACACGGCGGCGGAGCTGCTGCCGCCGAGCCGTCCCACGGAGCTCGTGCGCGACCGGGTGCTTGCCCTGCGCACCCTGACCGAGGACCTCCTGGAGGTGGCGCGCCTCGACGCGGAGGTGGAGAAGCCGGATCTGGACGTGCATCCGCTGGGACGGCTCGTCGAGGCGATCGTGCAGCGCTCGGACTGCGATGGCGCCGTGCGGTTCACCGAGGAGCGCGACGGGGGCGTCGAGGACACCTTCGTACGCACCGACGCGCGCCGCCTGGAGCGGATTCTGGCCAACCTCGTCGCCAACGCCCGCAGGCACGGCGGCGGTCCCGTCGAGGTGCGGGTCTCCGGCGCCTCGGTCACGGTCAGGGACCACGGCCCCGGCTTCCCCGAGTGCCTGCTCAAGGACGGCCCGCAGCGCTTCCAGACCGGGGCGCGCGAACGCGGCCAGGGCACCGGTCTCGGCCTGACCATCGCGCTCGGCCAGGCCCAGGTGATCGGCGCCCGCGTCGACCTGGCCAACGCGCCGGACGGCGGGGCGGTCGCGGCGGTCCACCTGCCGGCGGTCTGACCGCGGCGCCGCCCACCTGGACGTACCCGAGGCAGGTCCTAACTGCCGTACGGGCGCACCTTCTTGGCGCTGCGCAGCGCCCAGCCCCACCAGGCGAGCTGGTCGAGCATCGCCTTGGCCGCCGCGTCCGCGGCCGCCGGGTCGCGGTGGTTGCCCGCGTCGTCGAAGAGGGTGCCCGCGTTGTGGAAGGAGACGGTCTCGCGGATCGTCACGGCGTTCAGTTCCGCGAAGACCGGGCGCAGGTGCTCGACGGAGCGCAGACCGCCGGAGAGCCCGCCGTAGGAGACGAAGGCGAGGGGCTTGGCGTGCCACTCCTCGTCGTGCCAGTCGATGAGGCTCTTCAGGGACGCCGGGTAGGAGTGGTTGTACTCGGGGGTGAGGACGATGAACGCGTCGGCGGCGGCCAGCTTCGGGGTGACCTTGCCGAGTTCGGCGGCCACGGCGTCGGACGGGCTGAAGGAGAGGGACGTGGGCAGGTCGGCGTCGGCGAGGTCGACGACGTCGACGGCGAGGTCGGTCCGCTCCCGCACCCTGGCGAGCAGCCACTCGGCGACGATCGACCCGAAACGGCCCTCGCGGTTGCTGCCGATGATGACGGCGACGCGGAGCGGCGCGTCGGCGTCGGCGGTCGCGACGGCAGGGGCGGAATCGGGGGACGTGGTCTCAGTCATGCGCCAAGGCTCGTACCTCAACTGCGGTTCAGGTCAAGCGAATCCGGTGGCTAATCTGACGGCATGACCTCGCATCTCGCGCCGGACACCAAGGAAGTCACCGTGGGCGAGCTCGCCGCGCGGAGCGGAGTCGCCGCCTCCGCGCTGCGGTTCTACGAGCGGGAAGGGCTCATCAAGAGCCGCCGTACGCCGGGCAATCAGCGCCGCTACAGCCGCGACACCCTGCGCCGGGTCGCCTTCATCCGCACCTCGCAGGGGCTCGGCATCCCGCTGGCCACGATCCGCGACGTGCTCGCCCTGCTCCCCGACGACCGCACGCCCACCCGCGACGACTGGGCGCGGATCTCCGAGTGCTGGCGCGCCGACCTGGACAACCGCATCCGCACCTTGCAGGGGCTGCGCGACAGCCTCACCGACTGCATCGGCTGCGGCTGTCTCTCGCTCGCCAGGTGCGCGCTGTCCAATCCGTTGGACGAGCTGGGTTCGCGCGGTCCCGGGGCGCGCCGCCTGGTCGAGAAGCGGGACCCGGGCGCTGCCGGGGAGGGCGGGGCGGCGGCGCGGGGCGACGCCTCGTAGCGTGCCTTCATGACAACCACCGCGCCGGTGTGGCGCATTGAGATCGACGGACGCCCCGCCACCGCCGAAGGGCTCCTCCATCCCGCCCTCGTGCAGACGGGCCACTTCACCGCGATGCAGATCAGGGGCGGCCGGGTGCGCGGCATCGGCCACCATCTGGCCCGCCTGGACGCGGCCACCCGCGAACTCTTCGGGCAGGAGCTCGACGGGGAGCGCGTGCGCGGCCTGGTCCGGCAGATCCTGCGCGACGACATCACCGAGGCGTCCGTACGCGTCCATGTGCACGCCCCCGACGGCGCGCCGTCCCTCATGGTCACGGTCCGGCCGCCCACGGAGCTGCCCGCCACGATGGCCGAGCGCGCGCAGGCGCTGCGGTCGGTGCCGTACCAGCGGCCCTTCGCGCACATCAAGCACCTGGGCGGCTTCGCGCAGGCCCGCCACGCCGACCTCGCCCGGCGCGCGGGCTTCGACGACGCGCTGCTCACCGGGCCCGACGGGGAGATCAGCGAGGGCTCCGTCACGAACATCGCCTTCTTCGACGGCACCGAGGTCGTGTGGCCGAGCGCGCCGCATCTGTCCGGCATCACGATGCGGCTGGTCGAGCCGCGGCTGCCCGCGGCGGGGCTGCCGACCCGGCACGCGCGGGTCGCCCTCGCGGACCTTCCGTCGTACGAGGCGGCCTTCGTCACCAATGCGTGGGGGGTCAGTCCGGTGCGGCGCATCGACGACACGGAGTACGGGATCGACGAGAAGCTGATGGCGCAGGTGGCCGGGGTCTACGAGGACGTGCCCTGGGACACGATCTGAGCCCGCGGCCGCGCCGGGTCACCCATTCACAGGCGCCGCGTGCCCCCTTCGGATACTTCTCGTCGATACGCCGGTGACCTGCTGGAACGTTCCCCGTGAGGCGTCGGGGGCCGCCTGTTCGCCGACTTTCTGATGCTCCATCAGCAGGCGTGCGGTGCCGAGTGCCACTTACCTCGGCAGTGCGGGGTTCGACCGACGCAGCGGCACTTGGGGGTGCCGCGGGCCGGGCCCCCGCGGAGGCTCTCGGAGGAACGAGCACATGCGCAACGCCCGCCTGCTGACCGGTACCGCGCTCGCCGTAGCGGCGGCGGGTGCGCTGGCCGCCCCCGCGTACGCCGCGGCAGGCGGGGGCCTGGAGATCTATCCGGCCACCGTCACTCCGGGCACCACCGTCACCGTGAACACCACCGCCTGCGGCTCCGGCGGTACGGCGACGGGCGACGCGAGCGCGGTGGGGGCGGGCACGTTCGCGCTGGCGCCGAGCACGCACCCCGAGGACGCGGTCGGGCAGTTCAAGGTCCCGCCGTCCGCGCAGCCCGGCACCTACGAGATCGTCGCCAAGTGCTCCGGGTCCGGCGGCTCCGCGACCAGGAACAAGCAGGTGGCGGGCGATCTGATGGTCACGATCACCTCCACGGCCGACGCCGGGGAGCGGCAGCAGCCGCACCCGAAGGGACATGTGAAGACGGGGGTCGGCGGCGCGCTCGGTCCCGACCCCGTACAGACCGCGGCGGGCGTGGCGGCACTGGCCGTCGCCGCCGCGGGCGGTACCTGGCTCCTGCACCGCCGGGCGAGAGGCGACAGGATCTGACGGACACCCTCCGCTGTCCACCGGTACCGCCACCCCTGCCCCCTCCCGGCCCGTGTCCCCTCGCGGGCGGGGAGGGGGACGAGGGACAGGACCGTCCGAACCCGAGGGGGACGCCGTATGCGCCGTACGCGCGGTGTACGCAGGAAGACCGGCAACGCCGTCATAGGAGCCGTCACCGTCGTCGCCCTGTGCTCCGGGGCGTGGCTGCTGCGCAGCGGCGCGGAGTCGCACCCGCCGCCGCAGCCCTCCGCCGCGCAGGCCGCGTCGGCCGCGCCCGGCACCCACAGGACCGCCCCCGGCCCCGCGCCGCTGCCGCCGTCGCCGCCCGACCGCGTGCGGATCCCCGCGATCGGCGTCGACACGCCCCTGATGGGGCTGGGCCTGACCCGGCAGGGCAGCCTCGACGTGCCGCCGCCCGAGCGGCAGAACCTCGCGGGCTGGTACGAGGCGGGCACCACGCCCGGCGAGCGGGGCACCGCGATCGTGGCGGGGCACGTCGACAACAAGGAGGGCCCCTCGGTCTTCTACGAGCTGGGCGCCCTGCAGAAGGGCCGCACCATCGAGGTCGAGCGCAGGGACGGCAGCGTGGCCGTGTTCACGGTCGACGCGAACGAGGTGTACGACGCGAAGGACTTCCCCGACGAGAAGGTCTACGGGGCCGCGCCCCGCCCCGAACTGCGGGTGATCACCTGCGGCGGCACGTACTCGAAGAAGACCGGCTACCAGGGCAACGTGGTGGTCTTCGCGCACCTCACCGCCGTGCGCTGAGGCGAGGGGCTACGCGACCCACTGCTCGTACGCCATCTTCACCACGAGTCCGAAGACGGTGGTCAGCAGCACGACCCGGACGAATCCGCTGCCCTTCTTCAGGGCGGTGCGCGCGCCGAACATGCCGCCCGCGAGGTTGAAGACGGCCATGAGCCCGGCCAGCTGCCACAGGACCGCGCCCTGCCAGGCGAACATGCCGAGGGCGCCCGCGTTGGTGCAGCAGTTGACGATCTTGGCGGTGGCGGAGGCCGAGACCAGGTCGAGGTGGAGCACCGCGGTCAGCGCGAGGACCAGGAACGTGCCGGTGCCGGGTCCGATGAGGCCGTCGTAGAAGCCGATGCCGAGGCCCGCGAGGCCGATCGCGGCGAGGATCCGCCGCGGGGACGCGGGCCCGGCGGGCGGCGCGGTGCCGAAGGCGGGCCGCAGGATCACGAAGGCCCCGACGGCGAGCAGCACCACCATGATCACGGGCTTGAGCACCTCCGTGCTCATCCCGGCCGCGAAGAAGGCGCCGCCCATCGACCCGGCGAGCGCGGCGAGACCGATGCGGACGGCGGTGCGCACGTCGACGGGGGTCTTCCTGACGTACGTCACCGCCGCGCCCGTGGTCCCGACGATCGCGACGGCCTTGTTCGTGCCGAGGGCGTGCGCGGCCGGGGTGGAGCCCGGCAGGCCGAGCAGGAGTGCGGGGAGCAGCAGCAGTCCGCCGCCGCCGACCACGGCGTCGATCCAGCCGGCCGCGAGGGCGGCCAGGCAGAGGACGACGACCGTGGTCAGGGATATGTCAGGCATGATCGCGACCCTATGGACGCGGTGATCACGACGTCCATGGAACCGGGCAGAGTTGAGGGACTTCTGAGCTTGCGGCGGACCGTGCGTACCGTGAGGCCCGTGCGTACCGCGAGGTCAGGGCGCCGCCTGGGGTTCGGGGGCCGTGGCCGGTGCGCGGTCGGGGGCCGGGGGCGCCGCCGGGTCGACGGTGAGGGCGAGGGCGGTGGCGACCAGCGCGCTCGCCCCGGCGAGCCCCGCGGCGAGCCTGCGGCGGGCCTGACGGGTGGGGCCCTGGGCGGGGGCGACGGGTCTGCGGTGGCGTCCCATGATCAGCTCTCTCGGGGGTCGGGGCGGCGGGGCAGAGGGGTGGGCGGGGCAGAGGGGTGGGCGGGGCTCAGTGCGTGAAGCACTCGGCGTGGATGCGTTCCTCCGGGACGCCCGCGCGGACGAGCGCCGCCGTGGCCGCGGCGGACATCCCCGGCGGGCCGCACAGATAGACGTCGTGCTCGGCGAGGTCGGGCAGCAGATTGCGCAGGGCCTGCGGGGCGAGCCCGTCGAAGGCGGCGTCGGAGCGGCCGAGCAGATAGTGCAGTCCGGCCCGCCGGCTCGCGGCGATGGCCTCCAGTTCCTCGCGCAGGACGAGTTGTTCGGAACTGCCCGCGCGGTAGAGCAGCGTGAGGTCGCCGGGACCGCCCGGCAGCGTCTCGAAGAGGGCCCGCAGCGGTGTGATGCCGACGCCGCCCGCGAGGAGCAGCACCTTGCGCCTGGTGCGCCGGTGGGCGGTGAGCGCGCCGAAGGGCCCGGTGGCGAGGACGCGCGTGCCGGGCTTGAGGCGCCGCATCCGCCGGGTGTGGTCGCCGACCGCCTTGACGGTGATGCGCAGGGTGTCGTCGCGGACGGGTGCGGAGAGCGAGAAGGGCAGCGCGGTGTGCCAGAGCCTGCGCTGCAGGAAGCGCCAGCGGAAGAACTGCCCCGGTTCGGCGCGCAGTTCGTCGAGGCCGATGCCCTGGACGAGCACGGAGACGACACCGGGCCCTTCCGTCCGTACGTCGATGACGCGCAGGCTGTGCCGCAGCGCCTGGCGTACGGGGACGACCAGGCGGTACCAGAAGAGCAGGACGCCGACGGTGGCGTGCGCGAGGGCCCACAGCCACCCGGTCAGGACGCTGCCCGCGACATCGGGCCCGGCGAGCTGGTGCACGAAGGCGAGCGCGGCGCCGAGGTAGGTGAGCAGGTGGACGGCCCGCCAGGTCTCGTGCGGGACGCGGCGGCGCACGGCGCGGGCCGAGGTGACGCCGACGGCGACGAGCAGGGCGGTGCCCGCGGCGGCCGCGGCAAGGCCCGGGTAGCCGAGCAGGTCGCGGGTGGCGTCCAGGAGGTCGGTGTCGGCGTGGGCGGCGTACCCGAACAGGGCGAGGAGGGCGTGCCCCGCGCAGAGGCTCAGCACGTACCGCCCCCCGATGGCGTGCCGCCGCGCGAGCCGGTCGGCGCCGACGCCGTGCTCCACGGCGGGCACGCGGGCCATCAGGAACAGCATGACGAGGACTCCGTACCCGGCGAGCAGCCCGGTGAGGTGCGCCCCGGTGGCGAACAGCACGTCGAGCCGCGCGGACGGCTCGGCCTGTACGGCCCAGAGCGCGGTGACGGCCAGGGCGCCGACGAGGACTCCCGCGCGGAGGGCGCGGGGCGAGAGGCGGATCGGGGCGACGGGGGTGGCGGGTCGGGGGCGCCCCGGCCGCCCGCCACGCGCGCGTGGCGGGCGCGGTGGCGTGGCCGGTATCGGCGGTATCGGCGCGCGCGGTGGCTGTTCCCTCCGGCTCAGGTAGGCGGACAGCGCGGGATACGCGTCGATTCGGGGGTCGGCTGCCTCGGTGGTCACGGCGGCACACTAGGCGCAGGGACGCGCGGAAAACCGCTGGTCGGTGGCGTATCCGAGATCCTTAAGGCGGCCTTGAGGATCGGCTCAAGAGGGGTTAAGCAACCGGCTTCCCGGGGCCGTCCCGCAGCCCCTCACACCGCCGGGCACCGGCCACTGAGAACACCGTTCCCCGAGGGAAACAACCCGGCCCCGGCCGGGTAACACCCGCCCCGCACGCTGCGAAGCATGACTTCACCGGCAGTGGTGATCGGCGCCGGTCTCGCCGGCACCCGCACAGCGCAGCGCCTCGGCGGCGACACCGTCCTGATCGGCGAGGAGGACCACGCCCCCTACAACCGCGTCCTGCTCGCCGAGGTCCTCGCGGGCCGCTACGCCCCCGAGGTCATCGCCCTGCCGACCCCGCCCGGCAGGGCACTCCGCACCCGCGCGGTCCGCGTCGACCGCGCCGAGCGGCGGGTGCACTGCGCGGACGGCAGCGTCGTCCGCTACGGCACGCTCGTCCTCGCGACGGGCTCGAACGCCGTCCTGCCGCCGCTGCGCGGCCTGTTCGCCCCCGGCGCGAGCGAACTCCCCCGCGGCGTGCACGCGTTCCGCACCATGGACGACTGCCTCGCCCTGTCCGCGGAGACGGGCCCCGGGGTCCGCGCCGTCGTCATCGGCGGCGGCCTGCTCGGCGTGTCCGCCGCCCGCGCGCTGGCCCGCAGGGGCGCCCAGGTGGTCCTGCTCCAGCAGGCCGAGCGGCTCGTGGAGCGCCAACTCGACCCGGTCTCCTCCCGGTTGGTGCACGAGCATCTGACAGGCCTCGGCGTGGAGGTGCACACGGAGTGCCGGGTGCGTGCCGTCGGCGTCGTCGACGGCGCCGTCCGCAGCGTCGAGCTCGCCGACGGGTATGTGCTCGGCACCGATGTGACGGTGCTGGCCTGCGGCGTACGCCCCCGCACGGGTCTCGCGCAGGCCGCCGGACTCGACGTACGCAAGGGCATCGTCGTCGACGACCGGCTGCGCACGTCGGATCCGCACATCCGGGCGGTCGGCGACTGCGCGGAGCACGCGGGCCGCGTCTACGGCCTCGCGACGCCCGCGGTGGAACAGGCCGACGCCCTGGCCGACGACCTCCTGGCGACGACGCGGGCACCCCGCCCCTACTCCGGCACCCGCACCCTCACCCGCCTCACCCTCGCGGGCCCCGGCCCCCTGGACCTCGCGGTCTTCGGCGATCTGGAGCCGCACCCCGCCGACGAGACGGTCGACGTGGTCCAGCTCGCCGACGCCACCCGCGGCACGTACCGCAAGGTCGTGGTCCGCGGCGACCGGCTCGTCGGCGGGGTGCTGCTCGGCGATCTCGACGCGGTCGGCGCGCTGGCCCGCGCCTGGGAGGCCGAGGAGCCGCTGCCCGACGACGACACCCCTTTGCTGCACCTGCTCACCCACGACGGAGGCCGCTGACATGCCGAAGCCCGAACAGACCGCGCGCCCGCACCGCCCCACGCTCGTCCTCGTGGGCCACGGCATGGTCGGCCAGCACTTCCTGGAGGCGGCCGCCGAGCGCGGTCTGACCGCCTCGCACCGGATCGTGGTGCTGTGCGAGGAGCCGCGGCCCGCCTACGACCGGGTCCGGCTCACCTCGTACTTCGCGGGCCGCACCCCCGACGAACTCTCCCTCACCGACCGGGAGTTCATCGAACGGCACGGCATCGAGCTGTACGTCGGCGACGCCGCCGAGGGGTTCGACAGGGCCGCGCGGACCGTGACCGCCCGCTCGGGCCGCGTCTTCGCCTACGACACGCTCGTCCTCGCCACCGGCTCGTACCCCTTCGTGCCGCCCGTGCCCGGCAAGGACGCGACGGGCTGCTTCGTCTACCGCACCATCGAGGACCTGCTCGCCATCGAGGAGTACGCGAAGGCGCGCGCGACGACCGGCGCGGTGGTCGGCGGCGGGCTGCTCGGCCTGGAGGCGGCGGGCGCCCTGCGCGGGCTCGGACTCGCCACGCACATCGTGGAGTTCGCGCCCCGCCTGATGCCGGTCCAGGTCGACGAGGGCGGTGGCGCCGCGCTCCTGCGCACCATCACCGGCATGGGCCTGACCGTGCACACGGGCACCGGCACGCAGGAGATCGTGACGGACGACGACGGCGCCGTGCGGGCCATGAAGCTGTCCGACGGCAGTGAACTCGCCACCGATCTGGTGGTGTTCTCGGCCGGGGTCCGCCCGCGCGACCGACTCGCCCGCGAGCACGGCCTGGTGGTCGGCGAGCGCGGCGGCATCACCGTCGACGAACGGTGCCGCACCAGCGACCCCGACGTGTACGCGATCGGCGAGTGCGCCCAGGCGTCGGACGGGCGCGTCTACGGACTCGTCGCGCCCGGCTACGAGATGGCGCAGACGGCGGCCGCGGCCATCGCCGACGCGGAGTGCGCGGGCTTCACCGGCGCCGACCTGTCCACCAAGCTGAAGCTGCTCGGCGTGGACGTGGCGTCCTTCGGCGACGCGCACGGCACGGCGGACGGCTGCCTCGACGTGGTCTACGCCGACTCGCGCTCGGGCACGTACAAGAAGCTGGTGATGGGCGCGGGCGGCGAGCTGCTCGGCGGCATCCTGGTCGGCGACGCGGAGGCGTACGGCCTGCTCCGGCCGCTGACCGGGACCGTACCGCCGCTGCCCGCCGAGCAGTTGGTGCTGCCCGCGGGCGCGGGCGCCCCCGCGGCGCTCGGCCCCGAGGCGCTGCCGGGCTCGGCGGTGATCTGCAACTGCCACAACGTCACCAAGGACGCCGTCCAGGCCTGCGCCACCCTGCCCGAGGTGAAGAAGTGCACCAAGGCCGGTACGGGCTGCGGCAGTTGTGTGAAGGTGATCAACCGGCTCCTGCCGGCATCCGGCGACCGGGGCCTGTGCGGCTGCTTCGGGCAGACCCGGCAGGAGCTGTACGAGATCGTGCGGGCGCTGCGGATCACCTCCTACCGCGCCCTGCTCGACGCACACGGCCGGGACGCGGCGCGCGGCGGCGAGGGCTGCGAGGTGTGCAAGCCCGCGGTCGGCTCGATCATCGCCTCACTGGCCCCGACGATCGGCGCGGAGAGCCACGTCCTGGACGGCGAGCAGGCCGCGCTGCAGGACACCAACGACCACTTCCTCGCCAACCTGCAGAAGAACGGCTCCTATTCGGTGGTGCCCCGTATCCCCGGCGGCGAGATCACCCCGGAGAAGCTCATCGTCATCGGCGAGGTGGCACGGGACTTCGGGCTCTACACGAAGATCACCGGCGGTCAGCGCATCGACCTCCTCGGCGCGCGCGTCGAGCAACTGCCCATGATCTGGGCGCGGTTGGTCGACGCGGGTTTCGAGTCCGGGCACGCGTACGGCAAGGCGCTGCGCACCGTGAAGTCCTGCGTCGGACAGACCTGGTGCCGGTACGGCGTGCAGGACTCGGTGCGCATGGCCATCGACCTGGAGCTGCGCTACCGGGGCCTGCGGGCCCCCCACAAGCTGAAGTCGGCGGTCTCCGGGTGCGCCCGCGAGTGCGCGGAGGCCCAGTCCAAGGACTTCGGCGTGATCGCCACGGCGAGCGGCTGGAACCTCTACGTGGGCGGCAACGGCGGCGCGGCCCCGCGCCACGCCGACCTGCTCGCGCAGGACCTGGACGACACCGAACTGGTGCGCCTGATCGACCGGTTCCTGATGTTCTACATCCGCACCGCCGACCGCCTGGAGCGCACATCGGCCTGGCTGGAGCGGATCGACGGGGGCCTCGACCACGTGCGCGACGTCGTCGTCCACGACTCGCTGGGCATCGGCGCCGAGTTGGAGGTCCTGATGGCCGACCACGTCACGCACTACCGCGACGAGTGGGCCGACACCCTGGACGACCCGGAGCGGCTCGCGCGCTTCGTCTCCTTCGTGAACGCGCCCGGCACCCCGGACCCGACGGTCCGCTTCGTCCCCGAACGCCGGCAGATCAAGCCGGACCTGCCCCTGCTGTCCATCGACCACCGCCCCCTGGAAGGAAGTGTCGCCCCGTGACCCTCGCCCCCGAGACCACCGGCCTGAAGGTGCAACTCCTCCTGGACCAGGACTGGTTCACGGTCTGCGGCCTGGACCGCCTGACCCCGGGCCGCGGCGTCGCCGCACTGCTCCCCGACGGCCGCCAGGCCGCGCTGTTCCTCGACCGCGACGGCCGCGCGTACGCCATCGACAACCGCGACCCCTTCACGGGCGCGGCGGTCCTCTCGCGGGGCCTGGTCGGCTCCGAGCGGGGGCGGCCGTTCGTGGCGTCGCCGCTCCTGAAGCAGCGGTTCGACCTGGAGACGGGGCGGTGCCTGGACGACGACGAGGTGTCGGTCGCGGCCCATCCCGCACGGATCGCCTGAGCGCCTCCTTTTTACTTGACCGACCGTTCCAGTAAGGCGTAGCGTCCTCCTCGTGGCAAGGACCAAGGAATTCGATCCCGACGCCGCGCTCCAGTCAGCCCTCGAACTGTTCTGGCGGCGCGGCTACGAGGCGACGTCGATGGCCGACCTCGTCGAGGAGCTCGGCATCGGACGCGCCAGCATCTACGCGACCTTCGGCAACAAGCACGACCTGTACCTGAAGGCCCTGGAGCGCTACGGCGAGAACCAGAAGCCGATCCTGCTCGCCGAGCTGTCCGCGGCGGGGCCCGCACTGCCCGCCGTGCGCGCGGTGGTGCGCCGCTTCGGCACCGAGGCCTCGGTCGGCGAAGCCCGCCTGACCGGGTGTTTCATCACCAACACGGCGGCCGAGCTGGCCCCGCACGACGAGGCGGCGGCCCGCACCGTCGAGCAGAGCTGGGAGCGGATCGAGACCCTGCTGCACTCCGCACTCGTCCGCGCCCAGGCGCAGGGCGAGCTGCCCGCGGACCGCGATCCGCTGACGCTCGCCCGGATGCTCCTCGTCCTGATGCAGGGGCTGCGCGTGGTCGGCAAGGCGTCCAAGGATCCGGCGCGGGTGCGGGACGCGGCGGAACAGGCCCTGGCACTGCTGGACTGAGCGGGCGGGCGGGCGAGCCGCCGCACGGGCACACCCCTCCCCCTCCCCTTCTCACGCTTCTTCTTTTTCATGCCTTTATATTGAACCGATCGGTCAAGAAAAGAGTTCCGTCATGACTGCAGCAACCCGCTCCCGCTTCACCGGCCGCACCGCCCTCGTCACCGGCGGCGGCTCCGGACTCGGCCGGGCCATCGCGCTCGCCTTCGCCGCCGAGGGCGCGAACGTCGTCGTCGCCGGGCGCTCCGAAGGTCCGCTGAAGGAGACCGTCGGGCTCGTGGAGAGCGCGGGCGGCACCGCCGTCGCCGTCACCGCCGACGTCTCCCGCTCCGCCGACCTCGCCGCGCTCGTCGCCGCCACCGTCGAGCGCTTCGGCTCCCTGGACGTCGCCGTGAACAACGCGGGCGTCCTGCGCGCCGGAACGCCGGTCACCGAGCTGCCCGAGGAGGACTGGCGCACGATGCTCGACATCAACGTCACCGGCGTACTGCTCGCCCTGCAGGCCGAGGTCAAGCAGATGCGCACGCAGTCCGGCGGCGGCTCGATCGTGAACATCGGCTCGACGCTCGGCGCCCACACCAGCGTGCCCGGCACCGCCGCCTACGGGGCGACCAAGGCCGCCGTCTCCGCGCTGAGCCGCGCGGCCGCCGCCGAGCACATCCGGGAGGGCGTCCGCATCAACACGGTCAGCCCCGGCTCCTCCGACACCACCATGTCGTTCCGCCCCGGCGAGACCGAGGCCGACCGGGCGGCCCGGATCAAGGAGACGAACCCGCTGGGCCGGGTCTCGACGACCGAGGAGGTCGCCGCGGCCGTGCTGTACCTGGCGGCGGACGAGTCGGGCTCCGTGGTCGGCGCCGACCTGGTGATCGACGGCGGCGCGGCGGCCTGACCCCCCGTACCGCCCGACCGTCCGTACCGCCCGACCACCCGCACTGCCCCCAGTCCTGGCCCGGGCTCCCTCCCGGACTCGCCCTGCCTTACCCTGCGGCGAGAATCCGATACCGAGGGAGCCCTGTCATGCCCGCCTGGACCGCGAGAGACATCCCCGACCAGAGCGGCCGCAGGGCCGTCGTCACCGGTGCCAACAGCGGCATCGGCTACGTCACGGCCCGCGAGCTCGCCCGCCGCGGGGCCCATGTCGTCCTCGCCTGTCGCAGCGAGGACCGGGGCGTGCGCGCGGTGGACCGGCTGCGGGCCGACGTGCCGGACGCCGACGTCGAGTTCGGGCGGCTCGACCTCGCGGACCTGGCGTCCGTACGGCAGTTCGCCGACGCGTACGCGGACGACCGCCTCGATCTGCTCATCAACAACGCGGGCGTGATGGCGCTGCCCTACCGGCGCACGGCGGACGGCTTCGAGACGCAGTTCGGCGTCAACCACCTCGGACACTTCGCGCTCACCGGGCTGCTCATGCCCCGCCTCCTGGAGACGCCGGGCGCCCGGGTCGTCAGCGTGTCCAGCTTCGCGCACGCGCTCGCCAACATCGACATCGGCGACCTCAACAGCGAGCGCCGCTACCGCCGCTGGATCGCGTACGGCCGCTCCAAGACGGCGAACCTCCTCTTCATCCACGAACTGGCCCGCCGCCTCGCCGCCATCGGCTCCGAGGTCGTCGCGGCCGCCGCCCACCCCGGGTACGCCTCGACCAATCTGCAGGGCGCGGGCCCCAGGATGGAGGGCCGCAAGGCCGTCGAACGCGTCATGGAACTCGGCAACCGGATCGTCGCGCAGCCCGCGGAGGGCGGCGCGCTGCCCACCCTGTACGTGGCGACGGCACCGCGCGTGCGGCCCGACTGGTTCACCGGCCCCGCCTTGGGCGTGCGCGGGGCGCCCACGAAGTCCTGGCGGGCGAAGTGGACCCTGAACGATGTGGCGGGCGAACGGCTCTGGGCCGCGTCGGAGGACCTGACGGGCGTGACGTACGAGGCACTCAAGTCCTGAGGCCCGGGCGGGACGGTCCCTAGGCCGCCGCCCGCAGCTCCAGCGCCGCGAGCGGGACGAACCCGGGGCCCTCGCCGGCCGTGGACGCGTCCTTGCCGCCCAGGCGCCGCAGCATGGCGAGCGCGATCCGCTCCCCCTGCGCCTTCGCGCGGTCCGCGCGGGGGCCGCGGTGCAGCCCGTCGACCGTGGCGTGCCACAGCTGCACCCAGCGGCCGAAGTGCTCGGCGGTCAGCGGGCGCGCGGCGTGCAGCGCGGCGTGCGGGGCGAAGGCGTTGCGCCGGTAGTCGGCGCTGCGGAACAGCGCGCGCTCCCAGAAGTCGGTGATGCGCGGCAGATGGACGTCGAGGTCGGTCCCGGCGATCTCCGTGAAGAAGGGGCCGATCAGCGGGTCGGCGAAGGCGGCCGTGTAGAAGCGGCGGAGCAGTACGTCGAGGTCGGCGCGGGAGGCGATGTCCATGCTTCAACGGTCCGCCCCGCACCGCGCGCCTCCCAGGGCCGAAGGTCCCCGTCAGTGCAGGTCGGAGGCCTCGAACACGGCGCGGGCCGCGGCGCCGTCGACGCGTTCGGTGAGGCGCTGCAGCTCGACGCAGCCGGTCCTGAGCAGCCCCGCGTCGCGTGCGGCGCGGGCCCCGGTGTCGAGGCGGTGCAGCAGCAGGGGGTTGTCGACGAGGACCTTGGGGTCGAGTTCGACGCGGTTGCCGAGCGAGTCGCACAGGACCAGGCGGGCCGCGACGCCGTCGCTGTGCCGTACGGCGGTGAGCAGGCCGGTGCAGACGTGCCGGCGGCGGCCGAGGCCCCGTACGGCGAGCCAGCCGGGTCCGGCCGTCACGCGCACGGGGTGCAGGACGGCGTAGAGGAGGGCGGAGAGCCCGGCCCACAGGCCGAGCCTGGCCGCGCCGAGTGTGCCGTTGGCGCAGTCGACGAGGACGACGAGGACGAAGAGGGCGAGCGAGCAGAGACCGGCGGCCCGCATGTCGGCGATCCACTGCCGGTCGGCGGTGACGACGTCGCTCTCGTCGTCGTACGTGCCGATGTGCGGGCGGATGCCCCGAAGGCCGTCGTCGCGTGCCCGCCCCCGCGCCCTGCCCGGCCGGGCGGCGCTCCGTGTCGTCCTGTTGTGTCCCATGTGCGGCACCGTAGGACGGCCGCGCGGCCGCGTCAGCGGCGTTGACGTGCTGCATACACACAGGACGCACTCCTTGACGGGCCGCTGACGCCGCGACCGGCGCCGGTGGCGCGGACGGGCCGACACTCGTCCGCAACACCCCTGTCGTAATCCCCGTTCATGGTTGATCGTTGGGCCCGACACGTACCGAAGCTCCGACCTCACGCAGGGGGACGACCAGCATGACCATCAGCCGCAGGACACTGCTCGGGACGGGTGCGGCACTCGGACTGCTCACCGCGTGCGGTTCCAACACCGGGCGCGACGGCGGCGGTTCGGGCGGGAAAGGACCGGCGCTCTCGCAGTGGTACCACCAGTACGGCGAGGCGGGCACCGAGCAGGCCGTGAAGCGCTATGCCGCCGCGTACAAGAAGGCGGACGTCGGCGTCCAGTGGCGCCCCGGCAACTACGACGAGCAGACCGCCGCCGCCCTGCTCACCAAGTCCGGACCCGACGTCTTCGAGGTCAACGGCCCCTCCCTGGACCAGATCAGGCGCGGCCAGGTCGTCGACCTCACCGACCTCTTCGAGGGGGTGAAGGACGACTTCAATCCGGTGGTGCTCGCCCCCAAGACGTACGACGGAAAGATCTGGGCGATCCCGCAGGTCGTCGACATGCACCTGCTCTACTACCGCAAGAGCCTGCTCGCCGACGCGGGGGTGCGGCCGCCGAAGAGCCTGGACGAGCTGGTCGACGCGGCGAAGGCGCTCACCACGAAGAAGGTGAAGGGCCTCTTCCTCGGCAACGACGGCGGCGCGGGCGCCCTCGCCATCACCCCGCTGTACGCGGCGGGCCTGTCCTCCGTCACCCCGGACGGCAAGGTCGGCTTCGACGACCCGGCGGCCGCCCGGACGCTCGGCAAGCTGCGCCAGCTGTACACCGACAAGTCGCTGCTCCTCGGCGCGCCCTCCGACTGGTCGGACCCGTCGGCGTTCACGCAGGAGCTGACCGCCATGCAGTGGTGCGGCCTGTGGGCGCTGCCCGCCGTGAAGAAGGCGCTCGGCGACGACTTCGGCGTCCTCGCGCTCCCCGCGGACGGCGCGGACGGCAAGCCGTCGCTGCCCGTGGGCGCCTACGGCGCGGCGGTGAGCGCCCGCAGCGACCACCAGAAGGAGGCGAAGGACTTCCTGAAGTGGCTGTGGATCGACAAGACGGAGTACCAGGAGGACTTCGCGCTCTCCTACGGCTTCCACATCCCGGCACGGACCTCCCTCGCGAAGAAGGCCGACAAGCTGAAGGAGGGCCCGGCGGCGGACGCCGTGCGCTACTCCACCGAGTACGGCTACGCGGAACCCCTGCTGTGGACGCCCGCGAGCCGCACCGCCTACCAGGACGCGCTGAGCCGGATCATCAAGTCGGGCGCGAACCCGGAGAGCGAACTGAAGTCCGTCGTGCGCACGGTCCGTGCGGAGCTCGACCGGGCCAAGAAGAAGTCGTGAAGCGGGAGTTGACGAAGGAAGGACCGGTCCGCGCCCGGCTGCTCGGCGCCCAGAACCGCACGCTCTGGTTCTGGGTCTTCGTCGGCCCCTTCTTCCTCGGCCTGGTCCTCTTCACCTATGTGCCGCTCGGCTGGAGCGTCTACCTCAGCTTCTTCGACGCCCACAACACGGTCTCGCCCGACGACTTCATCGGCTTCGACAACTACACGTCGATGCTGAACAACGACGCGTTCACCGACAGCCTCGTCACCTTCGCGGTCTTCTCGGCGTTCATCGTCCCGACGACCTTCGTGCTCTCGCTCGCGCTCGCCCTGATGGTGAACCGCCTGCGGCGCGCGCAGGCCTTCTTCCGCTCCGTCTTCTTCCTGCCCGCCGCGTGCAGTTACGTCGTGGCGGCCCTGGTCTGGAAGCTGTCGATCTTCAACGGGGTGCGGTTCGGGCTCGCCAACACCGTCCTCGGCTGGTTCGGCGCCGACCAGACCGCCTGGCTCTCCACCACCGACCCGCCCTGGTACTGGCTGGTCATCGTCACCGTCCGGCTCTGGCTGCAGGCGGGCTTCTACATGATCCTGTTCCTGGCGGGACTGCAGCGGATCTCGCCCACCCTCTACGAGGCGGCCGCGGTGGACGGCGCCCGGCCCGGCTGGCAGGTCCTGCGCCACATCACGCTCCCCCAGCTGCGCGCGACGTCGGTCGCCGTGACGCTGCTGCTCGTCATCAACGCCTTCCAGGCCTTCGACGAGTTCTACAACCTGCTCTCGACATCCGCCGGTTACCCGCCCCACGCCCGCCCGCCGCTCGTCTACCTCTACTACACGGCGCTCGGCCGGGAGCAGAACCTCGGCCTCGGCAGCGCGGGCGCGGTGATCCTCGCCCTGATCATCGCGGTGGTGACGATCGGCCAGGCGCGCTGGTTCGGCCTCGGCAGGAAGGAGGACTGACGACCGTGCAAGGACCCCCGAACAGATCCCTGGACGACGCCGTGGTCCGGGCGGGCCGCGCGCTGCGCGTCGTCCTGCTCGTCGCCCTCGCGCTGCTCTTCCTCATCCCCTTCTACCTCCTCGTACGCAACGGACTCGCGTCCGAGGACGACATCACGTCCCCCGACTGGACGTTCTTCCCCTCGACCCTGCACTGGTCGAACCTGTCGGAGCTCTTCGACGACCCGACGGTGCCGATGGCGCGCGCCCTGCTCAACTCGTCGCTGATCGCGGTCGCGACGACGCTCGGCACCCTGCTCCTCGCCTCGCTCGCGGGCTACGGCCTGGCCCGCATCCCCTACCGCCACGCCAACCAGGTCTTCTACGCGATCCTCGGCACGATGATGGTCCCGGCCGCCGTCACCTTCGTGCCGAGCTTCGTCCTCGTCTCCTCGCTCGGCTGGGTGTCGACCCTGCGGGGCCTGATCGTCCCCACCCTCTTCTCGGCCTTCGCGTGCTTCATCTTCCGGCAGTACTTCCTGGGATTTCCACGGGAGTTGGAGGACGCGGCGCGCGTGGACGGGCTCGGGTACTGGCGTACGTACTGGCGGGTGGTCGTCCCGAACTCCCGCCCCGTCTTCGCGGCCGTCGGCACGATCGTCTTCATCGGCGCCTGGAACTCCTTCCTGTGGCCCCTGGTCATCGGGCAGGACCGCGAGGCATGGACGGTTCAGGTGGCACTCGCCACCTTCACCACGTCCCAAGTCATCCGGCTGCACGTGCTGTTCATCGCGGCGGCCGTGTCGATCGTGCCGCTGCTCGTGGTGTTCCTGCTCTTCCAGCGGTGGATCGTGGCGGGGGTGGAGCGGTCGGGCATCGACGACTGAGCCGGAGACGCGGCCCGGGCACGAGGCAGGGTGCCGCCGCGCACGCGCGCAGGGCGCGGGCCTGGTCCGTTCAGGCCGCGCCCGCCCCTTCCCCCTCGTCCCCGTCCGTATCGCCGCCGCCCCTTCCCCCGTCCTCGGCCAGCTCTTCCATGATTTCCGGCAGGGAGCGCAGTCGGGAGACCGTCTGGTTCAGGAGTCGTACCGTCGCGTCGGCGCGCTGGCGGGCGATCGGGCGGGCGACGGGTGCTGTGTCGGCCTGTTTTTTCAGTTCGAGGAGGAGGTCTCCGGCTTCCGCGGAGGCCTCATGGAGGCTGCGCACCCGGTCCTCCACCTGCTTCACGAGGACGTCCACCGGTGGGACGGCGGGGGTCGGCGCGCCGTCGGGCGCCGCCGTGTCCTCGGGGGTGGGCAGCCAGAGAGCGGGGGCGGCCGGGGCGGGATCGGGTCGGGGCGCGGTGGTCTTCCTGGTGCGCTTGCCGGTTTCCTTCGGGAATTCCATGTCGAACCAGATGGCCGTCATCTCGCGGCCGGGCATGACCCGCCCCGACACACCGACCTGCCACGGCTTCCGGTCCCCGTCGTCCATGGCGGCGACCAGCTCCTTGAGGACGCCCACCGCCATCACGCGGCTCCTCTCGTAACGCAGGGCCTGGAGGGCGTTCGTGACGGATCGCCGCTCCCTGCGCATCCGCTGTCCCGTGTCGCCGATCACTTCCTGGCCGTCGAGCGAGCCGCGGTCGGCCTCGATGATGCCGAAGGAGGCCAGCCAGTGCACCGCGCGGTAGGCGACCAGTTCTTCGAAGGCCACGTCGTCGGTCTCCGCGGTCGCCAGCAGGTCGGGCAGCCTGCGCCCCGAGAGGACGACGCCTTCCCTGGCCTTGGTGCCGAAGACCTGCCCGACGCGCGGGTTCCATGGCTGCGGATAGCTTTCGGAGGTGAGCGCCGACCAGGTCCGGGCGCGCTGATGGATCTCGGTCGCGTTGAGCAGGGACGGCGGATTCTCGCTCAGTGCACGGCGCAGCAGATGCCGTTTGCGGGGGTCTGTCGGGAACAGTTCCTGCAGCAGCGCCATGGAGCGCAGGTCGCGGAGTTCGGACACCCCCATGTCGGGCAGTGCTGCCGGGAGTTCACGGATGGGCGCGAGGCCGGAGAGCACTTCCGCCGTCTTCTCGTCCATGACCCGTTGGGCCACGTACATGCCGAGCACGCTCCGTCCGAGCGCCCTGGAGCGGTTGACGGAGTCGAATTCGAGCGGCGGGTGCACATGGTCGCGGCGGTTGTTCATCTGCACGATGCGGTAGAGCCGCTGCGGGGTCGGCGTGCCGATCACGAGGTGCGCGTCGACCACCGCGATGGCGACGGCCCTGCGGGCCCGCGAGCCGCTCGTCGGGTCCAAGTCGTCGGTGGTGGCGGCGTATTCGCGGTTGAGCAGCGCGGAGAATTCGCCGAGCCAGACGCGGGGGTCATGAATGACGGCGTCGCCCTCCCGGCCCAGCTTCTCCGCGGGGACACCTCCGAGGACCTCACCGGAACTGAGACGGAAAATCGATTGGCGCTTCTGGGTTCGATTGTTTCCGCGGACCGCCATCCATCCCCAGTACGCGGCGGGATAGCAGGGAATGCCGTCGGAGTCCAGCTCGGGTTCCTTCTCCAGGCGCACCTGTTGCGGCACATAAAGGCCGGGATCCTGCTGCCCGTTGAGGACGAGGTCCTCCTCCAGGTCGTAGGGCCGGACCCGGTCGCGCCGCGTCAGGGCGTTCGCCGCGTCCTCCGCGTTCATCATGAGCGCCTGCCGGTCGGGCACCACGCTTTCGAGCGCGGCGAGATAGGTCTCGCTGCCGTCGCCGACGATCCCCTTCCAGGGGCGCGCCGGAGCCAGTGTCCGCTCGGTGCGCTCCCCGACCGTCGGATCGGCCATGGAGCGCCAGATCGAGCTGATCCTTTCGTTGTGTCCCCACTGCACGCCGCCGACGCCGTGCATGCGGACCACGGCGACGACCATGTCTCCGGCGTCGGTGCGCAGGCGCCGGACGGAGTCGCCGCGCAGGGTGCGCACTCCGTTGGCGTCGGCCTCGCCGAGTGTGGCCTCGGGGTTCACGATGAAGGGGGCGATGTTCTCCAGCGCTCCGCGGGGCAGGTTGACCCCTTCGGTCGCCAACACCGCCTCGATCCAGATCTCTTGGCGTTCCGGGGACACCGGGAGCGGGAAGGGCCCCTCGTCCTGACGGTCACCCATGCGGCACCTCGCATCCATCGGATTTTCCGACTTCAGCCTGCAATACATGGCGGATACACCACGACAGGTTCGCGATACGCACATGACTTCGACCGGCTTAAAAAGAAAAGAGGCCGCGACGTCTCCCGCTCGGGGATGTCACGACCTCTTGTGCGAATTCTACGAACTGGCGTACGGAATAGGCGAGTTGACCAAGGATTACGAAGGGTTCAGGCCCCGCCCACCGCCGTCAACAAAGCCAACGGCGCCGCCGCCGACCGCGATTCCCATACGCACGAGTGCGGATACGGCACCGGCACCGGATACGCCCCCTTGTCGTATCCCGCGAGGACCTCGGGGAGGCGGCCGCCGGCCGTGGTGGCGGCCGCGACGAGGGCGCGGGCGACCGCGCGGGCCTCGTCGTGGAGGCCGTAGCGGGCGAGGCCGAGGGCGATGAGCGCGTTGTCGTGGGGCCACACCGAGCCGCGGTGGTAGGAGAGCGGATGGAACGCGGCCTGCCCGGCCGCGACCGTCCGTACGCCCCAGCCGGAGAAGAAGTCCCGTTCCAGGAGCCGCCGGCCGACCGCCTCCCCGTACTCCTTGTCGAGGAGCCCGGACCAGAGCAGATGCCCGGCGTCGGAGGCGAGCGCGTCGACCTGGTGGCCCTCGCCGTCGAGGGCGAGCGCGGGGAAGCCGTGCCGGGGCATCCAGAAGTCCCGCTGGAAGCGGTCCCGCAGATCGGCGGCGGTCTGCGCGAGGAGGTCCGCGTACACCTCGTCGTCCCAGACGGTCCGCGCCAGCCACGCGGTGCGCCGCAGCGCGTCGTACGCGTATCCCTGGGCGCCCGCGGCCATGACGGGCCCGGTGGCCCTGCCGCCGTCGGCGGAGCAGATCGCGCCGGGCGAGTCCTTCCAGTTCTGGTTGGCGAGGCCGCCCTCGTCCGCGCGGTAGACGAGGTAGCCGCGGGAGGTGAGGCCGCCGTGGTCGAGCATCCAGCCGACGGCGGCCCGGGCGTGCGGCTGGAGGCGGCGGGCGAGAGCGGGGTCCCCGGTCTGTTCCGTGTACGCGCCGAGCAGGACGAGGAAGAGGGGGGTCGCGTCGACCGAGCCGTAGTACCGCCCGAACGGCACCTGCCCGAAGTGCGCGAGCTCGCCGTGGCGCACCTCGTGCACGATCTTGCCGGGCTGGGCGACCGCGCCCTCGACGGCCTCGGTGGCCTGGGTCGCGGCGAGGGCGGGCAGCGTCGCGGCGGCCAGGCCGGGCAGGTAGGGCAGCGCGAAGAGCGAGGTCAGCAGGGCGTCGCGGCCGAGCAGCGTGAGGAACCACGGCACTCCGGCGCCGGGCACCCGCAGCTCCTCGCCGTCCGGGCCCTTCGCCGGGACCTGGAGCGCCGCGAGGTCCGCGAGGCCGCGCGCGCAGGCCGCGGCGAGCTCGGGCCAGGTGGCGGGCAGCGCGACGCCGGACGCGTACTCCTCCTCGATGGCGGCGAGTTGGCGCGCGGCCTGCGCGGGGGACTCCGGCGCCCGCGGCTCGGGCTCCCCGTGCGGCTGCGCGGCGGCACGCAGTGCCACCTCCACCGAGCCGTGCGCGTCGGGTTCCAGCGTCCATACGAGGCGTCGTGCGCCGGTACCGGTCTCCTCGATGCCGTCCGGCGCCGGGTCGGCGGTCACCGTCGTGCGGGAGCACCATTCGCCCCGCCGGTAGGTGAACTCGACGCCCTCGCCCCCGTCGAGCGGCAGCCGGGACCTGACGGCGCCGGACTTCGCGTAGGTGCGGTGGTCGGCGCGCAGCTCGAACTGGTCGGTGAAGTCGGCGTCGACAGTCAGCGCGACGACCACCCGCGTCGGCACCGGACGGTTGCTCAGGACCCGCAGGGTTTCCACGAACACCCCGTCGGCGACGGCCTGTTCACGGAAGAGCGTGTACGCGGGCGGTTCCTGGCGGCCGCCGCGCGGCACCAGGACGCAGCGCGCCGCGTCGGCCGCGGCGGCCGATGTCTCCACGGGCGTGAGGATCTCCGGCACGGCCCCGTCGACGGTGAGCTGCCAGCGGCTCAGGTGCCGCGCGTCCCGTACGAACAGGCCGTCAGGGCCCGCCGCCGCACCGCGCGTCTGGCCGACCCCGCTGATGTCGCCGCCCGTGCCGACGGCCACGAAGGTCCTTCCGCGCACCAGCAGTCGATGCCGATCGCTCATGCCCACACCTCTTCTCCCACGAGCCGGCCCCGCTCACTCCGGCCGTCGTCGAGCAGCAGATCCAGCGCGAGCGCCGCGGTCCAGCCGAAGCCGCGCGCGCCGCTCCCCCGGGCGGTGTACGGGTCCACGTACTCGGCGAAGCCGGAGGTGACGGCCGCGTCGAGCAGCGCGTCGCGCAGTCCGTCCGCCCGTGCGTGGTCGCCGTGCAGCCGCAGGCCCTTCTCCATCAGCCAGTTGGTGTTGAACCAGGCGGGTCCGCGCCAGTACCGCTGCGGGTCGAAGGCGGGTCCCGTCAGGTCGTAGCTCGGCACGAGCCGGGCCGGGCCTCCGAGCCCGAAGTGCGGGCCGCACGCGGTGCGCACCAGGGCCGCGGCGATGCCGGGCGGCAGCGCGGGCAGCACGAGGGGGACGAGTCCCGCGACCCCGCGCTCGGCGACGAGCCCGCCGTCCGGGCCCGGGGCGCGCAGGTCGCGGCAGAGGAAGAGCCCGCGGTCCGGGTCCCAGAGTCGGGCCACCAGGGTCCTGGTCAGCGCCTCGGCCCGCATCCGCCGCGCGTCCGGGACGCCGGTCAACTCCCGGCCCCCGACGGCGAGTTCCTCCTCTATCAGAGCCAGCGCGTACTCCGACGCGATCAGCAGCGCGTTGAACGCGGGGTCCTCGACCGTGAAGGCCCCGGCGCCCGCGTCGTCCGCGTACCGCCGGTCCCGGTACTCCGCTGCGAGCCGCACATACCTGCCGTAGTCCAGGTCCGTCGGCCGGTCCTCCGGCGCCCCGTGATCGAGGTCGGCCCTGCGGAAGGCGGCGGGGTCGGCGGGCTCGACGCGGCTCAACGGGCCGTCCCAGCAGGGGCTGTTGTCCATGCCCTGCTCCCAGGGGTGCACGACGGCGGCGAGTCCGGCGCCGCCCGCGTCCCTGGCGTGCAGGAGATAGCGGTGCCAGGCGGCGAGCCGCGGCCGCAGCCGGGCCAGGAACGAACGGGCCCTGGACAGGCCGGGGTCGGCGCGGTGCACCAGCCAGGCGGCGAGCGCGTGCACCGGCGGCTGCACGATGCCGGACGTCTGGACCGCGCCGGGCGCGCCCGCGGCACGGCCCGCCGTCGTGGAGCGCCAGAAGTCGGGGCTCGGGAAGTACGCGTCGAGCGGCACGGCGTCGTTGAACACGATGTGCGGTACGCGGCCGTCGCCCCACTGCGCGGACAGCAGCGTCTCCAGCTCCAACTGGGCGCGCAGCGGCGAGAGATGGCGCAGGCCGATCGCGATGAACGCCGAGTCCCAGGACCACTGGTGCGGATACAGCGCACGGGACGGCACGGTCGACGTCCCCGTCCAGTTGGCCCAGAGGACCTGGGCGCCGCGCTCCCGCAGCACCCGTCCCGGCGCGGCGGCACGGTGGGCGGCCTGCCGGGTGGTCGTGCTGCGGTCCACGCGGTTCTCCCCACAAGACTCGACGCCCTGTCAGTTCGGTACCCTCCACCATAGAGTTACGCCTACTCGGCACGCAAAACCCACTATGTGACGCGGAGTTGGGGAGCACAAGGAGGGGCACATGGGCACGGCAGGGCGCAGGGGCACGGGCGGCCCGGGCCTGACGCAGGCGCACCGGGACGCGCGGGGCCAGCTGCGGGCGGAGGGTGCGGGCGACCTCCTCCAGCTGGTGCGCAGCGGCCGCGCCACCACGCGTGGCGCCCTGCAGCAGGCCACGGGCCTGTCCCGGGCCACCGTCGGGCAGCGGCTCGACCGGCTGTTCAGGGCGGGGTGGCTGCGGGAGGGCTCGGGCGGCCCCGCCGGGTCGCCGCTCGGCGGGCGGCCCGCGCTCCGCCTGGAGTTCGACGAGGCGCACGCCGTGGTGCTCGCCGCCGCCCTGGAGACCCGGCACGCCCGCACCGGCCTGCTCACCCTCGGCGGCGGGATCATCGCCGAGCACGCGGGCCCGCTGGCCGTCGAGGACGGGCCGGACGCGGTCCTCGGCGAACTGGGCGTGCGCTTCGGCAGGCTGCTGCGCGACACGGGGCGGCAGGCCGGGTCGGTGTGCGGCATCGGCCTCGCCGTGCCGGGCCCCGTCGACAGCGCGACGGGGCGCGTCGTGCAGCCGCCGATCATGCCGGGCTGGGACGGCTACGACATACGGGGCCGCCTGCGGCACGCGTTCGCCGAGCAGACGGGGGCGCCCGCCGACCTGCCGGTCCTCGTCGACAACGACGCCAACCTCATGGCGTACGCGGAACAGCGCACCCACTACCCGGACTGCTCGGCGTTCGCCCTGGTCAAGGTCTCGACGGGGATCGGGGCCGGGGTCGTCGTCGGCGGCGAGGTCTACCGGGGCGTCGACGGCGGCGCGGGCGACATCGGCCATGTGCGGGTGCCCGAGGGGGCGGACGCGCTCTGCGGGTGCGGCTCCTACGGCTGCCTGGCCGCGGTGGCGGGCGGGCGCGCGGTGGCCCGCAGACTGACCGCGGCGGGCGTGCCCGCGGCGTCGGGGTCGGATGTGCGCGAGCTCCTGGAGGCGGGGCACCCGACCGCCGTGGGGTTCGCGCGCGAGGCGGGGCGGCATGTCGGCGAGGTCCTCGCCACCGTG
Organism: Streptomyces sp. NPDC059002; assembly: GCF_042740435.1. Lineage (NCBI taxonomy): Bacteria > Bacillati > Actinomycetota > Actinomycetes > Kitasatosporales > Streptomycetaceae > Streptomyces > Streptomyces sp. NPDC059002. The sequence continues at coordinate 15,010 of NZ_JBHYJI010000028.1, read as the reverse complement.
GTGACGCTCCTCAACCCCGGGGTTCTGATGATCGCCGGAGATCTGGCCGGAACTCCCTTCCTGACCGGCGTGCGCGAGCTGCTCTACCAGCGGGCGCTGCCCCGGTCCACGGCCCACCTGGACGTGGTCACCTCGCGCCTCGGCGAGCACGCGGCCCTCATCGGTGCGGGAACGCTCGTGGTCGAGCACCTGTACGCGCCGGAGCGGGTGGAGGAGCGGCTGGTCGCGCTGGGTGTGTAGCGGCGCCGCGGGCGGTCTCCCGGAGTGGTCGCGAGCGGTCCGGATACTGACATCGAGCCGCTTCAAACAGCGTGATTCTCGCCACCCCTGATAGCTCTTGCGCTCAGATGAGCGGATCGCGGGCGACTGCACTTCTCCAAGGGGTGGCACTGAGTGCCACTGCTCGATCATTCATGAGGTGAACTCACATCTGAGTTTGGATCGCTCATTTGAGCAAATCCGCAGGTCTACGGGGATTGATTGTTCAAGAAATGAAGACATCGCGGCTCGTGGGGTTACCGCTCCGTCACTTTCGATCTAGTGGCGGACGAGTGGTTACGTCCCCATGACGCACAAGTGGACGTACCCAGACGCCTTCGATCTGGGTATGTTCCTCGCCGTCAGGGCAGCCACCGAGCTCTCGAGGAGCCGAGACCCGTGTCGGAAAACAAAGATCCCCACGTAGCTCACACGAGCGAGGGCGTGAAGTTCGTCTACGACTTCACCGAGGGCAACAAGGACCTCAAGGACCTCCTCGGCGGGAAGGGCGCGAACCTCGCCGAGATGACCAATCTCGGGCTGCCCGTCCCTCCGGGCTTCACCATCACCACCGAGGCCTGCAAGACGTACCTCGACAGCGGCGAGGAGCCCGTCGAGCTGCGTGCCGAGGTGAGTGCGCACCTCGACGCCCTCGAGAAGACCATGGGCAAGAAGCTCGGCCAGGCCGACGACCCGCTGCTGGTCTCCGTGCGCTCGGGCGCCAAGTTCTCCATGCCCGGCATGATGGACACCGTCCTGAACATCGGGCTCTCCGACAAGTCCGTGACGGGCCTCGCCAAGCAGTCCGGCGACGACCGCTTCGCGTGGGACTCCTACCGCCGGCTCATCCAGATGTTCGGCAAGACCGTCCTCGGCGTCGACGGCGACCTCTTCGAGGACGCGCTCGACAAGGCCAAGGAGGCCAAGAAGGTCACGGTCGACACCGACCTGGAGGCGGCCGACCTCAAGAAGCTCGTCACCAAGTTCAAGAAGATCGTCAAGACGGAGGCCGGGCGGGACTTCCCGCAGGACCCGCGCGAGCAGATGGACCTCGCGATCCGTTCGGTCTTCGAGTCGTGGAACACCGACCGTGCCAAGCTCTACCGCCGCCAGGAGCGCATCCCCGGCGACCTCGGCACCGCGGTCAACGTCTGCTCGATGGTCTTCGGCAACCTCGGCCCCGACTCCGGCACCGGCGTCGCGTTCACCCGCGACCCGGCCTCGGGCCACCAGGGCGTGTACGGCGACTACCTGCAGAACGCGCAGGGCGAGGACGTGGTGGCGGGCATCCGCAACACCGTGCCGCTCGCCGATCTGGAGCAGATCGACAAGAAGTCGTACGACCAGCTCATGCAGATCATGGAGACCCTTGAGACGCACTACAAGGACCTCTGTGACATCGAGTTCACCATCGAGCGCGGCCAGCTGTGGATGCTGCAGACCCGCGTCGGCAAGCGGACGGCGGGCGCGGCCTTCCGGATCGCGACCCAGCTGGTGGACCAGGGGCTCATCGACGAGGCCGAGGCGCTGCAGCGCGTCAACGGCGCCCAGCTCGCGCAGCTGATGTTCCCCCGCTTCGACGAGGGCGCCAAGGTCGAGCAGCTGGGCCGTGGCATCGCCGCGTCACCCGGTGCCGCGGTCGGCAAGGCGGTCTTCGACTCGTACACCGCGATCAAGTGGTCGCGCTCGGGCGAGAAGGTCATCCTGATCCGCCGCGAGACGAACCCCGACGACCTCGACGGCATGATCGCGGCCGAGGGCATCCTGACCTCGCGCGGCGGCAAGACCTCGCACGCGGCCGTCGTGGCGCGCGGCATGGGCAAGACCTGTGTGTGCGGCGCCGAGGACCTGGAGGTCGACACCAAGCGGCGCCGGATGACGGTGGGCGACACCGTCATCGAGGAGGGCGACGTCGTCTCCATCGACGGCTCGACCGGCAAGGTGTACCTGGGCGAGGTGCCCGTGGTCCCCTCCCCCGTCGTCGAGTACTTCGAGGGCCGCATGCACGCGGGCGCCGACGACGCCGACGAGCTGGTCGCCGCCGTGCACCGGATCATGGCGTACGCGGACCGGGTGCGGCGCCTGCGGGTCCGCGCCAACGCGGACAACGCCGAGGACGCTCTCCGCGCCCGCCGCTTCGGCGCGCAGGGCATCGGCCTGTGCCGCACCGAGCACATGTTCCTCGGTGAGCGCCGCGAGATGGTCGAGCGCCTGATCCTCGCCGACGCGGACGACGAGCGCGAGGAGGCCCTCAAGGAGCTCCTGCCGCTCCAGAAGCGCGACTTCGTGGAGCTCTTCGAGGCGATGGACGGCCTGCCCGTCACCGTCCGCCTGCTGGACCCGCCGCTGCACGAGTTCCTCCCCGACATCACGGAGCTCTCCGTCCGTGTCGCCCTCGCCGAGTCCCGCAAGGACGCGAACGAGAACGACCTGCGCCTGCTCCAGGCCGTGCACCGCCTGCACGAGCAGAACCCGATGCTGGGCCTGCGCGGCGTACGCCTCGGCCTGGTCATCCCCGGCCTGTTCACCATGCAGGTCCGCGCGATCGCCGAGGCCGCGGCCGAGCGCAAGAACGCCAAGGGCGACCCGCGCGCCGAGATCATGATTCCGCTCGTCGGCACGGTCCAGGAGCTGGAGATCGTCCGCGAGGAGGCCGAGCAGGTCATCGCCGAGGTCGTCGAGGCCACCGGCGTCGACCTGAAGCTGGCGCTCGGCACGATGATCGAGCTGCCGCGCGCCGCGCTGACGGCCGACCAGATCGCGGAGGCCGCCGAGTTCTTCTCCTTCGGCACGAACGACCTCACGCAGACCGTCTGGGGCTTCTCCCGCGACGACGTGGAGGCCTCGTTCTTCACGGCCTATCTGGAGAAGGGCATCTTCGGGGTCTCGCCCTTCGAGACCATCGACAAGGACGGCGTCGGCAAGCTGGTCCGCGACGCGGTCAAGGCGGGCCGCGCGACCCGTCCCGACCTCAAGCTCGGCGTCTGCGGCGAGCACGGCGGCGACCCGGAGTCCGTGCACTTCTTCCACGAGGTGGGCCTGGACTACGTCTCCTGCTCGCCGTTCCGGATCCCGGTGGCCCGCCTGGAGGCCGGCCGCGCGGCCTCCCACTCGGTGGGCAGCGACCACCGGTAACCAGACCCCGGGACCGCCGCCGTGTCCCCGACCCTCAGTACCGATGCGGCGGCGGTCCCGGTCCGCGACGAAGGGGCAGCACCTTGTGCGGAGGTGCTGCCCCATCGTGCGTCAGCCCGCGGTGGCGGGGCCGGTCTGGCTCTCGTAGCCGCTGCCACCGTCCCAGTACACCCGCAGTTCGGGGCGGTACACGCCACCGTCCCTGGGCACACTGGGACCGCCGTAGTACGTGTGGCCCGATCCGCACCTGGACCACTGGTGCCAGTTCTCACCGGTCCGCTCGTTCCACAGGACGACGTCGACCGTGCAGGCGTTGGACGCGAAGTCGGTGTACGCGCTGGCAACGGTGTTGCCGCCGCTCTCCCCGATGCACGCGGTCTTGCCACCGCTGCTGTAGCACCCGGGGTCGTCGGCCGAGGCCGTGCCCGCGGTGGCGAGTCCCAGGCCACCGGCAAGGGTGACGGCAGTGGCCGTGGTGGCCAGAGCTCGCTTGATGGTGTTCTTGAGCATGAGCAACTCCTTGTCTTGGCTGGCTGAAGCGTGCGGGGTGATCCATCCCAACCGCCATGCCAGACAGGGGATCAGGGACGCTGGAACACGGGAACGGCCTCTGACCAGGGGGAACGTGTGATCCCTCGAATGCGGGGATGGGACGCAGGCCCTCATTCCATCCAAGGTGTTCCGGTGCGGTAACTCCCGGCTTGACCTCGTCGAACCAGGCGGGGACGGGCCTGGCGGCAGTCACCGGAGCCGAGCCGTGCCGAGCACGGCGGAGCCGACGGCGCCCGCTGTCGCCCGTGGGCGAGTTGATGAAGGTCCGGGTCAGACCACCGGCTCCGGCAGCGCCATGAGCTCCGTCCGGTGGCGGGCCGCCGACGCTGCTGCCGAGGGGCCGCCGAGGGCGGCGACGCCGATGAGGCGGGGGCCCTGGTAGTAGCCGTAGAGGAGGTCGCCGTCCGCCGACTCCGGGTCTCCTTCGAGGAGTTGGGTGCGGTCGGCGAGTGCGGGCTGGCCGAAGGACTGGAGGCGCAGGGTGAACTGGTCGCTCCAGAAGGAGGGGAGGGGGGCGCAGGGGGCCGGGTCGCGGGGGGTGCCCGTGAGGCCCGCGATCAGGGTGCGGGCCGCGTGGCGTGCGGTGTCGCCGGGGACCGACCAGTGTTCGACGCGGCGCGGCACGGGGCCGTAGCGCGGGTTCGGGAAGCGGGCGACGTCGCCGACGGCGACCGCGTGCGGGAGGCCGCCGATGCGCAGGTGGGCGTCGCAGAGGATGCCGTCGGTGAGGTCGAGTCCCGCGGTCGCCGCGAGCCATTCGGTGTTGGGGAGCGAGCCGACGGCCTCCACGATCAGGTCGGCCGTCAGCTCGGTGCCGTCGTCGAGGACGGCGCCGTCCGGGGTGAGTTCGGTGGCGAGGCGGCCCATCAGGAAGCGCACGCCCCGTGCCTCGTGGCGTCTGCGCAGTGCGCGTGCGAGGTCCTCGCCGATCGCGAGGATCATCGGTTCGGCCTCGGGGGCGACGACGGTGACCGCGCAGCCCGTGGTGCGCGCGGTGGCCGCCACCTCGCAGCCGATGAAGCCGGAGCCGATCACCAGTACCCGGGCGCCCGCCACCAGACCGGCGGCCAGGGCCGCCGAGTCCTCCAGGGTGCGGACGACGTGCCGGGGCGGGCCCCCGGGCAAGGGGAGTCTGCGTGGCCGCACCCCCGTCGCGGCCACCAGACCCTCGTACTGGTGGACAGAGCCGTCGGTCAGTGTGAGCGTGCGCGCCGTGAGGTCGGCCGCGGCGACGGCCGTGCCGAGGCGCCATTCGGCGTCCTCGACGCTGGGGCGGCGGCGCAGCCGGGTGCCGGAGGCGGGCGCGTCGCCCGCGAGCACCTCTTTCGACAGCGGGGGCCTGTTGTACGGGAGATGGGGCTCGTCACCGAAGAGCGTGATGGTGCCGTGCCAGCCCGCGGCCCGCAGCTGTTCGGCCGCGCGCAGGCCGCCGAGCGAGGCCCCGACGACGGCGATGCCGGCCCCCTCCATGTCTCAGCCCTCGACCCGGATGGCCTGCAGCGGGCACACGTCGGCGGCGTCCTCGACGTCGTCGCGCAGCGCGTCGTCGGGGGCCGCGACATACGCGAGGTGGCCGTCCTCGTCGAGCCGGAAGACGTCCGGCGCGGCGAAGACGCACTGCCCGTGGTTCTGGCAGACGTCCATGTCGACGGTGACCTTGACCATCTGAACTCCCTTGAGGCGTACGGGATGTGTGCGGGTGCTAGCGGCGTGGTGCGCGTACGCCGCGGAGTTCCCAGTCCCCGCCGAGGGCCGTGGAGCGGACCTCCTCGGACTCGGTGGGCTGGGCGCCGACGTCGGTGCGGATCGCGGTCGGCCCGGTGACGATGTGGTTGGTGAGGCGGCCGAGGCCCTCGGCGGCCACCTCGACGACGTCGCCGGGGCGGACCGGGCGTGAGCCCGCGGGGGTTCCGGAGAGCAGGACGTCGCCCGGTTCCAGGGTGATGGTGCGGGCGATGTCGGCGACGAGGTAGTGCATGTTCCACTCCATCTCGTCGGTCGAACCGTCCTGCACGAGCTCGCCGTTGACGTAGGTGCGCAGGTACTTGCCGCGGAAGTCCCAGCCGGTGACGAGGCCGGGGCCGAGCGGGCAGAGCGTGTCGGAGCCCTTGACGCGGAGCATCGATCCGGCGTCGGTGTCGCGGAAGTCGTGCAGGCCGTAGTCGTTGGCGACGGTGTAGCCCGCGATGTACGCGCCCGCGTCGGCGGGTGCGACGTTGCGGCAGGTGCGGCCGATGACGATGCCGATCTCGCCCTCGTAGTTGAGGTACTTGCAGCCCTCGGGGCGTACGACCGCGCCGCCGTGGCTGTTCAGGGCGGAGACCGGCTTGTGGAAGTAGGTGGGTGCGGGCGGCAGCGTGGCGCCGAACTCCGCGACCCTGCTGCGGTGGTTGAGGTGGACGGCGATCACCTTGGAGGGGGTGACGGGCGGCAGGTGGTGCGCCTCGGCCGCCTTGACGCGGCGGCCGTCGGGGGCCGCGAGCTCGTCGCCCTCGCGCACGACGCGGACCGCTGCCCCGTCGAGCAGGATGCGGCGGTACTCGGTGGTGGTCATGCGGCGTCCTCGCTCCGGTCGTCGGGGGCGGTGCCGGTCCAGCCGTCGGCGGGGCGGTCGAACCACAGGTGCATCTGTCCGGTGCCGACGGAGTTCTCGTACGCGCTGTAGGGGCGCCCGGGGGCGGTGCACCGCTCCTCGCCGAGCGCGCCGATCATCATCAGGTAGTGGCCGAAGCGTGCTTCGGGCCGATATGTGAGGAACTCCGGCATGGTGCGCAGGACTTGGGCGTGGTCGCCGCGCTCGAACCACGCGATGCGGCGTTCGTCGGCGGCGCGGGCCTCGGGGGTGCGGATGTGGGAGGGGTCGCTGGACTCGTGGGCGCGCAGCTCGCGCAGCGGCCAGAACGTGTGCGAGAGGGCACCGGACGCGACGAGGAGGACCCTGCGTCCGGGCAGGGCCGCGACACCGTCGGCGAGCGCGCGGCCGAGCCGCAGGTGGTCCTCCACGTCGCCGGTCTGACATACCCCGATCGAGATCCACTTCTTGTCGGGGAGGCCGTCGCCCAGGTACTTCCACAGGTTGATGGTGGCGTAGTACACGGGCAGGAAGGGATCGTCGATCGGGGTGATCCAGGTGCCGTGCCGGTCGGCGAAGTCGGCGATGCTGTGGGCGAGTTCGGGATCGCCCGGGTAGTCGTACGGCATGCGGCACATGCCGCGCGGCAGTTCCTCGGAGGTGAAGAGCCCGGCGCGGCGGGGCTGTGCGGTGACGACGAACTCGACGGTGGTCGCCCAGTGCGAGTCGAGGACGACCACGGTGTCGTAGTCGAGTTCCTCGAAGACCTCGGCGCGCAGCTTGCGCAGACCGGGGACGAGGCTGATCTCGCGGCCTTCGTTGAGCTCTTTGCGGTCCGCCTCGGGCAGCACGATGGTGGGCACGTGGGCGAGGAGCCCGGCCCCGACGATCTCACCCATGGCGGGCCTCCACCCATCCTCCCGGAGCGGTCACGGTGTTCTTCAGGTCGCAGTAGAAGTCGAAGGACCAGTCGCCGCCCTCGCGCCCGACGCCGGACTGGCGCGAGCCGCCGAAGGGTGCGGAGAGGTCGCGTACGAAGAAGCAGTTGACCCAGACGGTGCCCGCGACGAGCCGCGCCGCGATGCGGTCGGCGCGGTCGTGGTCGCCGGTGGCGAGGGTGGCGGCCAGGCCGAAGCGGGTGCCGTTGGCGAGGCGGACGGCCTCGTCCTCGTCGCCGTCGGGGAAGGTCTGGAGGGTGAGGACGGGGCCGAAGACCTCTTCCTGGACGATCTCGGATTCCTGGTCGACGTCGGTGAGGAGGGTGGGCAGGTAGTAGGTGCCGCCGAGTTCGGTGTTGCGGCCGCCGCCGGTGAGGGCCTTGGCGCCCGCTTCGAGGGCGCGGCGCACGAATCCGTCGACGCGGTCGATGTGCCGGGGGTGGATGCTGGGCCCGATGCCGGTGGCCTCGTCGCGCGGGTCCCCCTGCCTCAACTCCCGTACGCGGTCGAGAAAATGTCCGAGGAAGGCGTCGCGCACGGACTCCTCGACGAGGATGCGGGTGGCCGCGAGGCAGACCTGTCCCGCATTGTCGTACTGCTCGACGGCGAGGTCCGCCGCCCGTTCCAGGTCGGCGTCGGCGAAGACCAACAGCGGTGACTTTCCGCCGAGTTCGAAGCTGCAGGGCACGAGGCGCGCGGCGGCGGCCTCGGCGATGCGGCGCGCGGTGGGCACGGATCCGGTGAAGCTGATGCGGCGTACGCGCGGGTCGGCGACCAGGGGCGCCCCCGCCTCCGGGCCGTACCCCTGCACGACGTTGAGGACGCCGGGCGGCAGTCCCGCCTCGTGCGCGATGTCCGCGAAGAGCGAGGCGGTCAGCGGTGTCCACTCGGCGGGCTTGAGCACCACGGTGTCGCCCGCGGCGAGGGCCGGGGCGATCTTCCAGCTCGCCAGCATCAGCGGGGCGTTCCACGGCGTGATGAGGACGGCGGGGCCCGCCGGGTCCCAGCTGACGTGGTTCGTGTGCCCGCGGGTCACGAAGTCGTCGTGGGAGAGGGCGAGAAGACGGTCGGCGAAGTAGCGGAGGTTGTGGGCGACGCGGGGCATCACTCCGCGGCGGTGCGAGCGGAGCAGGGCTCCGTTGTCGGCGGTCTCGACGCGCGCGAGCTCTTCGGTGCGGGCCTCGACGCCGTCGGCGACGGCGTGCAGGAGGCGGGCGCGTTCGGCGGGGGGCGTCGCGGCCCAGCCGGGGAACGCGTCGAGGGCGGCGGCCACGGCGGCGCGTGCCTCGCCGGGGCCGCCGCGTGCGATGTCGGCGAGCGGAGTGCCGTCGATGGGCGAGTGGTCGGTGAAGGTGGCGGGGGTGACGGCGTCGGCGGCCGGTGCGGAGGCGACGCGGGCGCCGCCGATCCAGTGCCGGGTGTCGACGGGCACGCCGGCGACGGTCGCGGTGTGCGGGAGTCCGGTGTGCGGGAGTGCCGTGTCCGGGAGCTCTGGGGGAGCCATCGAGACCTCCACATCGTTTGAACCCAAACAACATTAGGAGCGGCGGGACGGACGGTCAACCCCTCGTGGGGCACGGCCCGTTGGGATACCGTTTGAATTCAAACGAAATGCCGGAACTCCCGGGAGGCAGCCATGCCGCACGACGCACAACCGGCCGCCCGCGGCCACCAGGACTGGCTCCGCGAGGCCGACGCCCTCCTCCCCCGCCTGCCCGCCGGACACCGCATCGCGGGCGCCGACGAGGACGGCTCGGGCAGCACGTTCCCCGTGGTCTCGCCGCGCGACGGCCGCGTCCTCGCGCTCGTCGCCGACGGCGGCGGGAAGGAGGTGGACCTCGCGGTCGCCGCCGCACGCCGCGCCTTCGACGACGGGCCCTGGCCGCGCATGTCCCCCGCCGACCGCGGCCGCGTCCTGCAGCGGATCGCGGACCTCGTCGAGGAGCACCGCCCCGAACTCGCCCTCACCGTCACCCTGGAGAACGGCAAGCCGATCACGGAGTCGTACGCCGTCGAACTGCGCGCCCTGGCCGCCACGTTCCGCTGGTACGGCCAGCTCGCCGACAAGCTCACCGACGAGTCCCCGCACACCGGGCCCGGCGCGCTCGCCCTCGTCACACGGGAACCGTCCGGCGTGGTGGGCGCGGTGGTGCCGTGGAACTTCCCGCTCACCCTCGCCGCGTGGAAGATCGCGCCCGCACTCGCCGCGGGCTGCACCGTCGTCCTCAAACCCGCCGAACTCACCCCCCTGTCCGCGCTGTTGCTCGCCCGCGTCGCCGACGAGGCGGAGCTGCCGCCCGGTGTCCTGAACGTCGTCGCGGGCGGCGGCCCCACGGCGGGCCGCGCGCTCGGCCTGCACCCCGACGTGGACGTGCTCGCGTTCACCGGATCCACGGCCGTCGGCCGCCACTTCCTGCGGTACGCCGCCGACTCCAACCTCAAGCGCGTCTGGCTCGAACTCGGCGGCAAGTCCCCGAACATCGTGCTGCCCGACGCCCCCGACCTCGCCACCGCGGCGGCCACCGCCGCCTGGGGCATCTTCTTCAACCAGGGCGAGATGTGCACGGCGCCCTCACGGCTCCTCGTGCACTCCGCCGTGGCCGACGAGGTGACACAGGCCGTCGTCGAACGGGCCGGGACGCTGCGGGTCGGCGACCCCCTCGACCCCGCCACCGAGATGGGGGCGCTCGCGGGGGCCGCCCGGGTCGCGGCCGTCCAGGAGCACGTGCGCCGGGGCGCGGAGTCGGGGGCGCGGCTGCGGACGGGCGGCTCGCCCCGTCACGTCGTCCCCGGCGGCGCCTACTTCGACCCCACCGTCCTCGACCGGGTCACCCCCGACATGCCACTGGCCCGCGAGGAGATCTTCGGCCCCGTCCTCTCCGTGCTCACCTTCGACACCCTCGACGAGGCCGTCGCGCTCGCCAACGACACCGAGTACGGGCTCGCGGCCGGTCTGTGGACCGCGGACCTGTCGACCGCGCACACGGTGTCGCGGCGGCTGCGGGCGGGCACGGTGTGGGTCAACTGCTACGAGGAGGGGGACCTGACGGTGCCGTTCGGCGGCTACAAGCAGTCCGGGAACGGGCGGGACAAGTCGCTCCACGCCCTGGAGAAGTACACGGAGCTCAAGACCACATGGATCCAGCTGTGAGCCAGGGGCCCGCGGGCCGACGGGACTTCCGCACCCGTCCCGTGCGCCGCGCCCGCCCCCTGATCGCCCTCCCCCAGCGCTACGCCGCGTCCACCTCCGCCCTGCGCTACACCGCCGTCGTCACCGCGCGTGCCCTCGCCGACGCCGTGTTCCGCGCGGGCGGCGAGCCGTTCATGATGCACCCCGGGCCGCCCGAGGAGGCCGCCGAGCGGCTGTCCCGGTGCGCCGGACTGCTGCTCCCCGGCGGCGGTGACCTCGCGCCCTGGCGGTACGCGGCCGGGTCCCACGTGCACGGTTCCGTGTACGACGTCGACGACGCGCAGGACGCCTTCGACCTCGCGCTCGCCCGGTGCGCGCTGGCCCGCGGCCTGCCGACGCTCGCCGTCTGCCGCGGCATGCAGGTGGTGAACGTCGCCCTCGGCGGCACGCTGCGGCAGGACATGGGCGGCCCCGATTCCGAGCACCGCCACAAGGTGCATCCGGTGCGGGTGGCCTCCGGCTCGACCGTGGCGCTGGCCCTCCGCGCCGAGAAGGTCGACGTGTCCTGCTATCACCACCAGTGCGTGGACCGTGCCGGTCGGGGGCTTGTCCCCACCGCGTGGGCGGCCGACGGGACCGTCGAGGCCCTTGAACTCGTGGGCGCCGCAGGGTGGTTCGCCGCGGTCCAGTGGCATCCGGAGGACACCGCCGCGACGGATGCGGGGCAGCAGGGGCTCTTCCGGGAACTGGTGCGGGCTGCCTCTTAAGGGGAGCTGGTGCGGGCGGGCCCCGTCAGGGGCGCGGGGAACTGCGCGACCAGTCGGCGACGGCCCGCGGCGGCCCACGGCGCGAACCCCGCAGACGCGTCTGCCTCCGGCGGTCTCCTCGCGGGTGCGGAAGCGCTGTGCTTGCTCGCGCAGTTCCCCGCGCCCCCAAGGGGCGCGCCCCTTAGGGCGCCCCCGCGGGCTTGGCGCGGCGCCCGCTGCGCCGCCGCACAGGCTCCGCCCCGTCCAGGAGATGGAGCCTCCGCTCCTCCCCCTTGTCCTCGGTGCGGACGACGATCTTCCGGAGCAGATCCGCGAGCACCTCGCACTCCGCGTCCGTGAGGCCCTCCGTGACGAAGACCTCCTCGGCGTTGAAGGCGGGGAAGACCTCGCCCATCAGCCGCTCGCCCTCGTCGGTGAGCCGGAGCAGGGCGAGCCTGCCGTCGTCGGGGTGGCCGCGGCGTTCCAGGAGGCCGCGGCCCGCGAGGGTGCGGGCGACGCCGGTGAGCGTGCCCTTGGAGATGCCGGCCTCCTCCGCGACGTACCGGGTCTCCATCTCGCCCCAGATCCAGACGACATAGAGCACGACGAACGACGTCCACGTCAGTTCGGCGCCGCGCAGCACGGAGTTCTCGAAGTGCTGCCGGACGGCGGAGGCCGCGCGGTAGATGTTGGAGACGGCGGCCATCTGCTCGTGCTTGACGGGCGTGCCGCCGAGCTTGGCCTTGACCGCCTTCTCGGTCTCGCGGATGGAGCGGTAGCCCGTCACGTCCGTGTCTCCTCGTTCCAGTGGTCTTCCGGTGGTGCCGAGTGGCTCCGGTGGTTTTCCAGTCTCCCAAGACCTCTTGAGACCTCTTGCCCGGGCACAGGGGCGTCCGTACCATCAGCGCCATTCGAATTCGTACGGGCTCAAACGATAACGCGTTCCCTGCGAATGCGTCCCTGCGGATGCGCCCCTCCACTCCCCGGAGACCGGCATGGCTCTCGACCGTCAAGGCTCAGCCTCGCCCGCCCCACCCCTGACCGCCGCCACCGTCCCGGAGCGCCGCATCGGCGTCGCGGGCATCGTCTTCGTCGTCGTGGCCGCGTCCGCGCCGCTCACCGTCGCCGCAGGTGGCGTCCCCCAGTCCCTCGGCGTCACGGGCATCCTCGGGATACCCCTGCTCTACCTCCTGATAGCCGTCGTCCTCGGCCTCTTCAGCGCCGGATACGCGGCGATGAGCCGGCACATCACCGGCGCCGGGGCGTTCTACGCGTACACCGCGCAGGGCCTCGGCCGCACCCCGGGCGTGGGCGCGGCCTTCGTCGCGCTGCTCGCGTACAACGCCATGCAGATCGGCATCGCGGGGCTCTTCGGCGCCACCACCGCGGAGTTCATCGACGCCCGCACCGGGGTGGAGATTCCCTGGTGGGTCCTGGTGCTCGCCTGCACCGCGGTCGTCGGGGCGCTCGGCTACCGCCGGGTGGACGTGGGCGTGCGGGTCCTCGCCGTACTGCTCGTCCTGGAATTCGGCACCGTACTCATCTTCGACATCGGCCAGTTCGCCTCCGCGCCCGAGGGCGTCTCGACCACCCCGCTCACCTGGGGCGCGGCCACCGACGGCTCCCTCGGCGTCGCACTGTGCTGCGTGTTCGCCGCGTACATGGGGTTCGAGTCCGCCGCGCTCTACAGCGAGGAATGCCGCGATCCGCGCCGGACCGTGGCGCGCGCCACCTACATCGCCGTCGGGCTCATCGGGGTCTTCTACGCCGCCACCGCCTGGGCCATGGTGAGCGGCGCCGGTACGACACAGGCGACGCGGGTCGCCGCCGAGGAAGGCCCGCAGATGATGTTCACCCTCAGCTCGTCGACCCTCGGCACCGTCTTCGCCGACTTCGCCCAGTTCTTCCTCATCACCAGCCTGCTCGCGGCGCTGCTCTCCTTCCACAACGCCGTTGCGCGGTACGTCCGTTCACTCGGCCGGGAAGGGGTGCTGCCGCGCGGGCTCGGCGCGCTGCACCCCCGGCACACCTCGCCGCACCGCGGCTCGCTGCTGCAGACCGCCGTCACCGCCGTCGTCATCGGGGTGTTCGCGCTGGCGGGCCGTGACCCGGTGGCGGACGTCTTCACCTGGCTCACCAACCTCGGCGCGCTCGGCGTGATCCTGCTCCTGTTCGCCACGTCGGCCTCGGTCATCGCCTACTTCGCCCGGCGGCCCGAGCTGCGCGAGCCGCTCTGGCACCGGCTCGTCGCACCGCTCCTCTCGGGCGCGGCACTCGCCGTCGTCTTCTGGCTCGCGCTCACCAACTTCAGCGTCCAGCTGGGGGTTTCCTCGGACAATCCGCTGCGGTGGATCCTGCCGTGCCTCATTCTGATCGCCGGTGCGGCGGGGGTGGTGTGGGGGCTTTGGATGCGGAGGGTGCGGCCTGCGGCTTATGCGGGGATCGGGGGTGCGGCTGGGGGGTAGGGGGGTGCCGGACTCTCCGGCGCCTCCGTAGTCACAAACCCCGTTCCAGCAGCGTCCCGCCGTCCCAAGTCACCCCCACCTGGCGGTAGTACGCCCCGATCGGCTCCTCCACCGTCAGCGCGGCCAGCTCCTCCGTGGGCGCGTCGAAGAGGTCGAGTTCGGCGTCGCCCGACCAGGCCTGGCCCCCCTCGAAGGCGGCCGCGCCCGACGCGATCAGCTCGTCGAGGGCGAGGCCCTTGCCGTCGATGGCGGGGAGTTGGCGATGATGGGCCATGGGGTGGGCGTTGACGAAGCCGTTCGTCTCGGAGGGTTCGCGCAGGGTCACCACGGCCTGCGCGATCCTGCGGTCGGCGGCGGCGAGCGTGGCGCCGAAGGCCGCGCCGGGCTCCATGCGGGGGGCGGGGCCGTAGGGGTGGGGGCGGGTCATGTGGATCGAGCCGAGCTTCTTCGGGTAGCCCTGGTGGATGCCGCGGGCGATGGCGAAGTCCTTGTCGACCCAGATGTACACGCACCGTGAGTACGTCCGGCCTCGGTATCCGCACCGTACGACGGCGAAGCACTCCTTGTACTGCGCCCGCACCGGGTCGAGCAGCTCGCCCTTGGACGGTCCGCAGGACTGCCAGTCGGCCCAGATGAGTGCGACGGCTCCGGGGTCGGTGCCTGCTGGTTCCAGGGGCTCGGGGAGCAGGTCGCGGACCCTGTCCGGGTCGGTCCGGTACTCGATGGTGAGGAGGTCTCCCGAGTAGTGCCAGGGGGGTGCGGGTACGAGGGCGGACCTGCCGGTGGCGGTCTTGGGCGGAAAGAATCCTTGAACTCCGGTCATCGGCTGGCTCCTTCGGCATCCGTCCGCCGGGTCGTTTGAACCCGTACGATATTGCGGCGGGGGTGGGTTGTCACGGGGGCGTGGGGGTGCCGCGGGCCTGCGCCTCGCTTGCCTTCGTGAGTTCGCCCCGTTTCGTCGCGAGGCGGGGGCTGGCGTGGCGGCGTTTCCGTCCTCGTGGGGTCGCCCCGTTTCGCCGTGGGGCGGGGGCCGGCGTGGCGGCGATTCCGTCCTCGTGGGGTCGCCCCGTTTCGCCGTGGGGCGGGGGCTGACGTGGCCGCGTTTCCGTCCTCGCGGGGTCGCCCCGTTTCGCCGTGGGGCGGGGGCTGGCGTGGCGGCGATTCCGTCCTCGTGGGTTCGCTCCGTTTTCCGTGGGGCGGGGCCGCGGCGGTAT
>NZ_JBHYJI010000027.1:0-120926 GCF_042740435.1 Streptomyces sp. NPDC059002 | reverse complement strand
ACAGCCAGCCACGTGGAGGGCCGGGTCGGCGCTGTCCGCGCGGCCTCTGTCAGTACCGCCGAGGAAGCTTGACGTACGTCACCGTCGTCTCCACGTCGCTGTCCACCAGACGCCCGTCCTTGTCGAAGGCCTCCGCTCCGTCCGTCATCCCGAAGTCGTTGTCGTTGATGAGCGCCAGGGTGCGATCGTCGACCCGGGCAACGCCTTCGATCTTGCCCGGGACGCCGTCGACCGTTCCCAGGTCGACCACCAGACGCTTGTCGAGGACAGGCACCCCGGAGGCGACAGGGTCGTCGAGCTGCTCCAGGGAGGGCTTGGTGGTGTCCTTGTCCCACTTGCCGCCGAGGATGTTGGCCCGCTGGTTCAGCGTCACGCTGTGCAGCCGCGCCGCCTTGTCGGTGCGCTCCTGGACGAACAGCCGGTCGCGCCCGACGGCGACCACGGAGGAGATCTTGAGCTCGGAGGTGTCGTCCTCACCGGGGTCGACGACATCCACAGGGTCGAAGCGGTAGGCGTACTCGGCGGTGACCGCCTGCTTCTTCGGCGAGAAGCGCAGCAGCCGTGTGGTGCGTGAGGCATCGCCCGCGTCCTCGTCCGGAAGGGACAGCGGGCTCTGCAGCGCCATCACCAGATCCCCGCCCGGCAGCTGGGCGAGTCCTTCGAAGCCGCGGTTCTTCTTGCGGTGCAACAGAACTCCGGGCAGCGCCTCGGCCACGGGGTAGTCCGCACCGCGCAGGTCGAGCCCTCGGGGGACGTAACGCTTGAGCACCTTCCCGCGCGCGGAGACGTGGATCAGCGACGGGCCGTACTCATCGACCAGCCAGAAGGTGTTGTCGGCCGCCCGCACGATGCCCTCGGTGTCCAGACCGTTCGGGTCGTACGAGAGGGGGTTCTTCGCGTCGTACGTGTACGGGGCCTCGTCGCGTCCCTTCTGGTTGGGCAGCCCGGTGACGGGCTTCCCGGAGGAGGTCGTGATCGGCATCGCGGACACGACCTTGACGGTGTCTCCGGAGACCCGGATCTTCACGAGCGCCGGGTCGAAGCCGGGCACGGGGAAGGTGCGGCGCTTCTTGCCGTCGACCTTGATCTGTCCGTTCGGCCCCCGGTCGGTCACCGTCCAGAACTCGCCTTTACGGCCGGCCGGGTAGAGGTCACTGCCGATGCCGCCGAGATCCACACCGCGGTCGTCGGCCACTGTCCCGGGCAGCAGGGAGTTGCTGAAGGCGCCCAGAGGGATGTTCCCCAGAGTGGCCGCCCGGGTGATGTGCGCCTTCTTGGGGGTGCCCTGCTGCCGACCGCCGCCGTCCTGGGTGCCCATCGCCGTACCGGTCACCACCATCGCGGTGACGACGGCCAGCGGCACGCCGACAGCTATGGAGCGGCGAAGACGGCGCTTGCGGGCGACGTGCGGGGACATCGGGGCCTCCTGGGGCACGGGTTCGGTGACAGCGGCCAGACTTCGCCGCCGTCACGAACACGCGGGGGACACCAGATGAACGACGGGGAACGCGCCGACGGCGCCTCCCGCGAGGGGCAGGAGGCGTCGTCGTCAACCACCGGTCCGATCAGTAGTCGTGGGGCCCAGGGCCCTGATCACTCCCTTCAGACGGGTCGCACGGACGGAGCTGACGAACCCGATGCCCCCGCTGTTGAGCCTGGGGCGGCTCCTGTTGCGGTCAGACCTCCCTGAACCGACGCGATCCACGCTCGCGGATGTCATGGCCTCGCTCAATCGCTGGCCAGGGCGAGTGCGTGCGCCGGTGTTCCCGGCGCACGCACGCCCCGCGTGGATGCGCGGGTGAGCGCGGTGGGTGGATGCGCGGGCGGGCGCCTTGTGCGTTTCGGCCACACACCACCCCGTACGCCCGCTGCGCCGCTCCAGGAGCTCACGCCCGGGCGACCCCGCCGTTCGTCACCCGCGTCCGTCCGTCACCCGCTCCCGGTCGCCACGGCCAGTGCCGTCGCAGGATCCTGTGCCGCCGGTCCCGCCGGAGTCCAACGCCCGCGCTCCTTGCGGTACGGCCACCAGCGCCCGTCCCGGCCGTGCCGCACCTGAGCGTCGGTCCCGACCACGGTCCAGCGATTGCCGGCGGCACGCAGGTGAGGGCGCTCGCCTTCGTCCCACGCCTCATCCAGCGCGGCACGCGCGCGTGCCAGCGACTCTTCCCGCGGAGCCCACTCCTCCTCGAGTACGGCGAGCGCTGCAGGCCCCCCGTACTCCCACGCACGGACGGCGAGAGCCAGGCCGTCACGCCCGCGCCCGGACCCGGCGGCGAGCCGCGCCTCGATGTCCCGGCCGGGCGCCGCGGCGGCCAGGCGCACGGCGTCCTCTCCCGGAGTCAACTCGCGCCCGACAGGAAGCCGTTCGTGACCGGAAGCCAGCGCATCGGCCAGGAGCCGGTACGCCTCGACGGCCGCCTGCGCCGCCAGGAACTCCAGCGCCGCCACGTCGAGACCCGACGCCGGATCCGTCTCCGTGTCGAGCACGGGCGGCAGGCCCGGCTCTGACGGCAGCGCAGGGAGCGAGGGCAGCGGCGGCAGGACGGCGCCCTCCGCGTACGCCTGAGCGGCACTGACGCCCTCCGTGACGGCATCGTGGGTCTCTTCACGGGTGGGCCGCGCATCGGCTCGCGCCACGCTGCGCACCTGCAACTCGTCGAGGAGCGCACGCTCCCCACGGCCCCGCATCAGCATCAGGACGAAGGGATCCTGATCCAGCAGCCGCGCCATCTGGTAGCAGAGCGCTGCCGTGTGCCCGCAGTGATCCCATGCGTCACAGTCGCACTCGGGCTCCAGGTCGCCGATGCCGGGCAGGAGTTCGATCCCCGCGGCGGCCGAGTCCTCCACCAAGTGCGGCGGCATCTCGCGGTCGAGGAGCGCCGCGATGTGCCCGGCCCGCTCGATGGCCATCTCCAGGAAGCGGTCCCACTCCTCCTCGCTCAACTCCTGCAACAGGACATCGGAGCGGTGCGGCGTGCCGTCACGGTCCTGGACGACCGCCGTGATCCGACCCGGCCGCACCGATACCGCACCCACGGCTCCCGCGCGCGCGAGCCTGCGTCCCGCCTTCAACTGCTGAAGGTCCAGGGCCGTTTCCTCCAGTGCCTTGAGCCAGGCCTGGCCCCACCAGCTCTGCGCGAAACCCTGCCCGTGCGCGGGCGGCAGCGCGGCGAACGTCCGCTCGTTCGCGTCCGGTCCATCCGCGCGCCGCCCGTCGTCGTTCGCGGCACCGTATTCCTCGTCATACAGGTCAGTCATCGCGCGCCCCCTCGCAGCTCGACCAGATCGGACAGTTCGGCGTCGGTCAGCTCGCTGAGCCCCGCCTCGCCGGACCCGAGGACCGAATCCGCCAACTCCCGCTTGCGCAGCAGCATGTCGGCGATACGGTCCTCGATCGTTCCCTCCGCGATGAGCCGGTGCACCTGCACGGGTCGCGTCTGCCCGATGCGGTACGCACGGTCGGTGGCCTGCGCCTCGACCGCGGGGTTCCACCAGCGGTCGAAGTGCACGACGTGCTCGGCACGCGTCAGGTTCAACCCCGTCCCGGCCGCCTTCAACGACAGGAGGAAGACCGGGACTTCACCGTCCTGGAAGCGCTCCACCATCGCCTCGCGCTCCGCGACGGGCGTGCCACCATGCAGGAACTGCGACGGGATCCCACGGGCGGACAGATGCTGCTCGATGAGTCGGGCCATCTGGACGTACTGCGTGAAGACGAGCACGCTCGCGTCCTCGGAAAGGATCGTGTCGAGCAACTCGTCGAGCAGTTCCAGCTTCCCGGAGCGGCCCGGAATCCTCGGCTTGTCCTCCTTGAGGTACTGCGCCGGGTGGTTGCAGATCTGCTTGAGACCGGTGAGCAGCTTGACGATCAGCCCGCGGCGCTCGAAACCGTCGGCCCCGGAGATCTCCGCGAGCGTCTCGCGCACCACTGCTTCGTAGAGCCCTGCCTGCTCCGTGCTGAGCGAAACGGCACGGTCGGTCTCCGTCTTCGGCGGCAACTCGGGCGCGATGCCCGGATCGGACTTGCGCCGACGCAGGAGGAACGGGCGTACGAGCTGCCCGAGCCGCTCGGCCGCACCCGGATCCGAGCCGCCCTCCACGGCCTGCGCGTAGCGCGAGCGGAAGGTGCCGAGCTTGCCGAGGAGCCCAGGAGTCGTCCAGTCGAGAATGGCCCACAGTTCGGAGAGGTTGTTCTCCACCGGAGTGCCGGTGAGTGCCACACGCGCGCGTGCCCCGATGGTGCGCAGTTGCTTGGCCGTGGCGGAGTACGGGTTCTTGACGTGCTGCGCCTCGTCGGCGACCACCATGCCCCAGGGGACCTGGCCGAGAGTCTCCGCGTCGAGCCGCATCGTCCCGTAGGTGGTGAGCACGAACTCGCCGTCGGCCAGGTCCTCCAGGCTGCGGCGGGCACCATGGAAGCGGCGAACGGCGGTGCCGGGTGCGAACTTCTCGATCTCGCGCTGCCAGTTGCCCATCAGTGACGTCGGGCAGACGACCAGCGTGGGACCCGCGGACACCTGATCCGTCTGGCGGTGCAGGTGCAGCGAGATGAGCGTGATCGTCTTGCCGAGACCCATGTCGTCGGCGAGGCAGCCGCCGAGGCCGAGTGAGGTCATCCGGGCCAGCCAGTTCAGGCCGCGCAGCTGGTAGTCGCGCAGCTTCGCGGTGAGCGCCGCGGGCTGTCCGACGGGCTCCATGCCTTCCGGGTCCGACAGGCGCTCGCGCAGGGTGGCCAGCCATCCTGTGGGCTGTACGTCGACGCGCTCGCCACCGATTTCGGCGGTGCCGGTCAGCGCCGCGCCGAGGGCGTCGATCGGGGTGACCTTGCGGTCGTGCCGCTCGCGGGCGCGGCGTGCCTCGTCCGGGTCGATGAGCACCCATTGGTCGCGCAGGCGCACCACGGGGCGGTTGGCCTCGGCGAGAAGGTTCAGCTCCTCGCGGGTCAGTTGCTGATCGCCCAGTGCAAAGCGCCAGTTGAAGGCGAGCAGCGCATCGGCGGAGAGGAACGAAGGGGTGTCCGATGACAGCTTCTGCGGGCCGTTGGTGTCATCGTCCGGAGGGCCGATCACCGCGCGCGCGGTGAGGTTGCGCGTCAACTCCTTGGGCCAGTGCACGTCGACCCCCGCGACCGCGAGCATCCGGGCTCCCTCGCCCAGGAGTTCGGTGACCTCCTCGTCGGCGAGTTCGATGGCGTCGGGCACGGTGGCGGCGAGCAGCGGGGCCAGCGGCGGCCACGCGCGCGTGGCGCGACGCAGCGCGAGCAACGCGTCCATCCGGGCGCGCGGCCCGAAGCCCCGCGCCGACGTTCCGGACCCGGCCCACACCTCGGCGGCGTCCGCGAGGAGCGAGGGGTCACTGACACTGTGCAGCTGCAGTACGGCGCGGAAGGGCAGTCGAGTACCGCCTTCGGTGTCCGAGGCGAGACCGGGAATCTCCACGCGCAGGGAGATCCGTACGCCCGCGTCGTGACCGGCGGCCACGTCCAGGGCCCAGGCACGCTGCTCGGGGACGTGTTGTGGTTCCGGCGCGGCGAAGGCGGGTCCGCCTGCGGCCGACGTCGCGGCAGGGGAGCGCGGCAGCGTATCGGCCACGGCGTCGAGGAACTGGCGCAGCAGGCGCTCCGGTTCGGGCAGCCGCGGCGGCACGGTGTGATCCAGGGGATGCGCGTGCGCGGCGGGCGGCATCGCGGCGGCGAGGTCGCGCAGCCGCTGCAGGTCATCGCTCCTCAAGGGGCCGGCCCGCCAGGCGTCGTGGTCGCTGGCGGTGAGCCCGGGCAGCAGCAGGCCGCGGGCCGCCAGCTGCAGCGCGAGCACGCCCGCGGTGCCCCAGAAGGCGGCCGTGGGATGCGTTCCCGAGGCGGCACGCGCGCGCGTGAGGACCGGCAGCGCGACGCGCACCGGGAGCAGCGACGCCGTGACGTCGACGAGCTCGACATCGTCGTCTCCGGGCACGGCAACGGTCAGTGACTCGAGGGCTCCTGCGGCGACCGAGGGCGGTTCGGCGCCGTCGGTGCACCAGAAGGCAACCCGCCCGCCCCGGGCCGGATCGCTCGGCACGAAGAGTACGGAACAGCGGGACAGTTCGGAGATCTCGGCAGGGGATACGGCAGGGAGTCCGTGCACAGGGATGACGTATTCCTCAAGTTTGACTACTGGGCCTGGAGCGGCCGAGGGTACAGCACGTCCAAGGATTCCCGGCAGCAGCTCTGTGGTGACGCTCATCACTTCACGTCGGGGGTGTACTCAACCCCCCTGTGGAGAGGTGCTGACCCCCGCTTCGACACGGGTGGTGGCGCCATGGTCGCCCGAGGTCACTGATCCGTACGTTCTTACAGGTCAGCCCGTTGTTACGGAGACCGGAGACCCCACCATGCCCCAGGCCGCCGCAGTCGCGGAACGCTCCCCAGCCAGCACCGGCAGGCAGCACACCGGAAGTGATTTCGCGCCCCTTCTGCGCACCGTCAAGGAGCAAGGCCTCCTGGACCGCCGCATCGGCTGGTACGCGCGCACCGTCGCGACCAACACCCTGGCACTGCTGGCGGTGGGAACGGGCATGTTCCTCCTGGGCGGCTCCTGGTGGGTGCTGCTGCTCGCGCCCGTCCTGTCCGTCCTGTGTGCCCGCACGGCGTTCATCGGCCACGACGCGGGCCACTCGCAGATATCCGGCAACCGCACCGTCGGCCGCGCCATGGGGCTCATCCACGGCAACCTGCTGCTCGGGATGAGCTCGGCCTGGTGGAACGACAAGCACAACCGCCACCACGCCAACCCCAACCACGTCGACAAGGACCCCGATGTCGCCGCCGACGTCCTGGTGTGGACGAGCAGGCAGGCCAAGGTCCGCGTGGGGTTCCGGCGCTGGCTCACCCGTAATCAGGCCTGGCTCTTCTTCCCTCTGACGCTGCTCCAGGGCATCGCCATGAAGGTCTACGGCTTCCAGGACCTGCGCAGGCAGGCCCCGCGTGAACGCGTGGTGGAAGGGATCCTTCTCGTCGCCCATGTCGTCGGCTATGTGGCGCTGCTGCTCACCGCCATGCCCGTCGGCCACGCCATCGCCTTCGCCGCCATCCACCAGGCGCTCTTCGGCCTGCACCTGGGACTCGCCTTCGCACCCAACCACAAGGGCATGGAAATGCCCGATCCGGACGGCGAGCGCTGGGGCCACCTGCGCCGTCAGGTCCTCACCTCGCGCAACATCCGCGGCAGCCTCGTGACCGACTGGTTCCTCGGCGGGCTCAACTATCAGATCGAGCACCACCTGTTCCCGAGCATGCCCCGCCCCCACCTGCGGCTCGCCCAACCTCTCGTGCGCGCCCACTGCGCGGCGGTGGGCATGTCGTACACGGAAGCCGGATTCGTCGACTCTTACCGCCAGGTCCTGCGCCACATGTACGAGGTCGGGGAGCCCCTCCGCGTCGAATAGTCGATGGGGCGCGCGCGGCTCAGAAACCAGTAAGGGTCACGGCTCAGGGGTCTCTCAGGGTCGTGGCCCGGAACTGTGGGAGGCCCGATCACGTTTTCTAAGACAGAGAGCGGCAGGAGCCACGAAGGAGGCGACACACATGTCGAGGAACGCGAAGATCGCCGCAGGAGGTGTGGCGGCCGGGATCATTCTGCTGATCTGGCTGCCGTGGTGGGCCGCACTCCTGATCGTGCTCGGAGTACCCGCAGCGGCCTATCTGACGCTCGACCCCAGCCAGCGGCGCAGGTTGCGCCGGGTCACGCGCAAGGAAATAGGGCACTGAGGCACCACCGGCGCAAGGGGCTCTGTCCGCTCGCGGTCCTGCCCAGGGCCGTTCCGCGAGCGGATCGGAAAAGCCGTTGCGCCACCGGTGCCTCGCCCGTGACCATGACGGCATGACCTTCCGAAAGGAGGCCCAGCGATCCCTCGGTGATCGCTGATGGCCGGATACGAGGCGTCCCAGACGCCGTCCTCATCGCCCGAGCCCACGCCCGTCCCCCTGACGTCGGCCTGGCTCACGGCCCACTTCGCGCCCCTGCCTTTCCCGGCACGGATGACCGCCCTCGCGCGCTACGGCCGCACTCTGACCCCAGCGGCGTACGCAACCCTCCATCACACACTCGACGCCGGTGACGAGGGCGAACGGCACACCGCCCTCTTCCTCGCCGTCGCCCGACGCGATCTGCCCACCATTTCCCACGCCCTGACCGATCCCCTGCTGCGCCGCCGGGCCCTCTCGGCCGCCATCAGGCTTCCGGTACCGGAACAGGCCCTGGAACGTCTCGCATTGAGCGAGACCCGCGCGGAACGCCACGAGACGTATCGCGTGCTGCGGCTCAGCGGTCGCAGCGCCCTCGCCGGGCGTCTGCTGCCCGAGGTGTACGAGCGATACGGCAGCCGGGACGCATCGCAACTCCTTCCCGCGTGCCCACCGGCGACCGTCGCCGCCTGGCTCGCCCGGCTCGACCCACCCATGGGTGTACTCAATGCCCTGGCCCGAACCGCCCCGCTGGCCGTCGTGGACCTACTCGTCTCCCGCAGCCGGAGCAAGGCGGGCAACGCCCGATACTCCTTCACACGTCAGAGCCGGGCCGTGGCGAGCCTGGCAGCTGAGCGGGACCCGGAGGCTGGGCTCGTCCTTCTGGAGCAGGCACGCGAACTGCTCACCGACCGAGCCGCACGCTCCCTGCTGCGCCGACCCGGCCGCGTCCTAGAGATCCTGCGCGCCACACCGCCGGGACCGGACGGCGAACTCGCCGAACTCGGGCTGCCGGCCGGACCCTTGCCGCCCTCAGTGCGCCGAGCCGTTCGTGAACTGAACCTCGCCGACCAGCAGGACCTGGCTCGCCGCTGCCCGGCGAATCGACCCCGGATGCGCTATCCGGAGCGCCAAGAGGTCGCCCCGGACGGACTGCTGGCACTGTTGCCCGCCCCGGAACGACGACGCCTGCTGGAGGAACGCGCCGAACGGCTGCGCTCCGTACGAAGCCTTCCTGTGACCACCCTGGCAGCGCTCGAACCCGCGGACAGGGCTGAGATGGTCCTGCCCTGGGCGGAGCGCTGGTTGCGACGAGAACGGGCCGTGAGCCACCTCGCCGTGGCCCTTCCCCTGGCCTCGGGCGAACCGCTGCTGCGCGAGATCGCGGGGCGGCACCGCATCCACCACCGCATGCTGGGCTGGCCCGCACTCCTTGCCTGCGCGGAACTGGAAGGCGATCCAACCGAGTTCGCACGTATCGCTGTCGACTGCGAGCGGGCCTGGCACGACCAGGAAGAAGTACGCCACCGTGCCCTGAGGCAGCTGGGTGGCGCGCCGCCCCGCATGCTCGCCGCACTGCCCGAACGCGTGCTCCGGGACGCGGCACTGACCACCGTGCAGTCCAGGGACTCGACAGACCGCACGCTGGCCGCCGCCGAGCAGCTGCTCCGACGCACCACGGAGAGCGCCGCGACACAGGGCAGCCCTGAACGTGCTGCATATCTGGCGCAGTTGCTCTGTCAGGTCGTCGCCGATTCCCGGCGCCGTGGCCCCGTCGCCGCGCTGTGCCTGGCGGAGAGCGAGGCGCAGTCCCTTTGGGCGTCGCTCGGCCAGGAGGCGCGGACGCGTCCCGGCAGGGGCGTCTACCTCGCCGAACTGCTCGCGCCGCACCTCACCGCCCTGCCGGAGCTGGATGCTCTGGCGCGCCGCACCGCCCTGGAGCACGAGGATCCGCACGTCGCGGCGCGCGCGGCCGAGGCCTGGGTGACACCGGCACGAATCCGGGAGGCACGCTGCGCCGAACTGATCGGCCTCGACGCCTCGTTCGCGGCGGTTCCCCTCGTCCTGCGCACCGTCGCGTCCCGTCGTACCGACCTGCTCGACGTCGTCCTGGCTGCCGCACGGAGGGGCCTGACGGGCCGCGTACGACCCCGGGCCGCGGCCTGGGTCCCCAACCTTCCGCAGGGCGTCACACATCGCTGGCTGCCGGGACAGCGCAAGCGCTGGGACGAGCACCACGCGCGCGTGGCCCTCGACGAGTCGGCCCCCTTGTGTACCAGGGCCGACGCGGCGGCCCGCCTGCGCGACCCGGCTCTGATCACGCGCCTTGCGGACGACGCGCCGCAGCCCGTCGCCGCTGCCGCACTGGGAGCACTCGGCGATGTCATTGCCGCCAACTTCACCGATTCCACTGAGCTCACCGGCGTATCACCCGCGCATCAGCCCTTCCTGGACCTGCTTCTGCGGCACGCAGCGACCGGCGGTGTGCGGGGCCGTGCCGCCATGTCGTCCGTCCGGCACCTCCTGGAAGCCGTACCGGACCGTCGAGCTGTCGGCATGCTCGCCCCAGTGGCCCGGGCCGCAGACGTCCCGGTCGGATCGCGCAAGGAGGCGGCCCGCGGGCTCGGTACGCTCACCGGCGCCGCGGCTCATGACGCCCTGCTGGCCGCCTGGGACGCACCACACCAGCACCGTGACGTACGGGCCGTCCTGGCCCGCGGCCTCCTCTCCGCGATCGACCGTCCAGAAGTCGCCGACCGCCTGGCACGATGCGGAGGCGAACCGGCCGTGCGTGAAGCGGTGATTCACCCGGGCCCGGGTCCGGGGCCGGTGCCCCACTCAATGGCCGAGCCCTACCGGGGCTTCCTCACACGGCTGGTCAGGCAGGGCGACGCGGACACCGTCAGAGCCGCGTGTCAGGCACTGCCCGGGTGGCTCGCCCCGGACTCGGGCGACGCGATGCGTGCCGTGGCCGACGTCGCCGTCGACGAGAACCGTACGCACCGCGAATGGGACGCGGCGGTGCGGCAGTTGGTGCGGTTCCCGACCGGACCCGTCGCCAGGGACATCCTGAACCGCGCCTTTCGGCAATTGGGCGACCGCGCGGACACGGGGGACCCACAGGCCAGAGCCGACACGGAGGCTCCACAGGGCAGAGTCGACGCTCTGCGCCGTCTAGTGGTGCTGAGCGCGATCGTGCGCGCCCGGCAGGGCACGACCGTGACCCTCCAAGTCGCCGACGCCCTTGCCCAGACGCTCCGGAGAGCGGGGCTGCGCCCACAGGCGGCACACCTGCTGTGGGAGACGGCGCTCGTGGCCACACGGCTCGGGCGGTACGACGCACAGCGGTGGCAGCTGCTGATTGACCTTCTCGAAGAGCGTCCTGGACGCTTGGCCCCGGCGAGCGAGCGGTACCTGGACATGCGTCGGCCACACGCGCGTGAGGCACTGCTCACCGCGGCCCGCATGCTCCGCGAGCGAGGCACCCCCGTGACGGGCGCCTTGGCCCTGGAACTGGTGCGTGCGGGTGGCCGGGAGAGCTCCTGGGACGTGGCCTGGCAGGACGAACTGGCCGGGCTGCGTGAACACGAGGACCACGACACGGCCTTGGCCGCGCTCCTCGTCGACGTCGAAACGAGCCGCTGACCCGGCCCACGGGCGCGGGTCCGGTCCGGCTCAGGCGGGACGGACCGCCATCTTGTCGAGCGCCTCCAGGAGCGCGGGAAGCTCCGGTCCGCGGCCGACCGGCAGCACCTCACCCGGCTCGTCGTCGAGCAGCACGAACGCGATGTCGTCGGTCCTGGCGACCATGGACCAGCCAGGGCCGTCGGCACGCAGGGTCCGCGCGTCACCCGAGGCGAAGGACGACCGCACCCTGCCCAGGGGCGGTGGATTGGTCACATACGCCCGGGCTTCCGCCAGAACGCGCCGGACGCCGGTGAGCGGTTCCCTCGCCTCGGTGACAGCGGGGGAGTCTCCTGGCGGACCGTCCGTCGCGAAGTCGGCGTCGTCGATCTGGTCCCGCCACGTCGCCCACTGGAGCGCTATCTCGTCGGCGCCGAGGCGTCGTTGGGCGGGTCCCCAGGTGCCGGACTCCGGCGGCGCGAGGGGTGCGCGGTCGCCGTCCTCGGGCGCCGGGTCGGGGTCGTGCGGAGCGGGCACACCGGGGGCCGCGACGGCGACCGCAAGCGGCCAGCCCGGCAGCGCGGTGACCACCGAGTGCTCGTCCGGCGACAGGTCGTACTCCATGCCGCAGTCCCAGGAGGCGATCGCCACGGCCACGAGGGACACGTCGTCGACGACGACGGTCCACCGGGCGCCCTGGCCGTCCTGGCCGAGCACCAGCCCGTACCCGGTGGCGAGCGGCGCGAGGCCGAGCCGCGTGCACGCCTCGGGATAGTCGTCGCCCAGCACGCTGGGAAACTTCGCGGGCGTCAGCAGCACCGCCGTCAGTACGTACAGCGCGTCGTCATCGGCGGCGACAGCGTCGTCCGTCCCGGCCATGCCAGCCTCCCCATCGCTTCATCCGTCGGCGCACCCTAACCACTCGCCCCAGAGATCGTCGAGGGGTCGATGACCAGGAAATTCATCGATGGGCTGCCGTGATCGACGGCTACGAAGGGGTGACCGACTCAGGCGGCAGGCAGCCCAAGGAGCGTACGGGCCACGTCGTTCGGCGACTCGTCGCGCTCCCGGGCGAGCGCGATGACGGCGCGGCACGCGAGCTCACTGACGCCGAACGACAGTGCCTCCGGAGACACCCATCCCCTGGCCTCGTCCATCGTGTCCTGGTCGTCATCGGCACTGGCCGCCACATAGACGGCGGCTGCTTCGAAGAGGTTGTGCGGGCGCTTGCTCTCCGTGCGCACCGCCTCGCGGCTGCCTGTCGATTCGCCCTTGCGCCAGAGCCTGCGGATTGCGTCGAACATGTGGGCCATCATCCCCCGACGCGGCTTGTGCCGCTGATCCTTTGTCTGCCGCTCTCCAACGTAGAGTTAGAGGTCCGGTGACAGAAGGGGGACCGCACGGTGAAGCGCTACGAGCGACTCGAACAGATCCGGCGCATGGACCCGGAGAAGGACTTCCTTGCGATCTACCGACTCACCGCGACGTACGAGTTCCCGTGGGACTTCACCCGCGCACTCGAACTCGCCCTCTATCGCACCTATGCCGTGCCCAGCATCGGCCGACTCCTCGCGCAGACCGCGGAACTGACGGACCGTACGCAAAAGCGCTACGACGACACGGCACTCCTGCTGGACACCGTCGTGGAGCACGGCTTCGGCAACGACGAGGGCCGCACGGCCATCCGCCGCATCAACCAGATGCACCGCAGCTACGACATCAGCGACGACGACATGCGCTACGTCCTGTGCACGTTCGTGGTGATGCCGAAGCGATGGATCGACGCGTACGGCTGGCGCAGGTTCTCGCGTCACGAGACGGTCGCCGCCGCCACGTACTACCGCACGCTCGGGCAGCACATGGGCATCAAGGAGATTCCCGACTCCTACGAAGAGTTCGAAAACTGCCTCGATGCCTACGAAGAGGCCAACTTCGGCTGGGATCAAGGCGCACGTGAGGTGTCCGACGCGACGTTGGACCTCATGGTCTCCTGGTACCCGCGCGCCGTGGCGCCCCTGTTGCGCACCGCCACCCTGGCACTGCTCGATGAGCCTTTGCTGCGGGCCTTCCGGTACGAACGGCCCGGTCCCGTCACCCGCTCGCTGGTCAGCAGTGCCGTGAGGCTACGAGGGCGTGCCGTACGCCTGATGCCACCGCGCAAGGCGCCCCACTACGCACGGCAGAACTGGGAGATCAAGGGGTACCCGGACGGGTACGAGGTGTCCGAGCTCGGCACGTTCCCCCTTCCTGGCGTACGGGGATGTCCCGTGCCGCACCAGGACAGGTCAGCGGGCAGTTCCGTCGAGTGACGTCAAGGTCGTGCGCAGCCAGGCGAGTTCGGCCCGGCTCGTCGCGCGGGCGATCGTGAGCATGCCGCGCCGGAAGGGGTCGTCGAACTCCTCCGCGCGCAGCGGGCTGCCGCTTTCGTCGTAGAAGAAGCTCGCCGGCTCCTCCAGGAAGGCCAGTCGGCGCTTGAGCACCTCGGCCTGTGCCGCCGCGTCGTCCAGATGACGCAGGAAGGCCAGGAGCGTGAACCAGCGGTTCTGATCGGTGATGTCGCCCTGGGCCGGCTCCGACAGGCGCTTGCGCAGTTCCTGCCTGCCCTCCGGGGTGAGGCTCAGGACATGACGAGGGGCCGCCCCCGAGCCCGGCTGTGTCTCGCGGGCGATGAGGCCCGCCTTCTCGAGCCGCTTGATGGCGGGATACAGCGTGCTCTCCGGAACAGGGCGCACGTGTCCGGTCAGGGCGGTGATGCGCTTGCGCAGTTCATAGCCGTGCAGCGGGGCGTCGTAGAGGAATCCGAGGATGGCCAGTTCGAGCATGATGTGCATTCTGCCGCATCACTCCTGCGTGTCCGGTGTACCTCGACTTCGTAATACATCGGTGACGATGTATTGTCGCTGCTGGGCTCGCGAGGGGCGAGGCGATGGACATGACGGGACGGGGCACGCAGATGCGAGAGGCACAGTTCGACGCGCGGGGCAGTCGTGTGCGGTGGACGGAAGTCGACGGGGCCGATCCGGCTCGGGTGTACGTCCACGGGCTCGGGGCCGCATCGACGGTCTACCACGCGCACATCGCCGCCCATCCCGAACTGACGGGCCGCCGCTCGCTGTTCGTGGACCTTCCGGGGCATGGCATCAGCGACCGTCCCGCCGACTTCGGATACACCCTGGAGGAGCACGCCGACGCACTGGCCGCGGTGCTCGACGAGGCACGGGTGACGGAGGCCGAGATCGTCGGACACAGCATGGGCGGCTCCGTCGCCATCGTGCTGGCGCACCGGCGGCCCGACCTGGTGTCGAGACTCGTCCTCACGGAGGCCAACCTCGACCCGAACCCGCCCCTGACGGCGGGCAGCAGCGGCATCGCCGCATACGAGGAGGAAGAGTTCGTCAGCGGCGGCGGCCACGCGCGCGTGCTCGAAAAGGTGGGGCCCTCATGGGCGGCGACCATGCGTCTCGCCGATCCCCTGGCCCTGCACAGAAGCGCGCACGGCCTCATCGCGGGCACACGCCCCACGATGCGCCGCATGCTCATGGATCTGACGGTCGACCGTGTCTACGTACAAGGTGCGCTCAGCGGCGAACTCTCCGGAGAGGGCGACTTGGTGGCGGCCGGGGTGCGCGTCGTCACCGTTGCGCACGCCGGGCACAACGTCATGTTCGACAACGCGGACGCGTTCGCCGCTGTGGTCGCCGGACACTCCAGTCATGCCCCGTGAGCAACGGGGGCCGGGCGGATCAGTCCTGACGTACCGCCAGGGCGAGGAACCGGGCGTCCTCGTCGACATACGTGGTCATACGCCAGCCTGAACCGGCAAGAAGTGGACCCAGGTTGGCCTCCGCCCGCAGGTCGCCCGGAGTGAGCTGTCGCCCCTGACGCGCGGCGAGTGCCGCCCGGCCGATGGGGTGGAAGAGAGCGAGGAGCCCACCAGGCCGTACCGCCCGCCTCAACTCCCGCAGGTTCTCCTCCGGGTTGGGCAGATGCGCGATCAGGCCGGCGCCGAACACCGCGTCCAGCGACGCCGCACGCAGCGGCAGGCTCGCCACGTCGGCGAGCAGGAGCTGCCCGTCGCGGTGCCTGCCCGCCCGTGTCGCGGCCTCCAGCATGGCCGGCGTCAGATCCACTCCGAGGACGACCCCCGAGGGACCTACGGCGCCCCTGAGGGCGGGCAGGGCGCGGCCGGTGCCGCAGCCCGCGTCGAGCACGTGGGAGCCGGGCCGCAGCCCGAGCTCGGCGACCGCGGCCCGATAGGCGGGGCCGTCATCGGGGAACCGGGCGTCCCAGTCGGCGGCGCGCGCCGTGAAGAATTCCTGTACCCGTGTGCGCTCGTCATCCATGCGCACCATGATCCCGCAAGAACCGCACGCACGTTGGGTGCACTCGTTCGAGCATGACGCGATCGTTCAGGAACTCCTCTCTGTCATCTTCCAGCACCTTTCGAAATGCGCCCCCGTAGTGCGCCCCTGGCAGGACTAGCGTCCCGGGGCCATGGGACACCTGGACCACGCCACCTTCGGCTGGCTGACCCCCGTGCTGTCGTACGCGATGGCCTGCATCGGCGCCGCCCTGGGGCTGCGCTGCACCGTCCGCGCGCTGGGCGCGTCGGGGCGCGCACGCCGGAACTGGCTCATCACCGCGGCCTCCGCCATCGGCACCGGCATCTGGACGATGCACTTCGTCGCGATGCTCGGCTTCGGAGTCACCGGCACCGAGATCCACTACAACGTGCCGCTGACCGTCCTGAGCCTCTTGGTCGCGATGGTCGTCGTCGGCGCAGGAGTCTTCGCCGTCGGGTACGGCCGTGACCGGGGGCGGGCGCTCGCGCTCGGCGGACTCACCACAGGAGTGGGCGTCGCGAGCATGCACTACCTGGGCATGGCGGCACTGCGCCTGCACGGTGATGTGCGGTACGACCCCGTGCTCGTCGGGTTGTCCGTAGTGATCGCGGTGGTCGCGGCGACCGCCGCCCTGTGGGCGGGCCTCAACATCAAGTCGCCGCTCGCGGTCGCCGTCGCGTCGCTCGTCATGGGCGGGGCGGTGAGCAGCATGCACTACACCGGAATGCTCGCCGTGAGCGTCCGGGTCACTCCCTCCGAAGCAGCACTTCCCGGGGCCACGACGATGCAGTTCATCTTCCCCCTTGCCGTCGGCCTCGGGTCCTATCTCTTCCTGACCTCCGCCTTCGTCGCACTGTCGCCGACAGCGAGCGAGCGCGAGGCCTCCGTGTCGGCTCAGCGGCCGGCCGAGAGCGCCGCCCGATAGCGGTCGGCACCGGGCCGGTGACGGCCGGTCGGCACGCCCCGAACCCATCCGAGCGAGGAGGCCATGCGCACACCCCGAAGCACCTCCGATCCCGCCGACGACGCCACCCCGCCCCAGCCGGTGCCCCCGGTACGGGGACGGCGCGCCCATGCCGGCCCGCCTGCCGACGAACACCCCGAAGGAGAGGACCACATCGCCGAACCGTCGGCGGAACGGACGCCCACGCGCGCGGGGCATTGGCGACTGCGGCCCCGCACCGTGCGCGCCAAGATCGTGTGCCTGCTGATGGTGCCCGTGGTCTCCCTGCTCGCCCTATGGGGGTACGCGACCGTCACCACGGCCCAGGACGTGGCACGCCTGCGACAGCAGCAACACGTCGACGCCACCGTCCGAACGCCCGTGGAAGCGGCGATCACCTCGCTCCAGGCCGAACGTGTCACCGCCGTGCGCTACGCGACAGAACCGGACACCGACCGTGGCGAGGCACTTAAGAAGCAGGGCGCGCGCACCGACCGCGCGGTGGCGAAGCTGCGCCTCGGTGACCGTCGAACCGTCGCTGACGGAGCGGGCCTTCCCGACAGGGCCACCGATCGCCTCGAAACGTTCCTGGACGGAGCCGAAAGGCTGCGCGCCCTACGGTCCGAGGTGCTCGACCGCCGCACGGGCTGGGACACGGCATACGGCCAGTACACCAAGACGATCTCGCAGGCCTTCGGGGTATGCGGCGCGCTCACCGGCATGCAGGAGAGCGAACCCGGCTCCAACGCGCGCGTGCTGCTCGAATTCTCGCGGGCCGGCGAAATGCTGGCACGCGAGGACGCCGTGCTTGCCGGGGCCCGGCTCGACGGTTCCTTGGAGGGCCAGCGGCTGCGACTGTTCACCGGGTCCGTCGACACCCGCAGGACCCTGACCGATACGGCGGTAGCGGACCTGCGCGGGCCCGAACGAGCCGCCTGGCGCAGCCTTGAGCAGGGGAGTGCGTACGACGACGTACGCACTGTCGAGGACAGGGTGCTCGTGGCGCAACCCGGCCGGAAAGCGATCGGAGCTGCCCCGGCAGCGGCGTGGGACGAGGCCTACGGAGAGGTGCGGGACAAGGTCCACGCCGTCGTGGACGGCGCGCGCCACAGTGCCGCGAACCGAGCGGACCCGCTCACTCACGGAGTGCTCACGCCCGCAGGCGCCGCCGTCCTCCTGGGGCTAGCCGCCGTCGCTGCCTCACTGGTCATCTCCGTACGCATCGGTCGGGGGCTCGTCGTCGAGCTGGTCAGCCTGCGCAACGGTGCCCTGGAGATCGCCCGCCGCAAACTCCCGCACGCCATGCACCGACTGCGCGCAGGAGAAGAGATCGACATCAACGCCGAGGCGCCGCCGGGACCGCCCGCGGAGGACGAGACCGGGCAGGTGTCCGAGGCGCTGGGCACCGTCCACCGGGCGGCCCTGCGCGCGGCGATCGAGCGCGCCGAGCTGGCCAGCGGCATCTCCGGAGTCTTCGTCAACCTGGCCCGCAGGAGCCAGGTCCTCGTACACCGCCAACTCGGCCTCCTGGACAGCATGGAACGCAGGGCCGAGGACCCCAGCGAGCTCAGCGACCTCTTCCGGCTCGACCACCTGACGACCCGCATGCGGCGGCACGCGGAGAGCCTGATCATCCTCTCCGGGGCCGCACCGGGCCGTGCCTGGCGCTTGCCCGTGTCGCTGACCAACGTGGTCCGTGCGGCGGTCTCCGAAGTCGAGGACTACGCACGCGTGGAGGTACGCCAACTGCCCGGGGCCTCAGTCCTCGGCACCGCAGTCGCCGACCTGACCCACCTCCTGGCGGAACTCGTCGAGAACGCCGCGCAGTTCTCACCACCCCATACCAAGGTCCGCGTCAACGGCGAACCGGTCGGCAACGGCTACGCCCTGGAGATCGAGGACCGCGGGCTCGGCATGGGACCGGAGATGCTCGCCGAGGCCAACCGACGCATCGAGCAGTCCGAGGCGCTCGATCTGTTCGACAGCGATCAACTCGGCCTCTTCGTAGTCAGCAGGCTCGCAGCACGCCACCACATCAAGGTGCACCTGCGTACGTCGCCCTACGGAGGGACCACCGCTGTGGTGCTGCTCCCCACCGCGCTGTTGCACAGCGGGACGGCGGAGAGCACGCAGGCCGCCACAGTGGAACGCGGACGATTCCTCGGGACGGAGCACGCGCGCGTGGAGGGGGCGACGGGCCACCGTGTGAACGGCAACTCCGTGCATGCCCCGGCACCCCGCCCGGCGCTTGCCGCCGCGGTGGATGCGCCCACGCCGCCCGGCGTCACCACGCTGCGGCCGCACCGGACCCGGGACGTCATTCCCCCAGGCAACCAAGCTCCATCGGAGTCCGGACCGTACGGCGGTGGAGCGTTCGACGTCGTGGGCGCCGACGCCCAAGCCACTGACATACAGGGAACGGACATGCAGCACGGCGATGCCCGGACAGCCGCGGAGGAACTGCCCCGCCGTGTACGCCAGGCGAGCCTCGCCCCTCAACTGCGCGAGCGCCAGCCGGTGGAAGGGGCAGGCATGACGGGTGCAGGGGCGGAGGACGAGCGCAGGCCTGACCAGGTGCGCGCCCGCATGACCGCCTACCGCGACGGCTGGGCACGCGGCGGCGGCCCGCTCCCGGGCATCGTCGGCACGGTCCCCGACACCTCAAGGCCCGCACCAGGTCGTGACAGCAGCGAAGGAGACCACACATGATCCAGGAACAGAGCGTCACCGCCGGGCGGACCGGCGAACTCGACTGGCTGCTGGACGACTTGGTGCTGCGCGTCGGCGAGGTGCGACACGCGGTGGTGCTGTCCAACGACGGCCTGCCCGTCGGCGCGTCGACCGCCCTCACCCGCGAGGACGCCGAACACCTGGCCGCCGTCGCATCGGGATTCCACAGCCTCGCCAAAGGGGCAGGCCGTCACTTCGGTGCCGGGGGAGTGCGCCAGACGATGGTCGAGATGGATGACGCCTTCCTGTTCGTGGCGGCCGCGGGCGACGGCTCCTGCCTCGCCGTCCTCAGCTCCGTGACGGCCGACATCGGACTCGTGGCGTACGAGATGGCACGCCTGGTCAAGCGGGTGGGCGAGCACCTCTACACCCCGGCGCGCGTCGTCACGCGGCCGCCGGCCGCCGGATGACCGAGGGCGGTCAGCAGCAATGACCGAGGAACCGAGGGGAATCCCGAACCAGCCGGGCAGCCAGTGGTACGACAACGAAGCCGGACCCCTCGTACGCCCCTACGCGATGACGGGCGGGCGGACCAGACCAGGACCGAGCGGGGTGCGCTTCGACCTGATCGCACTCGTGACGCTCGACGGCAACGCTCCCGGCCCCGGGGACGACACCGCGCTCGGGCCCGAACACCGGGCCCTGATCGAACTGTGCCGCACCGAGACGCAGTCCGTCGCCGAGCTCGCCGCAGACGCCGACCTGCCCGTGGGCGTCGTCAGGGTGCTCCTCGGCGACCTGCTGGAGAGCGGCTGCGTCAAGGTCGACCGACCGGTGCCGCCCGCACAGCTACCCGACGAAAAGATCCTCCGTGAGGTGATCGATGGGCTCCGAGCACTCTGACGCCACCGGCGGCGACACCGCCCCCATGGCGCTGAAGATTCTGGTCGCGGGCGGCTTCGGGGTGGGCAAGACCACCCTGGTCGGCGCGGTCAGCGAGATCCGTCCGCTGCGCACCGAAGAACTGCTCAGCGAGGCGGGCCAGTCGGTGGACGACACCGACGGCGTCGACCGCAAGACCACGACGACCGTGGCCATGGACTTCGGCCGCATCACCATCAGGTCGGGCCTGTCGCTGTACCTGTTCGGCACGCCCGGACAGGACCGCTTCTGGTTCCTGTGGGACGAGCTGTCCCAGGGCGCTCTGGGAGCCGTCGTCCTCGCGGACACCAGGCGGCTCGAGGACTGCTTCCCCGCCGTGGACTACTTCGAGCACCGGCGCATCCCGTTCGTCGTGGCAGTCAACTGCTTCGCGAACGCGCGTACGTACGGCGCGCATGAAGTGTCACGAGCCTTGGACCTCGACCGCGGAACTCCGGTGGTGCTGTGCGACGCACGGGACCGCGATTCGGGGAAGGAGGTGCTGATCCGACTGGTCGAGTACGCCGGGCGGATGCATACCGCCCGGCTGCTCGACACGGTGGGTTGAGCTCTCAGTCGGAGACCGCGGCGTACGCGAGCACCTTGTCGATCCGCACCCGCACCAGAAGTTCTCCGGGGACGCCATTGCGCTTGCCGAACTCCTCGGCCCGCTCCTCGCCCATGTAGCGCGCGCCGAGCCGGGTCGCCCAGTGCCGGACCTGCTCGATGTCCTCACTGAGTTCGGCGCGGCCCTGCAGGACGACGAAGGCGAACGGCGGCTGGTCGTCGTCCACGCAGAGGGCGACGCGTCCGTCGCGTGCCAGGTTCCTTCCCTTCACCGTGTCCTTGCCGGTGTTGAACACCAGGTCGTCCCCGTCGAGCAGAAACCAGATCGGTGCGATGTGCGGGCTGCCGTCGGCCCGGACGGTCGACAGCTTGCCGGTGCGGGTCCCGTGGGAGACGAAGGCCCGCCACTGGTCATCGGTCATCTTCTGTGCCATGTCCCCATCATGCTTGCCGGGGCGCCGGTCGTGGGGAAGGCTGGCAGGTCAGATCCTCCAGCCAGGGGGAGCGGACTCGGGGAGACGGGAACATGGGGCAGAGCACGGGGCTCGGTTGGCTGCTGGACGACCTGACGCAGCGAATGGAGCACGTACGGCACGCGCTGGTGCTGTCGAACGACGGTCTGGTGACGGGGGCCAGTTCCGATCTGAAGCGCGAGGACGCGGAGCATCTGGCGGCGGTTTCCTCGGGACTGCACAGCCTGGCCAAGGGGTCCGGACGCCAGTTCAACGCGGGCAATGTGCGCCAGACGATGATCGAGTTCGATGACGCGGTCTTGTTCGTCACAGCGGCGGGCGACGGCAGTTGCCTCTGCGTCCTGAGCTCCGCGGAGGCCGACATCGGCCAGGTCGCGTATGAGATGACCCTGCTCGTGAACCGTGTCGGCGAGCACCTGGGCGTGGGCGCGAGGCACCCCGAACGCACGCCGATAGTGGACCTCTGACCTGCGCTGACGCCGCCACGTCAAGAGTTATCCACAGGCTCAGCGGGATCGCGGTGATCGAGCTACGATTTTTCCCGAGAGCAATCACGTCTCACGGGGGAGAACCACCATGACAAGCGACATCATCACGCCGTCTGCCGCGGCGAAGCCCGCACCGCACTCGTCCGCGCCGAGCCGCGCCGCGAGGGAACTGGGGCTGAAACGCGGCGAGTTCGAGCTCGCCGTGATGCTGGGGCGGATCCGCACCGTCGCGGAAACGGCCGGCGGCCAGCGCCGCGTCACCCGCGAGGAGATCGATCGCGTGCGCGGGAGCGAAGGATTCCCCGAGGCATTGCGCGAAAGCGTCAGAGCCGTGGGCACCACCGAGGGTGCGGCGCTGATGGACATCACCACAGCGCGTTTCACCCGGCTCGCCCGCGCGGGCGTGCTGACACCGGTGAAGTTCTACCTCAACCGGTATCGCGCCGTCGTCTGGCTCTATCTCGCCGAAGACCTACGGCGGTTCGCCCAAGCCGAGTACAACTCCGGCCTGCTCACCGGGCGCATCCCGGAGCCAATGCGAGCCCGGCTCGAAGAGGGCCAGGACCTGCGTGCGCGCAACTGGCGCGGCCGGCACGCGGGGTTCCTGCTGCGGCAGTCCAAAGATCCGTGGGAACGCGCCGCGGCCACGGCCTCGCTGCTCGACCCGGTACAGATCGCGGAGATCGTCAGGGATCCCTACGAACGCGCCTACCTCAACCGGCTCAAGCCCGCACCGCGCACACAGAGCGCGCCGGACTCGCCGTCGGCGCGGATCGTGGAAAGCATCACGACAGCGGACGACCCCGACGAGATCCGATGGCTCCGCTCCAACCTGCTGACGGGTCTCATGAAGGCCCGCGCGCAGCGTCCGGCACCGCGCCCCGCACCAAGGCCCTCGCCTCAACCGGCGCCCCACACCCCGGAATTGGAGGAGCGGCACGATACTCCCGCCCCCGCCCCCGCCGACGCTTCGACGCCGGAGGCGCGCGGCCTGCGCAAGTGGCTGCGCCGCAGGCGGGCGTAGCCCGCGGCGGCGTCACATGGTCGCGTCGAGGTCCTTGGCGTAGTGCTCGATGGCGGGCCGGTAGTCCGAGATTCCCGGGGCGCTACTCGTGGAGGCGAGCAGCGTCAGGAGCATCTCCATCGCATCGTGCGTCCGACCGGTGTTGTACAGAGCCATGGCCAGGAACGTCTTGAGTGCACCGTCGTCGGGGAAGTCGGCCGCGGCGCCGGCCAGAGTGGCGACGGCATCCTCGTAGCGCCCCAGGATCCGGTAGGTGCTGCCCAGACCCAGGAGGGCTCCCCGGCGGTCGTCCTCCGACAGCCCCGCCTCTTCGAGAGCACGCTCGTAATACGGCACCGCCTCAGCCTCCAGGCCGAGTGTGTCGTGCACCCACGCGGCCTGGTACGCCACCTCGGCGTCACGGGGAAAGCGTTCGGCGAGAGCGACCAGCTGCTCCCTTGCCTCGTCGCGCCGACCCGCCTCACGGAGCCGTACGGTCTCCGCAAGCGTTGTGTCTCTGTCCATGTCCAATGCCCCGTCCCCTTCACTCCTCGCGTGCGTCGTCACCGCCGCGCGCATCGACTTCGGCGCTCCAGTCTCACAGGCGGTCTCACTCCTTCAGATGCAGAACGGAGGCACAGATCAGATGTCCATGTCGTCCTGTCCGAAGCCCGCCACGCGGGCGTCAACCGGCCAGCTCCTCCTCGAGCCAGGTGCGGCCCCGGGCGCGAGCCGTGAGGCGCACGCCCTCCAAGCGTGGGGCGAGACGCTCGGCCTCGGTTTCGACCGCGGTCCGTGCATCCGCTCCGACATCCTCGAGGAACCGGCACACGATCTCGCCGACGCCGTCCTGGGCCCAGCCGCCGACGATACGGCCGTTCCACCACACGGACGGGCCGATGTTGCCGTTGCGGTCGAAGAGCCGCGGACCATGCTCACCGAGAAACCAGCCGCGGTTCTGCCAGCCCATCGGGGTGGAATCCAGTGCAGGCAGCAGGGCGGCCCAGGGCTCGGGCCGAGAGGTCTCGTCCAGGTCGTCGGGGAGGAGCAGTCCCGGCGTTCCGTCCAAGTCGACCTCGACGGGACACAGTTCGGTCAGCGCCCGCTTCGTCTGGGTCTTGGTCCACCCGGCCCACCAGCGCAGGTCGTCCGCCGTGGCCGGGCCGAAGGTGCGCAGCCAGCGTCGTGCGAGTTCGGTCTCGGCGTCCTGGGTCTCCCAGTGCGCGAGGCCGCCGGGAATCCAGTCGGTGAGTGGTGCCCAGCGGTACTGGTGCGAAGTCCACGAACCACGAGGGCGTCCACGCACCACATGCCCCTCGGCGGCAAGGATCAGGAGGAGCCTGCTGGCCACCTTCTGCCGCCCCTCATAACGCTTGCCGCGTGCCATGACCAGCTCAGTGCTCAGCCGCGGGTCATCGCTCGCCAACTCGGCCGCCGTCGCTTCGCCTCGTTCCTTGAGGGCCCGCAGCGCCACGTCCTCGGTCTGGGCCAGCCAAGCCGTGACCCCGGAGGCATCGGAAGCGACCCCGGACTCGGCCAGCATGCTCAGCAGCAGACGGCGCTCGCGGGCGGCGACGGCACGGGAGCATGCCGCCTGCAGCACGGGCGCGACGTCCAAGGACGTGACGAAGACCGTACGACGCATCCCCATGAACCGGATCAGCGACCGGTCTTCGTACAGGGCCCGTTCCACATCGGACACCCGGCCGTCCTTCATGCGGGCCCACGCGCCCACGTACACGGACGACGGATCGGTCCCGTGCAGCGCCAGCAAAGATCGTGCCGTCTCGGTCGGATCGTCCGTCCTGGTGTCCGGGGTCAGCCGGTGGCGCAGGGCCAGACGCGCCCGTCGTTCCGCCACGTCGATGCGTCGCACCGTGCCTCCTGCAAGGGCTCCGTGTCGCTCACGCGCTTGTGGTGGGGGCATCCATGTGGCGTTCTCCGTAAGGACGGAAGAGCCCTTCCTGTACGACGGAGACCAAGAGCTGGCCCTGCGTGTCGTAGATGCGGCCTCGCGCGAGGCCGCGGCCCCCCGTCGCGATGGGGGACTCCTGGTCGTAGAGGAACCACTCGTCCGCGCGGAAGGGGCGGTGGAACCACATGGCGTGATCCAGCGATGCCATGTCAAAGCCGCGCCGGCCCCAGAGCGGCTCCACCGGGATGCGGACGGCGTCGAGGAGCGTCATGTCGCTCGCGTAGGTGAGCGCGCAGGTGTGCACGAGCGGGTCGTCGCCCAGCGGACCGACGGCACGCATCCACACCGCGCTGCGCGGCTCGGCGTCCTTGATCTCCTCTTCGGTCCAGCGCAGCCGGTCGACGTAACGGATGTCGAAGGGCTGACGCCGGGCCATGCGCTCCAACTGCTCGGGCAGCGCGCCGAGGTGCTCCTTGATCTCCTCGGCGACCGTCGGCAGTGACTCAGGTGACGGGGCCGTGATGCGCGGCGGCAGTTGGTGTTCGAAGGCGCCCTGTTCGGGCTGATGGAAGGAGGCGGTGAGATTGAAGATGGTGCGACCCTGCTGGACGGCGGTGACGCGGCGTGTGGTGAAGGACCGCCCGTCCCTGACTCGTTCCACCTGGTACACGATCGGCACGCCGGGGCGCCCCGGGCGCAGGAAGTACGCATGCAGCGAATGCACCGGGCGGTCGCCCTCGGTGGTGCGGCCCGCCGCCACCAGGGCCTGCCCGGCGACCTGCCCGCCGAACACCCGCTGGAGGGACTCCTCCGGGCTGCGGCCGCGGAAGATGTTGAGCTCGATCTGCTCCAGGTCGAGCAGATCGACAAGGCGGTCGGCGGGGTTGTTCATGACGGTTCCTCGACTCCTGTCCGGGGCAAACGGATCCTCGGGGCGCTCAGAGCTGCCCGACGTCCGTGACCCGGACGACGGCGCGGCCCTCCTCGTCGGAGGCCGCGAGATCGACCTCCGCGCTGATGCCCCAGTCATGGTCGCCGTTCGGGTCGGCGAACGTCTGGCGGACGCGCCACAGACCGTGTTCCGGATCCTCCTCGATGAGCAACAGCTTGGGACCACGCGCGTCGGGGCCGGTGCCGAGATCTTCGTACTCGTCCCAGTACTTGTCCATGGCCTCACCCCAGGCGTCCGCGTCCCAGCCGGATTCGCCGTCCAGCTCGCCCAGCTCCTCCACGTGGTCGAGGGCGGCCAGCTCCACCCGGCGGAACAGCGCGTTGCGCACCAGGACACGGAAGGCGCGGGCGTTCGCCGTGACCGGCTTGACCTGGTCGGCCTTCTCCTGGGCCTCCTCCGCCGTCATGACCTCGGGGTTGGCCAGCTGCTCCCACTCGTCGAGGAGGCTGGAGTCCACCTGACGGACCATCTCGCCGAGCCAGGCGATCAGGTCCTCGAGGTCCTCGGACTTGAGGTCGTCCGGGATGGTGTGCTCCAGGGCCTTGTACGCGCTGGCGAGGTAGCGCAGCACGATGCCTTCGGTGCGGGCGAGTTCGTAGAAGGACGTGAACTCGGTGAAGGAGAGCGCCCGTTCGTACATGTCGCGGATGACGGACTTCGGGGAGAGCGGGTGGTCGCCGACCCACGGGTGGCTGGTGCGGTACGTGTTGTACGCGTGGAAGAGCAGCTCCTCCAGGGGCTTCGGGTACGTGATGTCCTGGAGCCGCTCCATCCGGTCCTCGTACTCGACGCCGTCCGCCTTCATCAGCGCCACGGCCTCGCCACGCGCCTTGTTCTGCTGGGCGGCGAGGATCTGGCGCGGGTCGTCGAGGGTGGACTCCACGACGGACACCATGTCGAGGGCGTACGAAGGGGACTCCGGGTCGAGCACCTCGAAGGCGGCGAGGGCGAACGTCGACAGCGGCTGGTTCAGCGCGAAGTCCTGCTGCAGGTCCACGGTCAGCCGGACGATGCGGCCGGTGGCGTCCGGCTCGTCCAGCTTCTCCACGACACCGCCGTCGAGCAGCGAGCGGTAGATGGCGATGGCCCGACGGATGTGGCGCAGCTGCTGCTTGCGCGGCTCGTGGTTGTCCTCGAGGAGGTGACGCATAGCCTCGAAGGCGTTGCCGGGGCGGGCGATGACGGAGAGCAGCATGGTGTGCGTGACCCGGAAGCGGGAGGTCAGCGGCTCGGGCTCCGAGGCGATCAGCTTCTCGAAGGTGCCCTCCGACCAGGCGACAAAGCCCTCGGGAGCCTTCTTGCGGACCACCTTGCGGCGCTTCTTCGCATCGTCACCGGCCTTGGCCAGCGCCTTCTCGTTCTCGATGACGTGCTCGGGCGCCTGAGCCACCACGAAGCCCGCCGTGTCGAAGCCCGCCCGTCCGGCGCGCCCGGCGATCTGGTGGAACTCCCGCGCGCGCAGGGTGCGGACGCGGTTGCCGTCGTACTTGGTGAGCGCGGTGAACAGCACCGTGCGGATGGGGACGTTGACTCCGACGCCCAGTGTGTCCGTGCCGCAGATGACCTTCAGGAGACCGGCCTGGGCGAGCTTCTCCACCAGGCGCCGGTACTTGGGCAGCATGCCCGCGTGGTGCACGCCGATCCCATGGCGTACGTAACGGGAGAGGTTGCGGCCGAACTTGGTGGTGAAGCGGAAGCTGCCGATGAGATCGGCGATCTTGTCCTTCTCCTCGCGCGTGCACATGTTGATGCTCATCAGCGACTGCGCGCGCTCGACGGCCTGAGCCTGCGTGAAGTGCACGATGTAGACCGGAGCCTGCTTGGTCTCCAGAAGCTCGGTGAGCGTCTCGGTGATCGGCGTCAGGCGGTACTCGTACGACAGCGGGACCGGGCGCGTCGCGGAGCGCACGACCGAGGTGGGGCGGCCCGTGCGGCGTGTCAGGTCCTTCTCGAACATGGAGACGTCGCCGAGCGTCGCCGACATGAGGATGAACTGCGCCTGGGGCAGTTCGAGCAGCGGGATCTGCCACGCCCAGCCGCGGTCAGGCTCGGCGTAGAAGTGGAACTCGTCCATGACGACCTGGCCGATGTCGGCATCCTTGCCGTCACGCAGCGCGATGGAGGCGAGGACCTCGGCCGTGCAGCAGATGACGGGGGCGTCGGCGTTGACGGACGCGTCGCCGGTGAGCATGCCGACGTTCTCGGTGCCGAAGAGCTTGCACAGGTCGAAGAACTTCTCCGACACCAGTGCCTTGATGGGCGCCGTGTAAAAGGTGACTTTGTCCTGGGCCAGGGCCGTGAAGTGGGCGCCCGCGGCGACCAGGCTCTTGCCGGAGCCCGTCGGGGTGGACAAGATCACGTTGGCCCCGGAGACCACCTCGATCAGCGCCTCCTCCTGGGCCGGGTAGAGAGTGATGCCCTGGTCCTCGGCCCACGACGAGAAGGCTTCGAAGAGGGCATCGGGGTCGGCATCCGGCGGCAGCTGATCGATAAGGGTCACACCCCCATCTTGCCTTCCTTCTCACCCGATCAGGGAACCGGAGGTCCCTACGAAGATCACGAACGCTACGCTGTGTCGCCAACGGGGCGTCAGTTCAACGGAAATGGGGCGGGCAAGAACAATGATGGGACCGGCACACTCACTGTCGGGAGCGGCGGCCTGGCTCGGTGTCGGCGCGGCCTCGGCGGCCGCCGGGCACACGATGCCCTGGCCGGTCCTCCTGGTGGGGGCACTGATCTGCGCCGGGGCGGCGCTCGCACCCGACCTCGACCACAAGTCGGCCACCATCTCGCGTGCCTTCGGCCCCGTCTCCCGGGGCCTGTGCGAGATCGTCGACAAACTCTCCTACGCCGTCTACAAGGCGACGCGGAAGCAGGGCGACCCGCGCCGCTCAGGCGGCCACCGGACGCTCACGCACACCTGGCTGTGGGCGGTGCTGATAGGAGGCGGCGCCTCGGCCCTGGCGATCTTCGGTGGGCGCTGGGCGGTGCTGGGCATCCTCTTCGTCCATATGGTGCTCGCCATCGAAGGACTGCTGTGGCGGGCGGCCCGCGGGTCGAGCAGCGACGTGCTGGTCTGGCTGCTCGCCGCGACGAGCGCGTGGATCCTTGCCGGAGTGCTCGACAAGCCGGGCAACGGCGCGGACTGGTTGTTCACGGAGCCCGGCCAGGAGTACCTGTGGCTGGGGCTGCCGATCGTGCTCGGCGCGCTGGTGCACGACATCGGGGACTCGCTGACCGTTTCCGGATGCCCGATCCTGTGGCCCATCCCCATCGGCCGCAAGCGGTGGTACCCGATCGGGCCGCCGAAGGCGATGCGTTTCCGGGCCGGCAGCTGGATCGAGCTCAAGGTGCTGATGCCGGTGTTCATGCTGCTCGGCGGAGTGGGCGGCGCGGCCGCGCTCAACTTCATCTGAGGCGCGGCCGCACCAGCCCCGATTCAGGTGGCTGCCGTGCGCTCGCCGTGCCAGGAGTGCCAGAGTGCGGCGTAGGCGCCGCCGGCCGCCACCAGATCGTCGTGGGTGCCCAGCTCCGTCACCCGACCGCCTTCCATGACCGCGACACGGTCGGCGTCATGGGCCGTCTGCAGCCGGTGGGCGATGGCGATGACGGTCCGGCCGTGGAGGACGGCGGCCAGGGCACGTTCCGTGTGGCGGGCCGTCGTCGGGTCGAGCAGCGCGGTGGCCTCGTCGAGGATCAGGGTGTGCGGGTCGGCGAGCACGACACGGGCCAGCGCGAGTTGCTGGGCCTGCGCGCCGTGCAGCGTCCGGCCGCCGGGGCCCAGCTCGGTGTCCAGACCGTTCTCGAGGCCGTCCGCCCAGTCGGCGCCGACCGTGGCGAGGGCGGCCCGCAGTTCGGTGTCCGTCGCGGACTCCGCGGCGATCCGCAGGTTGTCGCGGACGGTCCCGAGGAACACGTGATGCTCCTGCGTGACCAGGACGACCTGGCGGCGGAGGCGGTCGGGTGGCAGGTCGGCGACCGGGACCCGGCCGACGGTCACCGTGCCCTTCACTGGTGCGTCGATGCCCGCGAGCAGCCGACTCAGGGTGGTCTTGCCCGCACCGGAGGGGCCGACGATGGCGAGGCGTTCACCGGGGCGGACCGACAGGTCGACGCCGTGCAGGACCTCGGGACCTTCGCCGTACGAGAAGCAGACACCGTCGACGTCGATCCGGTCGTCCGCGGGGACGCCGACCGGACGGCGGGCAGCGGGGACGTCGGCAGTGGAGTCGGGGGCCGCCGGGCCCGTGGAAGCCGCGGCCAGGCCCTCGACCTTGGCGAAGGAGGCACTGCT
Source organism: Streptomyces sp. NPDC059002 (assembly GCF_042740435.1). Taxonomy (NCBI): domain Bacteria; kingdom Bacillati; phylum Actinomycetota; class Actinomycetes; order Kitasatosporales; family Streptomycetaceae; genus Streptomyces; species Streptomyces sp. NPDC059002. The sequence continues at coordinate 91,013 of NZ_JBHYJI010000027.1, read as the reverse complement.
GCTCTGCAGGTTCTCGACCTGCTGCAGGATCGTGTCCAGCGGCTGGGAAAGCTGCCGCAGGTACAGGGCGCAGGCCACCACGGTGCCCAGGCTGACCGCGCCGCGGTCGTGCAGCACACCGCCGACGAGCAGGACGACGACCACCGGGACGGCGTACGAGATGTCGATGGAGGGGAAGAGGACGGTGCGCAGGAAGAGCGTCCGGTCACGAGCCTCCTCGCACCGCCCGATCTGCCGCTCGCTCTCCGCGATACGACGTTCCCGCAGGCCGAAGGCTTCCACGGTGCGGGCTCCGGAGGCAGTGGCGGCGAGCACCTCGGCCAGGTCGGAGTGGGCCGCTCCCTGACCGAGGTAGGCGGTGTGCGCACGGCGCAGGTACCAGCGGGTGGCGAACCAGATGCCGATGAGGCCGAGCACGCCGCAGGCGCCGAGCAGCGGGTCGAGCAGGAAGACCGCGCCGAGGATGAACAGGGCCTGGACCGCCGCCACGAAGACATCGGGCCCTGTGTCGCGCAGCGTCTGGCCGGCCGTCGCGACATCGGTGGTGCCGCGCGCGGTCAGGTCTCCCGCCCCTGCGCGCTCCACGACCGAGGCCGGCAGGGCCAGTGCCCGGTCGACGAACTGCTCGCGGATACGGGCCAGGGTTCGCTCGCCGAAGCGGTGGCCCAGGTAGCGGGCGTGGCGGGCCAGCAGGAGCTGGGCGACGGCCCCGGCGAGGATGCCGAGGGCGAGTCGGTCCACGGTGGAGACGCTGCCGCCGTCCTTGACGGTGTTGATGATGCGGCCCAGGAGCCAGGGGCCGATGAGTCCCGCGGCGGCGGCAAGCGCGTTGAAGACGATCATGGCGGTGAACGCGCGGGCGTCCTGCCGGATGAGATGGAACGCGGCGCGGCGGACCTGGCGGGGGCCTGCGACGGGCAGGTGGCCGGGCGGCGACGACGGCGGTGCCGGCGACGGCGAGGGCTCGGCGTGGGGCTCTGTCTTCGCGCTGGTCCCGTCCGTCCCAGTGGGCCGTGCCTCACCACGGGATCGGGTGACGCGGCGGGACAGCGCCGTCCGAAGGGATCGGGCCCGGGACCGGGCCGTTCGACGGGACTCGGTCATCGGAGGGCCTCGTGAGTGGGCTCGGCGTCGGGACGGCATCCCGAGCGGTACCTTTTCTCACCCGGCTCACCGCCTTCGTCAGGCACGTCAGGAGCCTCAAGGACATCAGGCTCCTCGCCCTCGGCGCCGCCCTCACCCTCGGTACCGCGCGACACCAGGAGCCGGTAGCCGGGCTGTTCGGTGAGCAGGTCGGCGTGGCGGCCGGTGGCGGCGAGACGGCCGTCGACGAGGTAGTGGACGACGTCTGCCTGGTCGAGGAGCAGGGGAGAGGTGCTGGTGATGAGAGTGGTGCGACCGGCGCGGGCCGTGCGCAGTCCGGATGCCATCTTCGCCTCCGTGTGGGCGTCGACCGCAGACGTGGGTTCGAGCAGCATGAGTACCTCCGGGTGGGCGAGGAGGGCTCGCGCCAGGCGGACGCGCTGACGTTGGCCGCCGGAGAGGTTGCGGCCCTGGGCGTCGAGGGAGGAGTCGAGTCCGTTGGGCAGGCCGAGCACGATGTCCCTGGCCATGGCCGCGTCGACGGCGTGTGCGAGCGCGTCGTCGTCGGGATCCCCGCGGCCGGCGATCGCCGAGCGCAGGGTCCCGGCGAAGAGGTCGGCTTCGTTGTCCGCGACGAGGATGCGTGCACGGACCTGGTCCAGTGCGACGGCGTCGAGCCGGACCGCGCCCCACGTGGCGTCGGTCGGGGCGAACCGGCCGAGCCGGTCGACGATGTCGGTGCACTCCGAGGTGCGGGCGCTGACCAGCGCCGTCATGAGGCCGGGCGCGACCTCCACACCGGACCATGGGTCGCGCAGCACGGCAGGCTTCGCGGGCCCGTCCACCTCATCGCCGTGCCGATCGGCCGATCCAGTGGGCGCCGTGTCGCCGCGATCGCCGACGGGCCCCACGATCTCCGGATCCGGCTCCAGGTTCAGGAACGCGACGACCCGCCCCGCCGATACCAGGCCACGACTGATGTCGTAGCCGCTCTCGATCAGGGAGGCCACGGGCACCACGAGGACGGCGACGTAGCCGTACACGGCCACCAATTCGCCGACGGTGATGGTTCCTTGAGCCGCCATGCGTGCGGCGAGCCACGTCACGGCGGCGAGGAACAGGGCGGGGAGGCCGAGTCCGAAGGCCTGGATCCAGCTCATCGCAGAGCCGACGCGGTAGCCCTCGTCCCGCAGTTTGCGCGAGCCTTCGCGGTAGCGGGCCGCGAAGACGCCCTTGCCGCCCAGGCCGTTGAGGATCCGCAGTCCGCCGGCGAGGTCGCCGAGCACGGCGGCGAGTGCGCCCTGCCGTTCGCGGTACGCGGTCTCGGCGCCCTGCAACCGCCCCAGCAGCGGACCGACCAGCACGGCGAGCAGCGGCACGCCGACGAGCACCACCACGGCGAGGAGCACGGAGACGGACAGGAGCAGAGCGGCCACCACGACGTAGGCGATCACCGCGCCGACACCCGGACCCGTGGCGGTGAGGGTCTGGCTGATCACGCCCACATCGGAGTGCCCGATCGTGACGACCTCGCCGGTCGAGACGCGGCGGGACAGTCCGGCGCCGAGCCGGGTGGCCTGGTCGACGACGACTCGGACCGTGCGGAAGTAGGCGTCGAGCCGGACCCGGGTCATCGTGCGATGCCGCATGATCGCCAGCCAGGCGTTGAGGACGCCGATGCCGAACAGCGCCATGCTCCAACCCACCAGCGCGCCCCGGTCTCCCGGCCGCAGACCGTCATCAATGGCGCGCGACAGGATGTACGGAGGCAGAGTCAGGCAGATCATCCATACGGTGCCGAACAGGGCGCCTGTGGCGATCCGTTGAGGCTGGGCGGCGGTCACCCACCAGAGGTACCGGGCAGCGCTACGACGATCGGGAGTGCCGGGATTCGTGCGCGATGCAGCCATTCACGAACCCTAACCACCACGGACTCGGGGCCACCGGGCAGGCCCGGCCCGGTGACCTCCCTATCCGTGCCAGGACCGCCACAGCGCCGCGTACGCCCCGTCGGCCGCCACCAGCTGGTCGTGGCCGCCCAGTTCACTGATCCGGCCGTGCTCGACCACCGCGATGACATCCGCGTCGTGCGCGGTGTGCAACCGGTGGGCGATGGCCACGACCGTGCGGCCGTCGAGGACGCGGGCGAGCGAGCGCTCCAAGTGGCGTGCCGCGCGCGGGTCGAGGAGCGAGGTCGCCTCGTCGAGGACGAGCGTGTGCGGGTCGGCGAGGACCAGCCGTGCCAGCGCGATCTGCTGGGCCTGCGCGGGAGTCAGCGCGAACCCGCCGGAGCCGACCTCGGTGTCGAGCCCCTCGGCGAGGGCCCGTGCCCAGTCGGCAGCGTCGACCGCGCCGAGTGCCGCCCACAGTTCGGCGTCGCGTGCCCCGGTTCTGGCGAGCCGGAGGTTGTCGCGCAGCGAGCCCACGAAGACGTGGTGCTCCTGGTTGACCAGGGCCACATGCGCGCGCACCTCCTCGGCGGGCATGTCCGACAGCTCGGCTCCGCCCAGCGTGATGCGGCCTGTGCGCGGCCCGTAGATCCCGGCGAGCAGCCTGCCCAGTGTCGACTTGCCCGCGCCGGACGGGCCGACCAGGGCGACCCGCGAGCCGGGTTCGACGGAGAGGGAGACCTCCCGCAGCACATCCACGCCCGTGCGGTAGCTGAAGTGCACGTCGTCCGCGAGCACTTCGCGGCCCTCCGGTGTCACGGAGGCATCGCCGGCGTCCGGTTCGATGTCCCGTACGCCGACCAGGCGGGCCAGGGACACCTGGGCCACCTGCAGCTCGTCGTACCAGCGCAGAATGATGCCCAGCGGGTCGACGAGCATCTGCGCGATGAGCACGCCGGTGGTCAGCTGGCCCACCGCGATCCAGCCCTGGAGGACGAAGACCCCGCCGATCATCAGCGTCGAGCAGAGCACGGTGGTGTGGGTGAAGTTGATCGCGGGGAACAGCACCGACCGCAGATAGAGCGTGTACCGCTCCCAGGCGGTCCACTCCTTGATGCGACGTTCCGACAGGTCGATGCGGCGCTGGTCGAGGCGGTGGGCCTCGATGGTGCGGCCCGCGTCCACGGTCTCGGCGAGGGCGGCGGCCACGGCGGCGTATCCGGCGGCCTCCGAGCGGTAGGCGGCCGGTGCCCGCTTGAAGTACCAGCGGCAGCCGACGACCAGCAGTGGCACGGCGACGAGGACGGCAGGTGCCAGCGGCGGTGCGGTGATGGCGAGTCCGCCGAGGAGCAGCACCACCCACACCACGCCGATCGCGAGCTGCGGTACGGCCTCGCGCATGGCGTTGGCGAGGCGGTCGATGTCCGTGGTGATCCGGGAGAGCAGGTCGCCCGTCCCGGCCCGCTCCAGGACGCCCGGCGGCAGGCCGACGGACCGGACGAGGAAGTCCTCGCGCAGATCCGCCAGCATGCGCTCGCCGAGCATCGCGCCGCGCAGCCGGACCTGCCGCACGAAGACGGCCTGCACGAGGAGTGCGAGCGCGAACAGGCCGATGGTGAACTCCAGATGGAGGTCCTCGGCGCCGGTGGAGACCTTCTCGACGAGGTCGCCGAGCAGATAGGGACCGGCCATGGAGGCGACCACGGCGAGGGTGTTCACCACCATGAGCAGGATGAAGGCCCGGCGGTGGCGCTGGAACAGTTCGCGCACATAGCCGCGTACGGTCGCGGGCGCGCCGACGGGCAGGGTCTCCGCCGTGGTGGGGGCCGCCGGGTCGTACTCCGGTGGCGCCAGGCCGATCATGCCGTCTCCTCGATGTCGAGATCTGAAAGGGCGTCCATGGCGACGCGGTCGTCGTCCGTCTCGCGGGTCACGACGGCGCGGTACCGGGGCTCGCTGTGCACCAGCTCGCGGTGTTCTCCCACCGCGGCGACCTCGCCGTCGTCCAGGAAGACGACACGTTCGGCGCGGTCGAGGATGAGCGGCGACGAGGTGAGGACCACGGTCGTGCGTCCCTGGCGCAACCGCCGAATACCGTCGGCGACCCGTGCCTCGGTGTGGGAGTCGACGGCGGACGTCGGCTCGTCGAGCACCAGAGCCTCGGGGTCGGTGACCAAGGAGCGCGCCAGGGCGAGGCGTTGGCGCTGGCCTCCGGAGAGGGAGCGGCCGCGCTCCGTGAGGTGGGCGGCCATCGGGTCGTCGTCCACCGACGCCTGCGCCAGCGCGTCGAGGACGTCGGAGCACTGGGCCGCGGCGAGAGCATCGTCGGGGCTGACGGCTCCCGACGACGGTACGTCCAGGAGTGCGCTGAGGGTCCCGGAGAGCAGAACGGGGTCCTTGTCCTGGACGAGTACGGCGGTGCGTGCGGTGGTCAGCGACACCTCGTCGAGCGGAACGTCACCGAGACGTACGGAGGGCAGATCGGCCGCGCCGTCGAAGGCGGGGTGCCCACCGAGACGTTCGGCGAGCCGACCCGCTTCGTCCGGGTCGCCGCAGACCACGGCGGTCAGCCGACCGGCGGGGGCGAGGAGTCCGGTCGCCGGGTCGTACAGGTCACCGGCGGGCGTGGCGCTGTCCGCTGCCGACGGTTCGGTGGCGGATGAGGTCGACGTACCCGTGGGCTGCGTGGTGCGCTCCAATGACAGGACCCGTGCCGCCCGCTTGGCGGAGGGGCGGGAGAAGGAGTACGCCATGGCGATCTCCTCGAAGTGCCGCAGCGGATAGCTGAGCATCATCACCGCGCTGTAGGTGGTGACGAGTTCGCCGATGGTGATGCGGCCCTCGCGGGCGAGATGGATGCCGTGCCAGACGATCGCGATCAGCAGGAGACCCGGCATCAGGACCTGGATGGCGGAGATCGTGGCCCACATCCGGGCGCTGCGTACCGCGGCCGTGCGGACCTCCTGGGACGCGCGGCGGTAGCGGTCGAGGAAGAGTTCCTCGCCGCCGATGCCGCGCAGCACCCGCAGGCCCGCGACGGTGTCCGACGCCAGTTCGGTGGCGCGGCCCGCCTTCTCCCGCTGGAAGTCGGCCCGGCGGGTGGCGCGGGGCAGCAGGGGGAGTACGGCGACCGCGAGCACCGGAATGCCGACCGCGACGACGACGCCGAGTGCGGGCTGGTAGACGACGAGTCCGACGGTGACGAGGACGACCGTGAACGCGGCGGCGGCGAATCGGGAGAGCGCCTCCACGAACCAGCCGATCTTCTCGACGTCCCCGGTGGAGACCGCGACGACCTCACCGGCGGCCACGCGCCGGGTGAGCGCGGAGCCGAGCAGCGCGGTCTTGCGGGCGAGGAGCTGCTGCACGCGGGCGGCGGCGGTGATCCAGTTGGTGACCGCGGTGCGGTGCAGCATCATGTCGCCCACCGCGACGGCGATGCCGAAGGCGACGATCAGCGCGCCCGCGAGGGCGAGCCGCTCGCCGGAACGGTCGACCACGGCCTCGACGGCGATGCCGACCAGATACGGCAGGACGGCGATGGAGCCGAAGTGCAGCAGGCCCCAGGAGAAGGATCTGAGCTGGCCGCCGAGCTGGTTCCGGCCGAGCCACAGCAGGAAGCGAGGCCCCGACCGGGCATCCGGAACACCGGGGTCGGAATATGGAAGATCGCGAATCTGCATGACGTCCCAGAACTCGGAGCAGCGGAGGGCAGTGAAGGGCAGTGAAGGGCAACGAAGAGTGCTTGAGGGTGCTGGAGGGCAGCAGTCGGCCCGGCGGGAGCCGGGCGGACGGCGGTGACAAGACGTGAAAGGTTCGCCTCGGACGGTGGGCCGAAGCAAACGATTTTCCGCCCGACGGTAAAGAATCGGCCCGATCTCCACGAGCGAGGAGGCTCCGGACAGGTGCATCGCACACCGGGTGCGACCATGGGCTGATGCGAATAGCCGGAGCGGTGCGAGCGGCGGTCGTGATGGCGGCCTGCGGTGTCCTGGTGACGTCCTGCGGCAGCGGGGACGACTCGGCGAAGAAGCAGGACGACGCCGATCCTGGACAGGGCAAGAACACCCATGCGCGGGCCGTGGATCCGAAGCGCATCCCCGATGTGGGGGACCGGTTCCAGTCGAAGATCCCCAAGAACTCCCAGCAGGTCCTCGCGGTCTACGGCGAGGGCGAGGACTCCGCGAAGTCCTCGATCGTTCTTTATACGAAGTCCGGGCCGAAGGACGCCACCTGGGAGAAGACCCGCAGCTGGTCCGGCCACAACGGCAGGAAGGGCTGGACCACCAACCACCGGGAGGACGACAAGCGCAGCCCGGTCGGCGTGTTCACGCTCACCGACGCGGGTGGTGTGCTCCCGGACCCGGGGGCGAAGCTGTCGTACTCCCAGAGCACCTCCATGCAGGCGCCGCACTACTGGCCGAAGCCGTACTGGCATGACTTCGACTACGTCATCGCCATCGACTACAACCGGGTCAAGGGCACCCCGCCGAGCGATCCGACGCGCCCGCAGGGCAGGTCGAAGGGCGGCAGCATGTGGGTACACATGGACCACGGCAGCGGTACGTCGGGGTGCGTGAGCCTCTCGAAGTCGGGGATGGAGTATCTGCTCCGTACGCTCGACCCGAAGCTGCATCCGGTCGTGGTGATGGGTGACAAGGCGAACCTCAAGGCGGGCTGACGCTCAAGGCGGCCTGACCCTCAAGGCGGCCCAGCCGCAGGGGCATTGCGGTGATCGTCGCCTGCCCATAGAAATCCCCCATGAGAAGAAGCGTCATGTCCATGCTCGCCGGAGCGGCCCTCGCGGCGAGCGCACTCCTGGGGCCGGGCCCCACGGCGGCAGCCGCAGCCGCCACGCCCGCCGGCCCCCTGCCCACCACCGCCACGCCCCCGGCCGAATTCGGCACCGACTGGCACGACCCGGTCACGGCCGCGCCGCCGGTCCGGAAGCCGCACACCAAGTCCTGCCAAGTCACGGTCGCCGAAGCCCGGTTCAGGGACTTCACGCCGTACAAGGGTGACTACGCGCCTCCGGCCGGGTGCGGGGACCGCTGGAGCAAGGTGGTCCTGCGGATGGACGGCAAGGTCAAGGGGCGGCAGTACGACCGCCTCGGCTACCTCCGCATCGGCGGGATCGAGGTCTTCCGTACGTCCACGCCCGAGCCGTCCCCCGACGGCATCGCCTGGTCCGTGGAGAAGGACGTCACGCGCTACAGCGCGACCCTGCGCGCCGACCAGCCGGTCGAGATGCTGATCGGGAACGTCGTCAACGAGACGTACACCGGTGTCATCGACGTCAAGACCACCCTCACGTTCTACGCGGCGGAGAAGAAGACCGCGAAGCAGTCCTCCGGGGATTCGCCGCAGACCGAGGCCCCCGACCGCGTCCTGCCCCTCCAGGACGACACCCTCACCACCCCGAGCAACAGCGAGCGCATCGTCGCCGAGGTGTACGCCACCGGTTCCGGTGGCGGCTGCGAGGAGTACTGGTACCTGACCGTGCCGGACGCCGCGCCCTACTCGTGCAAGGCGGACGCCGGGCCCTATCGCGAGGTGCAGGTCAAGGTGGACGGGCAACTCGCCGGTATCGCCGCGCCGTTCCCGACCGTCTGGACCGGCGGCTGGTCCAACCCCTTCCTGTGGTACGTGATTCCGGGCCCCCGTGCCTTCGACATCAAGCCCATCGAGTACGACCTGACGCCCTTCGCGGGGCTGCTCAACGACGGGCGCCCGCACCGCGTGGAGGTCTCCGTCGTCGGCGTGCCCAAGGCGCAGACCGGCTGGAGCACCCCGGCCAACGTCCTCGTCTGGCAGGACGAGAAGAGTGACCGCGTCACGGGCAGGCTGACCCGTCACCAGGAGGGCGACCTCGCCAACGAGACGACGTACACGCCCGGTTCGCCCACGAAGGAGCACCGCCTCGACACCGAGGGCGGCCACCGGCTCAGCGTCTCCGGCTACCTGGACACCTCGCACGGCCGGGTCGCGACGACCGTCACGCGCACCGTCTCCACCACCTCCGTCCACCGCTGGACCGAGGGCGAGTCGCTGGACGCGCTCAAGGCCACCTGGACCGACGACGAGAAGGTCACGACGGGCGGCCGTGCCGTGCGCACCGACCGGACGTACACGATGGACGGCACCACTACCCTCGGCGCCGGTGACCGGCTGCGCACCGAGATCTCCCTCGGCGACCGTGCCGAGAGCGTCACGACGCGCGGCGACCGGCGCGCCAACCGGTCGGTGCTCGACGACCGTTACGAGGGCGACGCGACGTACACCGCGAACGTCCCCCGCGAGGAGCGGCACGCCGTGGGCACCTCGCGCGAGCGCTACCGGCTGGTCGGTGACGGCGGTTGCCACGACCGCACGCTCGGCACGGTCCAGGGGATCCTGACGGAGGACAGGCTCCGCTGCTGACCGCCTGCTCCCGAGCCCTTTTGGAGCAAGATCCAAGATTTACCCCGATGTGACACCGGGGTCTTCTGCGGAGGCGGGCACTCCGCAATAGTGACGGCTCGCGGAAGGCGGAAGTCAACTTCCGCATACCAAAAGTCACTTACGCCTCACAGGAGTGCCCGTGCCGCAGTCCGTACCGTCCCTGCCGCGACGCGTAGCACGTACATTGCGCACCTCACTGTTCGCGCAGGTCGCCTGCGCGCTGGTGATCGGAGTCCTCGTCGGACGGCTGTGGCCCCACGCGGGCACGGCCGTCCAACCGCTCGGCGACGGCTTCGTACGACTCATCAAGGCCATGATCGCGCCGCTCGTCTTCTGCGTGGTCGTCGCAGGCATCACCAAGGCCGGAGATCTCAAGGCCTTCGGCCGCATCGGGCTCAAGGCCCTCATCTGGTTCGAGGTCGCGACCACGGTCGCCCTCGTCGTCGGCCTTCTCGCGGGCAACCTCGCGGGCCCGGGCGTCGGCATGAACGTCGACCCCGACACACTCGACGCCTCCGCCGTCGACGCGAAGACCGGCGGCGGCGAACTCCCCTCGACCAGCGAATTCATCCTGCACTCGCTCCCCGACAGCGCGGTCGGCGCCTTCGCCGAGAACTCGCTGCTCCAAGTCCTCGTGCTGTCCTGCCTGGTGGGCGCGGCGCTGCTGCACCTCGGCCAGACCAAGGTGCCCGCGATCCTGCCCGCCATCGAGCAAGGACAGGAGATCGTCTTCGCGATCGTCGGGTTCATCATGAAGCTGGCACCACTCGCCGTGTTCGGCGCGACCGCGCACTTGGTGGGGGAGTACGGCCTCGGCGCCCTGTCGACGTACGGCAAGCTCATCGGTGTCTGTTACGGGGTGGCCCTGATCTTCCTCGTCCTGCTCGGCGTCGCCCTCAAGGCGCTGACCGGCCTGAGTCTGTGGAAGTTCGTCCGCTACACGCGCGAGGAGATGCTGCTGGCGCTCGGCACCGCGTCCAGCGAGACCGTGATGCCGCGCATGATGCAGAAGCTGCGCCAGGCGGGCTGCCGGGACGACGCCGTCGGCCTCGTCTTGCCGACCGGGTACTCCTTCAACCTCGACGGCGCGTCGATCTATCTCTCCGTCGGTACGTTGTTCATCGCGCAGGCCGTCGGCGTGGACCTGACCGTCGGTCAGCAGATCACCGTCGTCCTGGTCCTCATGCTGACCAGCAAGGGCATGGCGGGCGTGCCGGGTTCGGCGTTCCTCGCGCTGTCCGCGACGGCCTCCGCGCTCGGGGTCATCCCGGCCGGAGCGGTCGCGCTGCTCCTCGGCGTGGACCGGATCATGGACGCCATGCGCGTCGCCACGAACCTCCTCGGCAACTGCGTGGCCGTCTTCGTGGTCTCCCGCTGGGAGGGCGCCCTCGACACGGAGCGGGCGAAGAAGGTGCTCGGCGGCGAGATCGCGTTCGTACCGGAGCAGGCTGAAGGCCCGGAGGGGCCCGATGACGTGGATGCCGTCACCGGGACCACCCCCAAGTCCCTGAGGCCCGCTACGCCTTCGGCTTCTCCGAGTCGATTCCCGGACGCGCCTTCTTCCACAGCCCGCGAGTGAAGTCCGGGATCTCCTGCGGCGCGCCCTTCGCCTTGATCGACAGGTGACTCAGCGGCACGGGCGACGTCCATGTCGCGGCGTCGTACACGTCGAAGTCCGGGACGAGGCCGAGCTGCATGGTCTGCATCAGGCGGAAGATCATGATGTAGTCCATGCCGCCGTGCCCGCCCGGCGGGTTGGCGTGCTCCTTCCACAACCAGTGGTCGAAGTCGGCGTACTTGGCGAAGTCGCCCCACTCGTCATTCGTGTGGTCGGGCTCGATGTAGATGCGCTCGGGATAGTCCTCGAAGACGCCCCTCGTGCCGCCGAGGCTGTTGATGCGGCTGTAGGGGTGGGGAGTGGAGACGTCGTGCTCCAGGCGGATGACCCGGCCCTTCGCCGTCTGGACGAGGCTGATGGTGCGGTCGCTCTCGATGTACGTCTCCTTCCAGCTCGGGTCGCCCGCCGGCATGTGCGCCTTGCGGTACTCGGCGAGTCCGAGGGAGGGCGTGCCGAAGCTGGAGATGTGCGTGACGCGGTCGCCTCGGTTGACGTCCATGTAGTTGGCGGTCGGGCCGAAGCCGTGGTTGGGGTAGAGGTCGCCGCGCAGCCGGGTGTGCCACAGGCGGCGCCAGGGCCCCTCGTAGTAGTCGGGGTCGAACATCAGGCCGCGCAGATCGTGGTTGTAGGCGCCCGCCGCGTGCAGCAGGTCACCGAACTTGCCCGCGTGCGCCATGCGGAGGACACGCATCTCGTTCTTGCCGTAACAGCAGTTCTCCAACTGCATGCAGTGTCTGCGGGTCCGCTCCGACAGATCGACCAACTCCCAGAGCTGGTCGAGCTGCAGGGCGATCGGACACTCCACGCCGACGTGCTTGCCGTTCAGCATGGCGGACTTGGCCATGTCGAAGTGGAAGTCCCAGGGGGACGCGACGTACACGAAGTCGATGTCACCGCGCTTGCACAGGTTCTCGTAGTCGTGCTCGCCCTTGGTGTACGTCGCCGGGGCGGGCTGCCCCGCGGCGGTGACCTTCTTCGCGGCGGCCGCGGTCTTCTCCTTGACCGGGTCGCAGAGCGCGACGACGCGTACGCCGGGGAGCGCGAGGAACAGGTCGATCATGCTGCCGCCGCGGTTGCCGAGCCCGATGATGCCGACCCGCACCGTGGAGCGCCGCTCGAACGGCACCCCGATCATGGTGTCGCCCTTGCGGGCGGGCGCCTGTGCCTGCGCGGGAGAAGCCGCGTCGGCCGTCGCGGGAGCCGTCCCCGGGGCGTCCGCCCGGGCGTTTCCCGCGGTGAAGGCGCCGATCCCCAGCCCCGCGCCCGCGAGACCTGCCGTGCGGAGCACCGCACGCCGGGAGTGGCCGTCGGCGGTGGTGTCGGTGGATTCGTCCGGGACCGGTGTCGCGTTCTCGTCGTGCATCGGACCTCCGTCGTCGTGGTCTCTACCACTGGGCGGAAGCCACCCTGATGGGGGTGCGGGCGAGAAGCAAGAGGCTGTAGTGGACGGGGAGTTGGATTTCTCGCGGCGGTTCCGGGGGCGGTGTGCCGTCAGGGACGGGTGGCGCGCTCGAGCTCCAGGAGTACGGAGCAGTAGCCGCGGCCCGTCGCATGGTCCATGCCGACCTCGCACATGCGGTTCGCCGAGAGGTGCGCGTCGAAGGGGCGGGCGGTGACCTCCGCGGCCTCCTTGCGGGTGGCCGACTCGGTGAGCTCCTTGTGGAGCATGCCCCGGTCGCCCGCGAAGGCGCAGCACCCCGCGTCGTCCGGCACGACGACCTCGTCCGCGCAGGCCTCGGCGACGGCGCGCAGCTGCGCCTCGTCGCCGAGGTGCCGCATGGAGCAGGTGGGGTGCAGCACGGCGGAGCCGATCGTGCGGTGCACGGTCAGATGGGGGAGCAGCACGTCGGCGGCCCACACGATCGAGTCGACGACCGTCAGCTCCTGGTGCAACTGGCGGTTGTCGTCGGTCAGATAGGGCACCACCTCGTGCGCGATGCCGAGCGTGCACGACGAGGCGTCGACGACCAGCGGAAGCCGCCCGCCCGCCGTCCAGCCCCAGGCCGCCTCGACGATGCGATTGGCCATGACCGTGTTCCCCGCGTCGTACCCCTTGGAGTGCCAGATCGTCGCGCAGCACGTCCCCGCGACATCGTCCGGAATCCAAACTGGCTTCCCCGCGCGCGTGGAGACGGCGACGACGGCCTCGGCCAGGGAGCGGTCACCGGGACCGCCGAAGATGCGGTTGACGCACGCCGGGTAGTAGACCGCCGACGCGCCCACGCGCGCGGTACGCGGCAGCTTGCGGGACGCGGCCCCCGCGATCTGCGGCAGCCACTCCGGTACGAGGTCGGGGCGCACGGCCTTGCGGGCGGTGCGGGTCACCGCGGTGAGGAGCCGGTCGCTGATCCGGTCGGCGGCGGCCACCGCGAGCCGCGCGGACGCCTCGACCGCCTTGAAGTTCTTGGCCGCGAGGGCCGCGGCCTTCTCCTCGCGTGCCGAGTGCCGGGCGTGCCGGAACTCCTTCATCAGGGCGCCCGTGTCGATGCCGACCGGGCAGGCCAGCTTGCAGGTCGAGTCGCCCGCGCAGGTGTCCACGGCGTCGTAGCCGTACGCCTCGACGAGGCCGTCCTCGACGGGGGAGCCCGCGGCCTGGCGCATCATCTCGCGGCGCAGCACGATGCGCTGGCGCGGTGTCGTGGTCAAGTCCTCGCTGGGGCACGTCGGTTCGCAGAAGCCGCACTCGATGCACGGGTCGGCGATCGGCTCCACCTTGGGGATGGTCTTGAGACCGCGCAGATGGGCCTTGGGGTCGCGGTCGAGGACGATGCGCGGCGCGAGGACCCCGTCCGGGTCGATGACCTGCTTCGTGCGCCACATCAACTCGGTCGCCTTCGGGCCCCATTCGAGCTCCAGGAAGGGCGCGATGTTGCGGCCCGTGGCGTGCTCGGCCTTCAGGGAGCCGTCGAAGCGCTCGACGGTCAGGCGGCAGAAGTCGTCCATGAAGGCGGCGTAGCGGTCCACGTCGGCCGGCTTGGCCGCGTCGAAGGCGAGCAGGAAGTGGAGGTTGCCGTGCGCCGCGTGGCCCGCGACAGCGGCGTCGAAGCCGTGCCGCGTCTGGAGGTCGAGCAACGCCTCGCACGCCTCGGCGAGTTGTCCCGGAGGCACCGCGAAGTCCTCGGTGATCAGCGTCGTCCCGGAGGGGCGGGAACCGCCGACGGCCGTGACGAACGCCTTGCGCGCCTTCCAGTAGCCGCCGATCGTCTTCGCGTCACGGGTGAAGGCGTTGGTCACCGAGGGGACGGGCGCGACCAGTTCGAGCCCTTCGAGGGCCTTGGCCGCGGCCGCTTCGTACGCCTCCTGCGCGGCCTCGTCCGGTGCGCGGAACTCCACCAGGAGCGCGGCGGTCGACTTCGGGAGCCCGGCCCAGTCGGCGGGCACGCCCTGCACGCTGACCGAGGCGCGCAGGGTGTTGCCGTCCATCAGCTCGACGGCGAGCGCGCCCGCCGCGTTGAACAGCGGCACGGCAGCGGCGGCAGCGGGCAGTGAGGGGAAGAAGAGCAGAGCGCTGGTCGTGTGCCGGTCCAGCGGCAGCGTGTCGAAGACGACCTCGGAGATGAAGCCGAAGGTGCCCTCGGAGCCGACCATCAGGCCGCGCAGGATCTCCACGGGCGTCGTGCCGTCGAGGAAGGCGTCGAGGCGGTAGCCGTTGGTGTTCTTGATCTGGTACTTGGCGCGGATGCGGGCGGTGAGTTCGGCGTCCGCCTCGATCTCCCGCTTGATGGCCGACAGGCCCGCGCAGAGGGCGGGTTCGGCGTGCGCGAGCTGCTCGTCCGCGTCGGGCTCCGCCGTGTCGACGACCGTCCCTGAGGGCAGTACGAAGGTCAGCGAGGCGACCGTGCGGTAGGAGTTGCGGGTGGTGCCCGCCGTCATACCCGACGCGTTGTTCGCGACGACGCCGCCGATGGTGCAGGCGATGGCGCTCGCCGGATCGGGGCCGAGGACCCGGCCGAACCGGGACAGCGTGGCGTTGGCGCGCACGACCGTGGTGCCGGGGCCGATGCGCGCCCGCTCGCCCTCGCCGATGACCTCGATGCCCGCCCAGTGCTTGCGCACGTCGACGAGGATGTCCTCGCCCTGGGCCTGGCCGTTCAGCGAGGTGCCGGCCGCACGGAAGACGACCTCGCGCCCCTTGCCGTGCGCGTACGACAGGATCGCCGACACGTCGTCGATGTCCTCGGGGACGACCACGACCTGCGGCAGGAACCGGTAGGGGCTCGCGTCCGAGGCGTACCGCACCAGGTCGGAGACCTTCGTCAGGACCTTGTCCGCGCCGAGCAGCGCGGTCAGTTCGGTGCGCAGCGGGTCCGGTGTGCCCGAGGCCCGCACGTCCGCCACCCGGTCGGGTGACGGGTCCTGCGCGCGCGACATCGGGTGGGGGCGCAGGGCGTCCGGCTCGGGCTCCAGCAGGGGCATGAGCTCTCCTCGGCGGTTGCGGTGGCCTGCCGGGCGGTCCGCGGTGTCAGCAGCGGCGGACGTCCGGCACGTCGAACAGTGCGTTCAGCAGGCCGCCCAGCTGTGCGCGCTGCTCGGCGTCCAATGGAGCAAGGATGTCCTCTGCGGCGGCCCGGCGCGCGCTGCGCAGCTCCCCGAGGGCCTTGAGTCCGGCGTCGGTGAGCTCGATGCGGATCACCCGGCGGTTGGTGGGGTCGGGCGCGCGCCGTACGAGATCGGCGCCCTCCAGGCCGTCGACCAGGGTCGTCACGGCGCGCGGGACCACTTCGAGGCGGGCGGCGAGGTCGGCCATGCGGGGCGGGGTCTCGTAGTGCGCGAGGGTGCGCAGCAGGCGGGACTGGGCGGGGGTGATGCCGATCGGCACCAGATGGCGCTTCTGGATCCGCTGCAGCCTGCGGGTCAGCCGCAGCAACTGTTCGGCGAGCAGGCCGTCGGGGTCCGGGGTGTTCATGCGGGAACATTATCAGGACCTTGTGCATTGTGAGTATAGGTAACAGTGAGCTATGCTCCCTGAGTCATTGTCGCCCGAGATCCCGAAGGAGCCCATGCGTCACGACGAACCCACCTGGACGCCGCAGCCCCCTGCCCCCGGCGAGGAGGAGCAGCCGCGCCAGATGCGCCGCATCCTCCGCCTCTTCCGTCCCTACCGAGGCCGTCTCGCGATCGTGGGCCTCCTTGTCTGCGCCGCGTCCCTCGTCTCGGTCGCGACCCCCTTCCTGCTGAAGGAGATCCTCGACACCGCGATCCCGCAGGGGCGCACGGGCCTGCTGAGCCTGCTCGCGCTCGGCATGATCCTCAGCGCGGTCGTCACGAGCGTCTTCGGCGTTCTGCAGACCCTGATCAGCACATCCGTCGGCCAGCGTGTCATGCATGACCTGCGCACCGCCGTCTACGGCCGGCTGCAGAGCATGTCCCTGGCCTTCTTCACCCGCACCCGCACGGGCGAGGTCCAGTCCCGCATCGCCAACGACATCGGCGGCATGCAGGCGACCGTCACCTCCACCGCCACGTCGCTGGTCTCGAACCTCACGAGCGTGATCGCGACCGTCGTCGCCATGCTCGCCCTGGACTGGCGCCTCACCGTCGTCTCGCTGCTGCTGCTCCCCGTCTTCGTGTGGATCAGCCGCCGCGTCGGCCGCGAGCGCAAGAAGATCGCCACGCAGCGCCAGAAGCAGATGGCCGCGATGGCGGCCACCGTCACCGAATCCCTCTCCGTGAGCGGCATCGTCCTCGGCCGCACCATGGGCCGCTCCGACTCGCTCACCCGGTCCTTCGCCGCCGAGTCCGAGCAGCTGGTCGACCTGGAGATCCGCTCGAACATGGCGGGCCGCTGGCGCATGGCCGTCATCTCGATCGTCATGGCCGCCATGCCCGCCGTCATCTACTGGAGCGCGGGCATCGCCTTCCAGATGGGTGGCCCGACGGTCTCGATCGGCACCCTCGTCGCCTTCGTCTCGCTCCAGCAGGGCCTGTTCCGGCCGACCGTCAGCCTGCTCTCCACCGGCGTGCAGATCCAGACCTCGCTCGCGCTCTTCCAGCGCATCTTCGAGTACCTGGACCTGCCCATCGACATCACCGAGCCCGAGCGTCCCGTCCGCCTCGACACCATCAAGGGCGAGGTCCGCTTCGAGGACGTCGAGTTCCGCTACGACGAGAAGTCGGGACCCACCCTCCAGGGCATCGACATCGCGATACCCGCGGGCGGCAGCCTCGCCGTGGTCGGTCCCACCGGCTCCGGCAAGTCGACCCTGAGCCACCTCGTGCCCCGGCTGTACGACGTGACGGGCGGCCGCGTCACGCTCGACGGCGTCGACGTGCGCGACCTGGACTTCGACACCCTCGCGCGCGCCGTCGGCGTCGTCTCCCAGGAGACGTACCTCTTCCACGCCTCGGTCGCCGAGAACCTCCGCTTCGCCAAGCCCGACGCCACCGACGAGGAGCTGATCGCCGCGGCCCGCGCGGCGCAGATCCACGACCACATCGCGTCCCTCCCGGACGGGTACGACACCGTGGTCGGCGAGCGCGGCCACCGCTTCTCCGGCGGCGAGAAGCAGCGCCTCGCCATCGCGCGCACGATCCTGCGGGATCCGCCCGTCCTCATCCTCGACGAGGCGACCAGCGCCCTGGACACCCGCACCGAGCGGGCCGTGCAGGAAGCCATCGACGCCCTGTCCGCGAACCGGACCACGCTCACCATCGCCCACCGGCTCTCCACCGTCCGCGGCGCCGACCAGATCGTGGTCCTGGACGGCGGGCGCACCGCCGAGCGCGGCACCCACGAGGAGCTCCTGGAGCGCGACGGCCGTTACGCCGCCCTCGTCCGCAGAGACGCCCAACTGGAGCCCGCGACATGACGATATGCCGGGAATGCACAGATCTGCGGGTTACCGTGCCCGCATGCAGACCAAGACTCCGCGACGGGGCACGATTCGACTGACGCGGCGGGGCCGGATCGCCCTGATCGCGACCGGAGCCGTCGCGGCGGCCACCGCCGTGGCGGTGCCGCTGCTGCTCCCGGACGACGACGCACGGCCCGAGTCGCTGACCATCCCCGAAGGCTGGCGCTCGGGCCAGGTGTACGAGGCCGTGGACAACGCGCTCAAGGTGCCTACGGGCACCACGAAAAAGGCGATCCCCAAGGCCGACCTCAGACTTCCCAGCGACGCGGGCGGCAACCCCGAGGGGTATCTGTTCCCGGCCACGTATCCGATCAGTTCCCAGTCGACCCCGGCCTCCGTCCTGTCGTACATGGTGAATACGGCCACGAAGAAATTCGGCGGCAGCCGGGTCACGGCGGGCGCCGACCGGAACGCGGTGAACGTCTACCAGACCGTCACCATCGCCAGCATGATCGAGGCGGAGGCCGGCACCAAGGCGGACATGGGCAAGGTGGCCCGGGTCATCTACAACCGCCTCGACCAGGGCATGCCCCTGCAGATGGACTCCACCATCAACTACGCCCTGAACCGCTCGACGCTGGCCACCAGCGACCGCGACACGAAGATCAAGAGCCCGTACAACACCTACGCGCGCATGGGCCTGCCGCCCACACCGATCGGCAACCCCGGCGAAGAGGCGATGCGCGCGGCGACGAGTCCGACACCGGGGGACTGGCTGTACTTCGTCACGGTGAAGCCGGGGGACACGCGGTTCACGTCGAGCTTCGAGACGCATCAGAAGAACGTCGCCGAGTTCAACAAGAGCGGAAAGAGCTAGCCGCTCCGCTCACCGGCGCGACCGGACCGGACTCTTGTGCCGCGTCGAGCGGCGCGAGACTCTGGCATGCGCTCCGCATCGCACCACGGGCAACGACCGCACAGCGCACCGCACATGACCCGACCCCATCCCTGGCCAACCGGTCAACCGGTCGACGAAAGGTTCAGGTGCACCGGGAATGAGAATGCCCTCCCGCCGGCGGACGGCAGCGGTGCTGCTGCCCGCCGCGCTGATAGCCGCAGGACTCCAGCTCGGCGTCACCCCCGCAGGCCATGCCTCGTCCGGCGGTTCCGCCGGGGAGCTGCGGCTCGCGCGCGGCTCCGAGGTCGCCGTGCCGGACAGCTGGATCGTCGTACTGAAGGAGCGTGCGACGGCCACCGGGACCGGCGTGCCCGCCGTGGCGCGGGAGCTGGTGGGCCGGGCCGAAGGGGCCCGGCTCGGCCATGTGTACCGGTCGGCGCTGCACGGCTTCTCCGCGCGGATGAGCCGGGAGCAGGCGGCACGGATGACCGCCGATCCGCGCGTCGCGGCCGTCCACCAGGACACCCGGGTCACGGTCGATGCCGCGGCGGCCGACACGACCCAGCCGAACGCGCCCTGGGGCCTCGACCGGATCGACCAGCGGCGCCTCCCGCTGTCCACCACGTACACGTACCGCACCACTGCGCCCGGCGTGAGCGTGTACGTCATCGACACCGGACTGCGCACCACCCACACGGAGTTCGGCGGCCGCGCCTCGGTCGGCGTCGACACCGTGGGGGACGGCCAGAACGGCAACGACTGCAACGGGCACGGCACCCACGTGGGCGGCGTCGCCGCGGGCACGACGTACGGAGTGGCCAAGAAGGCCAAGCTGGTGGCGGTGCGGGTGCTCAACTGCCAGGGTTCCGGCACCACTTCAGGGGTCGTCGCGGGCGTCGACTGGGTGACGAAGAACGCGTCCGGGCCCTCGGTGGCGAACATGAGCCTCGGCGGCGGGGCGAGTGAGGTCCTCGACACGGCCGTGCGCAACTCCATCCGCTCCGGGGTCACGTACACCGTGTCGGCGGGCAGCTCCGGGCAGGAGGGCGGCGCCTGTGCCAGCTCGCCGTCCCGGGTGGCCGAGACGATCAGCGTCGGCGGCAGCGACCGCAACGACCGCGTGACGTCCTCCTCCAACTACGGCCGTTGCGTCTCCCTGTTCGCGCCCGGCGCCCAGATCCCCTCGGCCTGGAACGGCAGCGACACCGCCACCGCGACGCTCAGCGGCACGTCGATGGCCACCGCGCACGCGGCCGGTGCGGCCGCACTCCATCTGGGCTTCCGGCCCACGGACACACCGGCGCAAGTGAAGCGGGGGCTCGTGGACCACGCCACCACGGGCGTGCTGCAGGGCACCCCGCCGGTCATGCCCGACCGGCTGCTCTACACCTTGTACGTGCCCTAGGTCAGTCTCACGCCGCGACCGGCGCCCCCGCCAGCAGCCGCTGGATCTCGCGCACCGCCGCGCGGCCCGCGCGATTGGCGCCGACGGTCGAGGCGGAGGGGCCATATCCGACGAGGTGGACGCGTGGGTCGGCGGCGGCCCTCGTGCCGTCCATCCGGATGCCGCCGCCCGACTCGCGCAGCCGCAGCGGCGCGAGGTGCTCGATGGCGGGGCGGAAACCCGTCGCCCAGAGGATGACGTCCGCGTCGACGCGGCGCCCGTCGTCCCACTCGACGCCGCTCGGCGTGATCCGGTCGAACATCGGGAGCCGGTCGAGGACCCCGTCGGCCCGTGCCTGCCGGATCGCGTCGTTCACGGGCAGCCCCGTCACCGACACCACGCTGCGCGGCGGAAGCCCCTGGCGTACGCGGTCCTCGACCATCGCGACCGCCGAGCGCCCCCAGTCCTCGGTGAAGGGGCCCTCGCGGAACACCGGCTCGCGCCGGGTGACCCAGGTGGTCGCGGCCGCGTACGGGGCGATCTCCATCAGATGCTGGGTGCCGGACGCGCCGCCGCCCACGACGATCACCCGCTGTCCCGTGAACGCCTCGGGCCCCGGGTAGATCGCGGTGTGCAACTGCCGCCCGCGGAACGTCTCCTGGCCGGGGTAGCGCGGCCAGAACGGCCGGTCCCAGGTGCCCGTCGCGTTGATCAGCGCGCGGGTCGACCAGGTGCCCGCCGAGGTCTCGACGAGCAGCCGTCCGCCGTCGCCCTCGCGGACCTTGTGCACGTCGACGGGCCGCCGTACCCGCAGGTCGAAGCGGCGCTCGTACTTCTCGAAGTACTCCCCGATGACCTCCGACGACGGGCGCGAGGGGTCCGCGTCCGTCAGCTCCATGCCGGGGAGCGCGTGCATGCCGTGCACCTTGGCGTACGTCAGGGAGGGCCAGCGGAACTGCCAGGCGCCGCCGGGCCGGGGCGCGTGGTCGAGGACCACGAAGTCGCGGTCCGGCTCGAGGCCGACCCGTCGCAGGTGGTGGGCGCTGGACAGGCCCGCCTGCCCGGCGCCGATGACGACGACGTCCACGTCCTGTACCGCCGCTCGGGCGGCCGCGTCTTGTACCCCGATGTCGTTCACGTTTCTACTAACCACGTCGGGGTCGGAGATCTTCCCGCACCGGCCAAGGGATGTCAGGCCCGCCCGCCGCCCTCCGACCCGCCGCCCTCCGACCCGGCGGCCTTCGGCTCGGTGGCCTTCGTCTCGACCGTCAGGAACGACAGGACCTCGTCGCCGATGTTCTTGAGGTCGTGCAGATGGTGGCGTCCTTCGGAGAGACGGAAATGGAGGGTGTGCCCGCGGACGAAGGAGATCTCGCGGCTGGCGCCGTCGCCGGAGTGCTGGCGGGCACGGCCGTCGGTGAGTGCCGTCCAGGCGTAGTCGAGTACGTGCCGGTGGACGGGGATGCGCTCGCCGGGGCCCAGGTGGGTCTCCCAGACGCGGACCAGATCGGTTTCCTTGAGGAGTGTCTGGCCGATCCGGTCGTTGTGGGTGTTGTCGGCGAACTCCTGGTGCAGCGGGGGACTCCAGCGGTTGAACCCTTCGGCGACGACGGTGCTGGTGAAGGGGCGGTCGGCGGGGGAATCGTGGCCCACGAACGGGTTCCTTTCGGGTGGGGTGTGCCTGCCGGACGGACGGCGTGCCCTCACGTCTCCGCGGAGAGGGCCTGGAGCAGCGTGTCGTTCGCGCGGCGGTCGCCGATCGAGACGCGGCAGGTGCCGGGGACGACATGGCCGGTGTCGGCGACGACGATCCCCGCGGCGCGGAACTGCTCCATCACGCGCTCGTGCTTGTGCAGGCGGACCAGCAGGAAGTTGGTCTCGGAGGGGAACACCCGCTCCACCGCGGGATGTTCGGCGAGCGCCGCGGCCGTCCGGTCGCGTTCGGCACGGATGCGCCGGATGCTGTCGAGCGCCTCGTGGGAGTTGGTGAGCCGGTCCCGCGCGGCCCGCTGGGACGCGTCGGTGAACCCGAAGGGCACCTGCACCCTGCGCAGCGCGTCGACGAGGCCGGGCTCGGCCAGGGCGATCCCGCAGCGCGCGCCCGCGAGTCTCCAGCCCTTCGAGAGGGTCCTGAGCACGATGAGGTTGTCGTGCCGGGCGACCAGACCGGCGTACGAGGGGCTGTCGCTGAACTCGGCGTACGCCTCGTCGATCACCACGAGGCCGCGGGTGCGCGTCACGAGGTCGAGCACCTGTGCCCGTTCGAGCCTGGTTCCCGCGGGGTTGTTCGGATCGCACAGGAAGGTCACCCGCGGGTCGGCGGCCAGGATCCGCTCGGTGTCGAGGCCGGAGAGATCGTCGCCGCCCAGCGGGACGTCGACGACGGGCAGGCGCAGGACGCGGGCGAAGTGGGCGTACAGCGGGAAGGTGGGCGGTGTGACGCAGACGGTCTCGCCGGGCGAGGCGAGCGCCACGAGGAGCAGCATGGCGCCGTCGACCGACCCGCTGGAGAACAGCAGATGCTCGGCGCTCAGCTTGCCGACGCCCTCGTGGCCGGGGAGCTGCGCGATCGTCGACAGATAGGTCTCGGCGAGTTCGGTCGTGTCGAGGTGCGGATAGATTCCGTCGGCGCCCAGGAACGGGTTGGTGTTGCTCGACAGGTCGATCGTGTCGAACCGCGGCTGGCGGCGGAAGCGGGCCGGGCCGGGGACCGGCACGGTCGTGACGGGCTCCGTCGCGAAGCGCGACAGCGCAGGCTCGCCTTCTGCGTCCGTGGGTGGCAGGCCCGGGGCGCGCAGCCAGTGGTCGAGGGGGACGAACAGGTCGGCTCCCAGGCGCCGTTGGCGGGCGGCGTCCCCCGGTCCGAGGTGGACCCACCCGAGTCCGGAGTGCCGGGCGTCGTGGCACAGGCGGTACACGGTCGCCGCGTAGAGGTCGTTGCGCGCCCCGGGATCGTCGGGGTCGACGGCGTGCGCGAGGAGGTAGACCCCTTGGCCGTTGTGCGCCTCCACCAGGAGCGCGACCTGGACGACGGTGTCCTCGCGGCGGCGCACGAGCAGTTCGGTGCGGTCCGCCAGCGGGCTCCGCGCCAGTGCGTCGAGGGCGTCGGCGTCGTACGGATGGTGGCGGCCCCCGGCAGCGCGCCCGTGCAGTCCGGCGAAGGCGTCGCCCGCCGAGGGATGTGCCGCGAGCTCGCCCAGCGGGATCCGCTGCCAGGTGACGTCACGGGACACCTCGTCGTGGCGGGCGCGCAGCTCGCGGAGCCGGTCGGGCCCGACGCGGGCGCGCAGGAGTCCGTCCACGTCCTCGGTGAGCCGCACGACGCACTCGCTGTCGGCGGCGACGGGCACGAAACCGGCCGCCCGCAGCGCGCCCGTGTCGTCGGTGCGGCGCACGTGGGGCACGAGGATCTGGGGTACGTCCAGCGCCTGGGCACGCCGGACGAGCGCGTCGAGGGCCTGGGGCGTGGGGGCCGGGCTCGTCGGGCCGTGCAGCGCCGCGCCGCCGACGAGGGTGGGGCGGTCGGCCACCGCGGGGTCCAGAGCGGTGAACGCGCCGATGTCCTGGAGGAGTTGGGCCGGTGCGCCCACGGGTGCGTCGGTGCCGAGTGCCGCGCACAGCACCCGCTGGAGCGCGTCGATGTCCACGGGCCTGCGCATGCTAACCCCGATCGCCGGCGGGCTGGGCGAGGGACGTCCCGGCCGCGTGCGCGTCGACGTACTCCTCGATGCGGTCGCGGTACTCCTCGAACAACTCGGCCATGGTGCGGGCGATTCCGGCCTGCCAGCCGACGGTGCAGTCGCCGATCAGGGCGCGGCGGGCGGAGTGGTCGAAGACGGCCGTCTCCCGGCTGAGGTCGCCGCGGTCGAGCCGGACCGGTACACCCGTGAGCGCCGACATGTACTCCAGGAGGTCGGTGATGCCGACCTCCTCGTCACCGCCCCAGTTCAGGACGCGCGCGGGCGCCCGCGCGGCCTCCCACAGCAACGGCACCTGGCGGACGAGGTCGTCGACGTGCAGGAGATTGCAGTAGTTCTGCCCCTCCCGGGGCACCGCGCAGGCCCGTCCCTCGCGCATCTGGTTGAACAGGATCATGGGTACGCCGCCGTGGCCGTGCACCCCGTAGGCGATGTTGAGCCGGGCGATCACGGACGGCAGCGCGAGTGCCTCGCTCAGGCCCCGCACCACGCCCTCCGCGGACAGCTTCGCGACGGGGTACGTCGGCAGCCAGGGCGCCGCGCCGCCGAGCGGGTCGGTCTCGCGGTACCGATGGGTGCGGTCGGCCCGGTTGTAGACCACCCCGGAGGAGACGTACAGGAACGCCTCGGCCGTGGCGCAGTGCGTCATCAGCCGGGCGGTGCCGGCGGCGTTGACGCGTGCGGTCGTGTCGAAGTCCGTGCCGTCGCCCCGGTGCACCGCGGAGTGCAGCACATGGGTGAAGTCGTCCGGCAGGCCGTCCAGTTCACCGGCGGCCATGTCCCAGGTGAAGGTGTGGGCGCCGCGCTCCTCCAGGTCCTTGCGCGCGGCCCGGTCGCCGAACCGGCCCAGGCACCACACTTCGTTGTCGGGGGCGAGCGCTTCGGCGACGGGCCGTGCGACCTGGCCGGTGCCTCCGGTGACGAGAATCTTCTTGCCTTGCATACGTTGGTTTCCGTCCTTAGCCGAGTGTGTCCGTCCTGGCGGGGTGCTACGGGGCCTACTGGCCCAGTGCGCGGTCCAGTTCGCGGCGCAGTGTGGTCTGGAAGGTCCGCACGTGCTGCGGGCTCATCAGGGTGTAGTGCTCCCCGTCGACCTCGATGAACGTGGTGGGGCGGCGTGTGAAGTCGTCCCAGTGCCGCAGCTGGTTGTCCAGCCATTCCTGCTTGGTGCCCTTGAGGGGTGTGCAGTAGAAGACGTGCGCCTGGGCGACCGTTCCCGACGGTTCGTAGGTGCGGCCCAGGTGCACCATGTTCTGGGCCAGGTGCACCCAGGCGGTGAACCGCTCGACGGTGAGGTCCAGTTCGGTCAGTCGCCGCTGGGGTGCGTTCTCGATGAGGTGGGCCAGCTGGTCGGCTTCGGGCAGGGGGCGCAGCCGTGCGGTCAGGGCCTCGATGTCGGCGGCGTCGATGAGTTCGAGGAACAGCGCGAGGTTGATCGCGCCGTCGGTGAAGGTGATCTCGTTCATGCGGCCCGAGATGCTCGGCGGCAGGTTGAAGACGCCGACGAACCCGACCTCGTCGCCGTCGGCC
The DNA here is from genome assembly GCF_042740435.1 of Streptomyces sp. NPDC059002. NCBI lineage: Bacteria > Bacillati > Actinomycetota > Actinomycetes > Kitasatosporales > Streptomycetaceae > Streptomyces > Streptomyces sp. NPDC059002. The sequence goes on along the minus strand of NZ_JBHYJI010000027.1, from coordinate 65,678 downwards.
TCCAGGCGTTTCGCGATCTCGAAGGCGACGGCGCCGCCGTACGAGTACCCGGCGACAGCATAGGGCCCCCTGGGCTGCACCCGCCGGATCGCGTCCACATAGGTGGAGACCATCTCGTCGAACGACGCGAAGTGCGTCTCGCCCTGCCCGAACCCGCGCGCCCGCAGCGCGTAGAACGGCCGCTCCCCGGTGAAGTACTTGGCGAGATTGATGAAGACGAGGACCTCGCCGAGTCCGGGGTGGACGCAGAACAACGGCGTTCCCTCGCCGGTGACTTGAAGGGGCACGAGCGGATCGTAGGCGGAGTCGCCGTCGGTGTCCTGCCCTGCGGTGAGCCGGGCGGCCAGCGCGCGGACGGACGGCGCCTGAAGGAGCGTCGACATCGGTACGTCGTCGATGCCGAACCCGTTCTGGATCTCCAGCTTGAGGCGCAGTACGTCGAGGGAGGTGCCGCCCAGATCGAAGAAGCTGGCGGTCACCGGCACCTTCGCGATGCCCAGTGCGCGGGCGTAGATGGCGGCGAGCGCGGTCTCGGTGTCTCCCTCCGGCGCCACGTACCCGCCGAGGAACCGGGTGCTCACCTCGTCCGCCCTGCGGGCCGCCGCATCGAGGGCGCCCGCCTCGACGGCCGCGCGCAGCCGGGACCGCTGGACCTTGCCGAGGTTGCCGCGGGGGATGTCCGACACGGTGACGGGCAGGACGAGTTGGGGCCGGAACCCCCAGTGCATCACCGTCGAGCTGCGGATCGCCACGATCGCCTGGTACACGGTCAGGTCGTCGGCGGCATCGCCCGCGGGCACGAAGGCGATGGCGAGCTGTTCGGAATCGGCGCCTTCGGGCCGGACGGGGAAGGCGGCGACCTGCCCGCGCCGCACCTCGCCGAGCTCGTCGAGGACGGTTTCGAGGTCGTGGCTGTAGTAGTTGACGCCATTGACGATGATGGAGTCCTTGGTACGGCCGACCAGCGTGAGGCGCCCTTCGGCGTCAAGGTGGCCCAGGTCGCCGGTGCGGAACCAGCCGTCGGCGGTGAACGCCTGCGCGGTGGCACGCTCGTTGGCGAAGTACCCGGACGTGACCATCGTGCCGCGCAGCTGCACCTCTCCGGGCTCGGTCACGCCCGGCCGGTCCGTGGAGGCGAGGACCGTGTCGTTGTCGTCGGCTATGCGGATGTGCAGGCCCTGCACGGGGCGGCCCAGCGGAGGGAACTCCGTGCGCCCGTCGCGGGTGGCGAAGTCGCGGTTGAACACGCTGCCCGCGCAGGTCTCGGTCATCCCGAACGCGGGCACGATCGCGTCCTCGCGCAGCCCGTACGGCGCGAGCGCGGCGAGGAAGTCCCGTGCGGTCGCGGTCACCGTGGCCTCGCCGCCCGAAATGACGTACCGCACCTGCGAAAGGTCCACCTCCTGCCGTGAGAGGGGCCGTCCGGCGAGCGCCTGATTGATCTGCCCGAACAGGAAGTTGGGGGTGAACGTCAGCCTGACCCGGTGCGCCGTGAGCATCCTGAGGAACTCCACGGGGTCGGCAAGGACGGTCGCGGGGACCGTCATGACCTGGTCGGCGCCGGTGAGCATCGGCAGCAGATGGGCCTCGATCGCGGCGATGTGATCGGTCGAGATCCAGTTCAACGTGGTGTCGGCGGGCCCCAGTTCGAGCGCCCCGGCCTTGCCTGCCTGCGCCGCGAGGAGATTGGCGTGGGTGAGCCGGACGGCCTTGCTGGATCCGGTGGACCCGGAGGTGAGCATCAGCAGGGCGAGGTCGTCGGACGCGGGCCCGGGGGGCTGGATCCGCGCGGGCGAGGCGTGGCTCAGCTCCTCCACGGTGGCCGTGCGCAGCCCGACGTCCGGCAGGTCTCCGTGGGACGCCTTGGACACGACCACCAACGGGTCGTCCAAGAGGCCGCGCAGATACTCCAGTTGGGCGTGCAGGCGGCCGGGGTCGGCCGGCAGGGCGACGGGACACGCCACGACACCGGCGAGGACGCACCCCCAGAAGGCGCGGAAGAAGCTCTCGGGGTCATCGGCGACGATCAGCGCACGGTCGCCCGGCGAGGTGCCGCAGTCGCGCAGCCCTTGAGAGATCCGGCCTGCGCACTCCCGCAGCTCGGTGTACGGCACGAAGGAGCCGCCGATGAACGTGATGCCTCGTGACGTGTCACGGGCCGCGCGCTCCAGCAGGTGCGGAAGCGTCGAAAGAGAACGGTGATCCGGCATAGGGGCGAAGACCTCCGATCGAAAAGGATGGAGAAGCAGGGAAAGAGCGGGGAAAGGGAGAGGGCGATTGCTTCGATTCCGCGCGGTGGGTGCGCCGTCGGCCGAAGGCCATGAACATGCCCAAGGATGTGATGCCGGGCGATCCGTCATCATCGGGATGCGGGGTCTGGCATGTTCCGGTTCTGAGAGGCGACGACGGGGTGAGGGGAGACCGCGTGAATCCGGGGGATGCCGCGGTCCGTTACGGCACGGCCCGGTGGTCGGTAAATGAGGGAGAGGGCGGCCAGGACTGGTTCGAGGAAGTCCGGCGTCAGCCGAGGAGACAAGGCGTCAAGGGCCGACCGTCTCAGCAGGCCTCGTTGAATCTCACGATGTCATCGACCTTCTTCTGCAGCGTCGCCTCGTCCGTGTCGGAGACGATGGCGTAGCCGACCATGCCGTAGGGCCCCACCCGGGTACCGGGCGACGAGCGGTAATCCATCTCGTCGATGGTGAAGTTGCGCTCGAAATCGGCCCGGGTCACCCCGCCGTTGCTCGATGAACGGAGGAGGATGTGCGCGTGGAAGCGTTCCGGTGTTTGCGCGGCCTGGATGTGCGGAACTCCCTCGCCGAGCGCGAGGCTGATCTCGATGTCGAAGAGGTTGACCCCGAACGTCAATTCGTTGCACCGGGGAGAAAGGCCGCCGGAGAGCCGCAGGGCGCACTCGCCGAACGTCAACCCGTCCGCCTCGTCGAAGATTTCGAGATGGAACACGCAGTCGGGTGCCTCAAGACTGGAGAGCACCTGCTCCGTGAGCGCCTCCGCCTGCTGGAACAGTGCCGTGTGCAGCCTCCTGTCCAGGATGTACGCGGCCATGATGCCGCCCTGGGCGGCGCTCAGCGGCGAGGCGCGGTAGCGGACCAGGGTCGACCATTGAAGCCGCCCTTCGCCCCAGACGCCGTCGACGTAGAACTCCGGGGCGTCGATGAAGGATTCGGCGACGACCGCGACGTCCGACCGGTCGGGAAAGGGGCCCAGGGCCTGTTCGTACAACTCCGGGGAGCGCACGACCGTCGTACGCAGAGAACCGCCGCCGTTCGCGGGCTTGATGACGAAGACGTCCCCGAACTCGGCGGCCAGGTCCGCATATGAAGTGCCGGGCGGCACATAGCGGCAGCGGGCCCGCCTGATGTGGGGCGGCAAGGCGTTCTTCTGGAGGTACTTGTCCCGGAAGTCGAGAACCTTCCTCGAATCCGAGTTCCCTGGAAGGTTCAGCTGCTGTCGCAGATAGGCGGCCCCGAATACGCCCATCTCATGGACGCTGAGCACACCTGCGACATCGTCGATGCGCGCGGCGAGTGCCGCGCGCAGAATCTCATGGGCGTTCTCGATATCGGTGACGACGGTGAAGTCGATGCCCTGGGGCGGGATCGCGGGCGACTGCACGATATAGAAGGGATTCAATCCTCTGTTCCGCAGCGCCCGGTCGAGGTCGTCCCGGTATCCGATGACAATCATTGCGGGCATGCTTGGTTCCCCCGAATTACGGCTAGCCCAAAACTTTGGAGAAGCAACTTGCCGTACTGCAACCACCCGAGTCGGGTGGTCAGTGCCAACGCATTGGCATCGTGTCACAGGGAAACTGGGATGTGGATATGCCCAATCAAGATCTTTTACAGCTGTTGGTGTGAGCTGGACCACACGTTACGCTTTGTGATGGCCGGGTCCGCAATCGCATACGGCGTTTCCGTTTATCAGGGTGTATTCACCACGCTGTTCATAAATGGGACGCTACATGGGGAATATGGGCCCGGTTCCGGGCAGTTGGGGCCTGCCCGGAACCGTTCGTCGTCAGCGTCCGCCGGCCACCAGCAGCGGCGCGCCGCCCGGAGCGGACGCCGGACGCCCGTTCGCCGCGGGCACCCCGCCCAGGGGCGAGACCGGAATGCGCGACAGGAGCCCGCGGTGCGCCAGGTCCGGGATGACGCCCTCGCCGAACCAGTACGCCTCCTCCAGATGCGGGTAGCCGGACAGTACGAAGTGCTCCACGCCCAGCGCGTGGTACTCCTCGATCCGGTCGGCGACCTCCGCGTGGCTGCCGACCAGCGCCGTGCCCGCGCCGCCGCGCACCAGGCCGACGCCCGCCCACAGGTTGGGCGCGATCTCCAGCTTGTCGCGGGAGCCGCCGTGCAGCGCCAGCATCCGCTGCTGGCCCACCGATTCACTGCGGCCCAGCGCCTCCTGAGCGGCGGCGATGGTGTCCGGGTCGAGATCGTCGAGCAGCCGGTTCGCGGTCGCCCACGCCTCGGCCGACGAGTCGCGGGAGATCGTGTGCAGCCGGATGCCGAAGCGGACCGTGCGCCCCTCCCGCTCCGCGAGCCCGCGGATCCAGTCGATCTTCTGCTTGACCTGCTCCGGCGGCTCGCCCCAGGTGAGATACACATCCGAGTGCCGCGCCGCGACGGGCCCCGCGGCCGCCGACGAGCCACCGAAGAAGATCTCCGGCAACGGGTCGGGCGGCAGCGCCGTCAGACCGCCCTCCACCTGGTAGTGCTCGCCGTCGAAGTCGTAGGGGCGACCGCTCCACACCCCTCGTACGACCGAGAGGAACTCGTCGGTGCGGGCATAGCGGCGATCGTGGTCCAAGTGGTCGCCGAACCGGCGCTGTTCGGTCGAGTCGCCGCCCGTGACCACGTTGAGGAGCAGCCGACCACGCGTGATGCGCTGGTACGTCGCCGCCATCTGCGCGGCGAGCACCGGGGATATGACGCCGGGACGGAACGCGACGAGGAACTTGAGCCGCTCCGTGTGCTGGGCGAGCGCCACCGTCGTCAGCCACGCGTCCTCGCACCACGTCCCGGTCGGCGTGAGCACCGCCTCGAAGCCCAGCTGCTCGGCGGCCTTGGCGATCTGGGCGAGATACTCGATGTCGGGCGCCCGCACACCGCTCACCGGAGTGACGCGGGAACGGGTGATGCCGCCGTCGGTGTAGGCGTGCCGGTCGACGAGGGTGCGGCCGTCGCCGCCGGTCGGCAGGAACCAGTGCAGGTGGACGGTCATGCTCAGTTCTCCTTGCGGTAGGTGCGCGGCGCGGTGGTGGAGGGCGGCAGGCCGCCGTTGAAGCGGGTGTCGACGTAGTCGCCGAAGTCGACGCGGCGGGGGATCAGCTTGAGCTCGGTGAACGTGTCCGCGATGTCCTGCTCGGACGTGATCACGTTCTTGTCCACCGCCACCGGGACGCGCGTGCCGTGGCTGCGCTTGACCGACGCGAGCGCGACCTCGTACGGCAGGCCCGTGTCCTTCGCCCAGACCTTCGCCCACTCCTCCGGGTGCTTGTAGACCCAGGCCTGAGCCCTGCGCAGCCGCTTGAGGTAGTCGGCGATCGCCGCGGACTTCTTCTTGTCCTTCAGGGCGCCCGGCGCCGCCACCTGGAAGCTGAGACCGTTCACCACGCCCTCGCCGTCGGTCAGCACCCGGCCCTTCCCCGGCTGCAGGATCTGCGAGGTGTACGGGTCCCAGACGGCCCAGGCGTCCACCTTGCCGCCGGTGAACGCGGCGAGCGCGTCGGCGGGCTGCAGATACTTGACCTTGATGTCCTTGAAGTCGAGCCCGGCCTCCTTGAGGGACGCGACGAGCTGGTAGTGGGCCGACGAACCCTGCGCCACCGCCACCGACTTGCCCTTGAGGTCGGCGGTCTTCTTCAGGGGCGAGCCGTTCGGGACGAGGATCGCCTCGCCGGTCGCCGTGCCGTGGCTCGCCGCCACCACGGAGATCTTCGAGTCCGCGCCGGCCGCGAAGACCGGCGGCGTGTTGCCGACCGCACCGAGGTCCACGGCCTTGGCGTTGATGGCTTCGAGGAGGGGCGGCCCCGAGGTGAATGTCGACCAGTGAATCTTGTACGTGAGGTCGTCGAGCTCCCCGGCCGCGCGCAGCACCGCCTCCGAACCCCCCTTCTGGTCACCGACGTTGAGGGTGAGCGACCCCTTGCCGTCGATCGAGCCACCACCGCCCGACGAGGAGTCGGCGGACGAGATGCCGGAGCAGGCGGCGAGCAGCAGGGCCAGGGGAAGGAGCAGGGCGGCTGGGGCGAGGCGTGGTCGTCGCATGGCTGTGGTGTGCGATCCGTTCATGAGAGGGGAGGGGAGCAGCGGGGAGGGGGGTAGGGGGCTAGGCGGCGGAGTGTGTGGGCGCGTCGACGGAGTTGGAGTCGGAGCCGTTGTCCGTCGTGGCGTCGGTTGCGGGTCCCTTCGCCGGAGACGGAGACGGAGACGGAGCCGATGCCGGTGCCGCGGCGTCGGGCGCCTCCACGCCCAGGCGATGCAGCAGATCCGCGCGGATCTCGGCGAACCTGGGGTCGGCGATGCCGCGCGGCCGGTCCAGATCGATCTCCTTCTCGTACGCGATGACGCCGTTGTCCATGACGAGCACCCGGTCGGCGAGGAGCACGGCCTCCTCCACGTCGTGCGTGACGAGCAGCACCGCGCAGCCGCGGCGCTGCCACAACTCGTCGACCAGGCGCTGCGCCTTGATGCGGGTGAGCGCGTCGAGCGCGCCGAACGGCTCGTCGAGCAGCAGCAGATCGGGCTCGCGCACCAGGGCGCGGGCCAGCGAGGCGCGCTGGGCCTCGCCGCCGGAGAGCGTCTTGGGCCAGGCGTTCGTGCGGTGCTTGAGGCCGACCTCCGCCAACGCCTGTTCCGCGACGTCCCGTTGGGGTTTGCCGGGCAGCCCGAGCAGCACATTGCGCCACACCCGCTTCCACGGCATCAGGCGCGGGGACTGGAAGGCGACGGCCTTGCGGCGCGGCACGAGCACGGTGCCCTCGATGTCGCGGTCGAGCCCGGCGAGGATGCGAAGCAGCGTGGACTTTCCGCAGCCGCTGCGCCCGAGCAGGGCCACGAACTCGCCCGGCCTGACGTCGAGATGCAGCCGGTCGATCACGGCGCGGCCGTCGAAGGCGCGGGTCAGCCCGTCGACGCGTACGGCGGAAGGGGTGGTGGCCCCGGCGGTGGTCACCGGCCGGTGAACGTCGGTCGCCATTGCAGCAGCAGCCTTTCGAGGGTGCGGACGATGAAGTCGGCGATCAGGCCGAGGAAGGCGTAGACGATCAGGCAGACGACGATCACGTCGGTGCGCAGGAAGTCGCGGGCCTGGACCATCAGGAAGCCGATGCCCGCGTCGGCGTTGATCTGCTCGGCGAAGACGAGGGCGAGCCAGGCGATGCCCAGCGAGTAGCGCAGTCCCGTCATGGCGCCGGGCAGCGCCCCGGGCAGGATGACGTGCCTCACGAGGCCCCAGCGCGAGAGGCCGAGCGATTCCCCGGCCTCGATCAGCTGGGAGTCCACGCCCCGGATCCCCGCGTACACGTTGAGATAGAGGGGGAAGGAGACGCCCAGGGTGATGATGGCGATCTTGGGTGCCTCGCCGATGCCGAACCAGATGATGAACAGCGGGATGAGCCCGACGAACGGCACCGTCCGCAGCATCTGCACGCTGGCGTCGACGAGGTCCTCGCCGATCCTGAAGAGTCCGGAGACCAGGGCGAGGGCGGTGCCGACGACGGTGCCGAACAGCAGCCCGACCGCGACGCGCTGCAGCGAGACGCCCATGGCGGAGGGCAGGGACCCGTCCCCGATCAGATCACCGGCGACGCGTGCGATGGTGCCCGGCGAGGCGAGCACGTCGGCCTTCAACACGCCGGTGGCGCTGAGGAGTTGCCACAGGGCGAGCAGCAGGAGCGGGCCCGAGGTGCGGCGCAGCCAGCGGGGGACGAGGGTGCGGCGGCTGGAGGACGGGACGAGGGGGACGAGTTCCGGTCCGGGCGGACCGGTCGCGTCATCGGGAGGACTCTGATCCTTGGATATATCGGAAATGTCGGTCGAGGCATGCGGCGGGGCATGGCTGATGCTCAAGAGGGCTCCACGGCGGGGGAGGGGGCCGGGGCGGTGCGCGTCGGCGACGCTCGGGCGCGCACGCCGGGTGCGTGACGCACACGGGTGTCGCGTGGGAGCGAGGGAGCGGGCCTACCGGCCGGGCAAGAAGAAGAGCGGGTGAGAGGGCGTCAGCAGCCGCGACGACACGCGGAGGAGGCCACCCGCAGCAGGTCGATGTGACCGCGCGTGGTGAGCAAGGCTGAACGCAACATGCCGCAGAACGTAGCCAGATCGCGTACGCAGGGTCAATGGCGTCTCGAAAGGCGGACGCCTCGTATCACGGAATGGGAGGCGGGGTGGGGGAGGATGGTCCCATGTCCGATGCCTTCACCACCCGGGTCCTCCACATCGACACCGGCTCGGCCGAGACGGTCGTCGACCTCACACACGACTGCGAACGCTTCCTGCGGGAGGTGGCGGCGGGGCGCGACGGCCTCCTCAACGTCTTCGTCCCGCACGCCACCGCGGGCATCGCGGTCCTGGAGACGGGCGCGGGCAGCGACGACGACCTCCTCGCCGCGCTGCACACCCTGCTCCCCGCCGACGACCGCTGGCAGCACCGCCACGGCAGCCCCGGCCACGGCCGCGACCACGTCCTGCCGGCCCTGGTCCCGCCCCACGCGACCCTGCCGGTCGTCGGCGGGAGCCTGGAGCTGGGGACGTGGCAGTCGGTGTGCCTGGTCGACACGAACAAGGACAATCCGCGCCGTCAGGTCCGTCTGTCGTTCCTCGGATAGGTGCCCGGGGAGTGACGACTGCAGGCCCTGCCTGTCAGTACTCCAGTTGCTGCATGTGCGCGAGCACGTATCTGAGCGGTTCCGGGGAGACCGGGAGCTTGGTGCCGAAGGGCTGGTCCAGGGAGCTGATCAGGAACAGGCCGAAGGAGAGGATCGCGGCCAGGAAGGTGAGCAGGACGCGGTGCAGGCGTCTGCTCTTCATCGAGTAGAGACAGGTCAGCGTCATCGTCACCGCCGCGCCCGCGTACAGCAGGAACACGATCACCGTCGGGATCGACTCGGTGGCGGTCAGGAGGCGCATGCGGCGGTTGTCGCCGATCTCGTTGAGGCGTGTCAGGGACTGCGAGTACAGCGACGAGGACCGCTCGGCGTCCGGCATCTCCGTGTAGACGTGCCAGAGTTCGACCAGGCTCGCGTCTGCGCGGACGCTGGAGCGGCCCTGGGCGAGGAGCTGCCACTCCTCGTCGACGGTGAGCCTCATGTACGTACGGGAGGCGTCCTGGACCTCGCGCTGGACGGGCAGGGAGAAGCCGCGGGACATGCGCTCCAGGTCGGCCACGGCGTTCGCCTCGCGGGCCACGATCGCCTGGGTGTCGGCGTAGTTGTGCCAGACCACCGAGATCGTGAAGGAGAGAAGCAGGGCGTAGGCGCCGCCGATCGTGCCGAGCGCCGCACTGATGATGGTGTTGTCCACGGAGCGCTTCTCGTCGGCGGGGAAGAGACGGCCCACCGCGAAGAGCGTCATGTGCGCGAGGGCGACCGCGAGGCCGACTGCGAGCAGTCCCTGGAGCCAGAGGGGCACGTCAACCACCCTTGGGGGTAGGCGGGGCGGGGCTTTCGGGCGGCGGAGCCTGCCAGCTGCGGCCCCAGCGGGTGTAGAGCGAGGACACCAGGTCCTGCCAGTGCCGCGTGGTGCGGAAGATGCTGTACGGCATGGGGTGGATCAGGGCCTCGGAGGCCCAGACGACATCGACCTGGCCGTCGGGGCGGATCTGTCCGATGCGGGCGGTCTTCCAGGTGTGCAGATTCTGCTCGTCGACGAAGACCTGTCCTCCGGGGGCGTCGTAGGACTGCCCGCGTACCGCCTTGAGTACGGCGGTCGGTTCGGCGGTGCCGGCCTTGCGGACGGCCTGTGCCCACAGGTGGACGCTGGTGTAGGCGGCCTCCATCTGGTCGGAGATCGCCCGGCTCGCCCCATAGCGGTGCTTGAAGGCGGCCACGAAGCGGCGGTTGGCGGGATTGTCGAGGCTCTGGAAGTAGTTGAGCGCGACGTAGTCCCCGGCCATGGTGCGGGCGTCGAACGACTGCAGCTCCACCTCCCCGATCACCAGGTTCAGGATGGGCACGGTACGCGGAGTGATCCCGGCGGCGCGCAGCTCCTTGAAGAAGGGGATGTTGCTGTCCCCGACCATGGTGCTGACGATGACCTCGGGCCGGGCCGCGGTGATCGCGCGGACCGTGGCGGCGGTGTCCGACGAACCGAGGGGAATGTAGCGCTCGCCGATCACCTTCCCGCCGAGGTAGGCGATCTGCGCCTTGAGGACGGCGTTCGTGGCGCGCGGATAGATGTAGTCGGAGCCGACGAGGAAGATCTTGCGGCCGCGGTTCTCCATGAACCACTTCACCCCGGGGATGCTCTGCTGGTTCGGGGCGGCCCCGGTGTAGACGACGTTCGGGGAGGACTCGATGCCTTCGTAGAAGGTCGGGTAGAACAGCGCGCCGTCGTGCTTCTCGAAGATCGGGACGACCTGTTTGCGGCTGGCCGAGGTGTAGCAGCCGAAGACCGCGCTCACCCGGTCCTGCGTGAGCAGCCGCTCGGCGCCCGCGCCGAAGGTGGGCCAGTCGGAGCGGCCGTCCACGATGACCGGCTGGATGGTGCGTCCCAACAGGCCGCCCTGCTGGTTGAGTTCGTCGATGGCCAGCAGGGTGGCGTCGTTGATGGGCCGCTCGGCGATGGCGACGCTGCCGGTGAGGGAGTGCAGCACCCCGACCTTGATGGGATCGTCCGCCCGCGACTGCTGCGGCCGGTGCGCGAGGAGCAGCGCGCAGGTCACGAGCGCGACGACGAGAGCACCGGCCGCCGTGGTGGCGTACGTCCGACGCGTGGGCCTGTGCACGTGCTGTGCCTCTCCGGGAGGAGCCGGGAACCGTGACGTTCTCTCACACCGGCACGCTCCCGGGGCAGGGCGCGCCGGACCCGGCGGCCCATGGTCCACCGGGCGGGCCCATCGGCCGGTGACCGCATCAGCGGACCGGACGCTTGTCCCACCGGAAGATCACTTCCACGCCTCGCCGATCACCCTGACGTGTCGCCGTGCAGAGACCTTTTGCCTGGTGTCCGGCCTAGCCTCCAGAGCATGGTTTCGGCCGCACACTCAGGCGCCCTCGCCACCCCCCAGACCACCGCACCGCCCCCGGCTTCCGTCCTGCCCGCCGCCCTGCGCGAGCGCGTCGTGCGCTTCCACGAGGAACGCGTGCGCGGAACGTGGGGCGGCCAGATCATCACGCGGGGCCGGACCCCGGGTCCGGACTCCGTCCTGCTCACCAGCAACGACTACCTGGCGCTCGCCGCCGACCCGCGCATCGCCAAGGCGATGGCCGACTGCCTCGCCGACGTGGGCACCGGCATCCTCGCCTCCGGCGTCCTGCTCCACGGCGACCACCCTCAACTCCGCCTGGAACACGCCCTAGCCGTACACCTCGGCATGTCCGCCGGGATCCTGTGCCAGTCCGGCTGGGACGCCAATCTCGGCCTGCTGCAGTCGATCGCCGACCGCACCACGCCCGTCTACATCGACCTGCTCGCCCACATGTCGCTGTGGCAGGGCGCGCGCGACGCCGGAGCACCCGTATACGGGTTCCGGCACAACGACCCCGCACATCTGCGCCGGAAGATCGCCGAGCACGGGCCCGGAGTGGTCTGCGTCGACTCGGTCTACAGCTCCAACGGCAGCCTCTGCCCGCTCGGGGAGATCTGCGACGCCGCCGAGGAGAACGGCTGCGTCCTCGTCGTCGATGAGTCCCACTCCCTGGGCACCCACGGCGCACACGGCGAGGGCCTGACGGCGCAGCTCGGGCTCGCCCACCGGGTGCACTTCCAGGTCGCCAGTCTGTCCAAGACGTTCGCTGGCCGGGCCGGCTTCGTCGCCTGCGGTGACCCGCAGTTCGTCGACTACTTCCGCTTCGCGTCGTACCCGGCGATCTTCAGCTCGACCCTGCTTCCGCACGACGTGGCCGGGCTCGCCGCCGCCCTCGACGCCGTCCGCGCCGACGACTGGCGGCGCACCCGGCTGCGGGAGGTCTCCGCGCACGTACGCGGGGAGATCGGCGCGCTCGGCTACGACCTGCAGGGTTCCGCGAGCCAGATCGTGTCCCTGCAGACCGGACCCGATCTCGGCGGCATCCAGGTCCGCGACCTCCTGGAGGAACGCGGCGTGTTCGGCTCGATGTTCTTCGCCCCCGCCGTCCCCCACAACCGCACCCTCGTGCGGTTCTCGCTGCACTCCGCACTCACCGACGACGACGTCACCCGCCTCGTGGCCGCCTGCCACGACATCCGCGACACCTACGCCACCATCTGGCCCAAGGGTCTGACGGCGTAGCCCGTTCCCTCGTCAATTCCCTTTCCCTGGAGCCCTCATGAGAGCCCGTATGCCCCAGACCGCTGTCGTGCTCGGCCTCGCCGCCGCCGCAGGACTCGCCCTGAGCGCGGCACCCGCCCCGGCCGACCCGGCACCCGCTCCCCGACACCTGACGATCGGCATCAAGTACGACCAGCCCGGACTCGCGGTGCGCCGCCCGGGCCGGGCACCCGAAGGTTTCGATGTGGACGTGGCCACGTACATCGCCAAGTCGCTGGGGGTCACCCCTGACCACATCTCCTGGAAGCAGGCCCCGTCCGACCGCCGTGAGGAGTTGATCGAGAGCGGCGCCGTCGACTTCGCGGTCGCCAGCTACTCGATCACCGCCGAGCGCAAACAGCGCGTCACCTTCGCGGGGCCGTACTTCATCACCGGCCAGGACCTGCTGGTGCGCTCCGACCCCCGCGGCATCACCGGCCCCGACTCCCTCAACGGCCGTACGGTGTGCACCGCCAGCGGGTCCACATCGGCCGCGAAGATCAAGCGGGACTTCGCCGCGGAGGCGCGCCTGATCAGCCGCGAGACCTACTCGGCGTGCGTCGACGCGCTGCTCGCCCGCCAGGCGGACGCGGTCACCACCGACGACGTCATCCTCGCCGGATACGCGGCGCAGCATCCGGGCAAGCTGCGCGTGGTCGGCCACCGCTTCACGCGCGAGCGTTACGGAGTCGGCCTGAAGAAGGGCGATGCCGCACTCCAGCAGAAGATCACGACCGCGATCCAGCAGATGATCAAGGACGGCAGCTGGCGCCGCTCGCTGCGGCGGCACGTTCCCGCCGGTTACGAGCTGCCCGCACCGCCGCCGGTCTTCAACGCCCCCGACACCCCCGTCGGCACACCGGCCTCCGGCAGTGCCGACCCCGCCCTCGTCCTGGCCACCCGCCGACTGATCGACGGCGCCAACGCCGAGAAGTGGGACGAGGTCGACGCCCTCATCTGCGACCGCATCAAGGGCAACGTGGACAAGCTCGTGTCCGAGTTCACCCCCGCCTACGACCCGAACCTGGGCCCCTGGAAGAAGAACGTGCGCTTCCACAACACCATCGTCGGCATCGCACAGACCAGCCCGACCAGCGCCACCATGCTCGTCCACGAGACGTTCACGGGCGTACCCGCCAAGTACCGCCACTACGTCAAGGACATCGACTACAACGGCACGATGAGCAGGACCAAGGACGGCTGGAAGCTGTGCGCCCTGTCCGCGGACTTCGTGGAGCAATGACTCAGAGCACGATGTCCCGCTTGAGGATCTTGCCCGTGGCCCCCTTGGGCAGTGCGTCGATGATCCGTACGATCCGCGGGTACTTGTAGGCCGCCACCCGCTCCTTGACGTAGGAGCGCAGCTCGTCCGGGGAGGTGTGTGCGCCGGGGCGCAGGACCAGGACCGCGGCCATCTCCTCGCCGAGTGCCGGGTCGGGGACGCCGACCACCGCTGCTTCGGCGACGTCCGGGTGCTGGTAGAGGACCTCCTCGATCTCGCGCGGATAGACGTTGTAGCCGCCGCGGATGACGAGGTCCTTCTTGCGGTCGACGATGAAGTAGTAGCCGTCGTCGTCGACGCGGGCGAGGTCGCCGCTGAGGAACCAGCCGTCCTGGAAGGCCCGGGCGGTGGCGTCGGGCCGGTTCCAGTAGCCCTTCATGACGTTCTCGCCGCGGATCGCGAGTTCGCCGACCTGGCCGGTGGCGACGGCGGAACCGTCGTCGGCGACGAGCCGCAGTTCGACCCCGTGCACGGGGAGCCCGATGGAACCGGCCTTGCGGGGCCGGTCCGGCGGGTTGAAGCAGGCGACCGGAGACGTCTCCGAGAGGCCGTAGCCCTCCAGGACGGTGACGCCCAGGTCCCGCTCGGCGGTGTGCAGCAGCTCGACGGGCAGCGAGGCGCCGCCCGACACCGCGAGACGCAGCCGCGGCAGGGGCTGCCCGATGCCGTTCTGGAGGAGTGCGGTGTACATCGTGGGTACGCCGAGGAAGACGGTCACCTCGTCGCGGCGCAGCGTCGCCAGGGCTCCGGCCGCGTCGAAGCGCGGCAGCAGCGTCAGACAGGAGCCCGCCGCGACCGCGGAGTTGAGGGCGCAGGTCTGCCCGAACGCGTGGAACAGCGGGAGGCCGCCGAAGAGGACGTCGTCGGGCCCCACGCGCAGCAGGGTCCGCGCCGTGGTCAGCGCGTTGCTCACGAGGTTTCCGTGCGTCAGCTCCGCCCCCTTGGGAGTCCCTGTGGTGCCGGAGGTGTACAGGATCACCGCGGTGTCGTCGCGGGCGCCACCGGCCGAACCGGTCACCGGAGCGGTCGAGCGCGACAGCGCGGCGAAGGCCGCGGCGTCCGCGACCAGGCACTCCGCACCGGCCTGCGCCACCGCGGGCGTGGTCTCGTCCGCGCAGGCCGGAGAGGCCACCACGAGCCGGGCCCCGCAGTCGCGCAGCACGAACGCCATTTCCCCCGACTTCAGCAGGGGATTCATCGGGACCACCACGCCACCGGCGCGCAGGATGCCGTAGTACACGACGGGGAAGTGGAGGACGTTGGGCAGCGCCACCGCCACGCGGTCGCCCGCCCGTACCCCCTTGGCGTGCAGCAGCGCGGCGAACCGGGCCGCCATGTCGTCGAGTTGGGCGTACGTCAGCAGGTCACCGCCCTGCCGCACGGCGGTCCTGACGGCGTGCGACCGGACGGATCGGGCGAGGAGCGCGCACAGGTCGGTCGGGTCGGTCATGCGGTTCCTTGTCGTCGTGGTTCTGCACTGCGGGGAGAACTCCACGGGGACCTCGCCAAGGTGTCTCCCGCCGGGCATTCTGTGCGGGCCCCGCGGTGGTGCCACGCTAGGTGATGGCCCGGCACAGCGCTTGACCTGGCGGGGCGGATGGCTTACCTGTTGGGGACAGAGCCGTTGGGGACAGAGCCTTGGAGCGCCCGATGAAGCCGCTGGTCCGCAACGCAGCACTGAGCGGCTACGTAGAGCTCAGCCAGTCACTCGGCATCGACCCGCGTGCCCTCATGAAACGCGTCGGCATCGACCCGGTGGGACTCGCCGTCCAGGACCGGTGGATCTCCGGCGCCGCCGTCACCGAACTCCTCGAACTCTCCGCGGAAGCCGCAGGCCGCGAGGACTTCGGCCTGCAACTCGCCGAGCGCCGCCGCTTCTCGAACCTCGGGCCCATCAGCCTCGTCCTGCGCGAGGAGCCCGATGCCCGCAGCGCGGCCCAGCTCCTGATCCGCCACGAGCGCATGTACAACGAAATGCTGCGCAGCCGCCTCAGCGAGGCGAACGGACTCGCCACCGTCAAGGTGAGCCTGGAGGTCGGCGACGCGCGCCCGGCCCGGCAGGCCGTCGAGCTGGCCGTCGGCGCCTTCCACGGATTTCTGCGGGTCTTCCTCGGCGCCCGCTGGCAGCCGGTGTCCGTGTGCTTCACGCATCGGGCCCCGTACGACATCGCCGCGCACCGGAACCATTTCGGTCCCGTGGTGGAATTCGACCGGGAATTCAACGGAATCGTCTTCTACGCCAGCGAACTCGACACCCCCAACGCGATGTCGGACCCCCTGCTGCGCGGCTACGCCCGGCAGTACTTCGAATCCATCGCGGTCCCCTCGGAGGCCACCGAGCTGGACCGGGTGCACGAGCTGATCGAGGTCCTGCTGCCCACCGGACGCTGCTCGATCGAACAGGTCGCGCGGAGCCTCGGCGTCGACCGCAGGACCGTGCACCGGCATCTGGCCGCGGCGGGCGAGACGTTCTCCTCGCTCGTCAATGCCACGCGCACCCAGCTGGCCGAGCAGCTGGTGGCGAACCCCCGGCGCTCCCTGACGGAGATCTCGGGGCTGCTCGGCTTCTCCGCCCCCAGCGCCTTCTCCCGCTGGTTCCGCGACCAGTTCGGCACCAGCGCGCGTGACTGGCGCGCCCGCCGGACGGACATGGGCCCTGTCCCCAAGTGACAAGTCTTCTGTCACCTCCCGTGAAGCGCGGCGCGTAACCCGCTCTTAACGTGGCGGTACCGCAACGGACATCACGGCTCCTTCGAGCAACTCCCTTGCGGCGACCGCGAGTTGGGCCGACGTCTGCAGACGGTCGACGGCCCGCCACGTCCGCGCACCAGGAGATGACCCATGCACTTCCTCGATGACTCCTTGCTGCCCGAGAACCAGCAGAAGCTGGTGATCCAGGCCGCCCCCTACGGGCCGGAGTGGCTCCCCGGCGACGCCGACGACCTCCCCCTGACCATGGACGAGCACGTCCAGGCTGCCGTCGACTGCCGCAACGCCGGTGCCACCGTGCTCCACATCCACGTACGCGAACTGGACGGGCACGGCTCCAAGCGCATGTCCATGTTCAACGAACTGATCGGACGGCTGCGCGAGGCCGTCCCGGACATGGTCCTGCAGATCGGGGGGTCCATCTCGTTCGCCCCCGAGGACGAGGGCGCCGAGGCGAAGTGGCTGAGCTACGACACCCGCCACCTGCTCGCCGAACTCACCCCGCGCCCCGACCAGGTGACGATCGCCATCAACACCAGCCAGATGAACATCGTCGAGATCATGTCGGACGACGACCTGGCCGGCACCTCCATCGCCAAGCCCGACTACTACCAGGCCTACCGCGACATGGTCGTCGAGGCCGGTCCCGACTTCTACCTGGAGCACCTCGAGCGCCTGCACGCGAACGGCATCCAGCCGCACTTCCAGCTCGCCACCCTCGCGCAGCTGGAAACCGTCGAGCGCCTGATCCGCAGCGGTGTCCACACGGGCCCCCTGGTCCTCAACTACGTGGCCATCGGCGGCGGGTTCGCCGGACGCCACCCCGCCGACCTCATCGAGTTCGTACGCCGCGTCCCCGACGGCGCGGTCCTCACCATCGAGTCGTCGATGCGCGCCGTCGCCCCCATGAACGCGATCGGCATCGCCCTGGGCGTGCACGTCCGCGTGGGCAACGAGGACAACCTCTGGGCCCGCAAGGGCGAGCGCATGAGTTCCGTACGACAGGTCGAGCAGATGGTGCAGATCGCCGACGCCCTCGGCCGCGACGTCGCGAACGGCGCGGAGGCCAAGGCGATCTACCACATCGGGGAGTACTACGCGGACACCGACGAGACCCTCGCCCGGCTCGGCATGGTGCCCAACAGGCGCCCCGGACAGCGGGGGTTCATGCTCCGCGACACCGACCGCTGACGCCCCGTCGCACGAACGCCCCGTAGTACGAGAGCCCCTTAGCGCGAACGAAGAGAGCACCCCGTGGCCTACGCCATCCGCTTCCACGAGACCGGCGGCCCCGACGTCCTGCGCCGCGAACCGATCACCGTCGGTGACCCGGGGCCCGGCGAGGTCCGCGTCCGGCACGAGGCCGTCGGCCTCAACTTCGCCGACACCTACTTCCGTACGGGCCTGTACCCGGCCCCGCTGCCCGCCGGGCTCGGCGTCGAGGGCGCCGGTGTCGTCGAGGCCGTCGGCGCGGGCGTCACCCACGTCGCCGAGGGCGACCGCGTCACGTACACCGGAAGCCCGCTCGGCGCCTACAGCACCGAACGGGTCATGCCCGCCGACTCGTTGATCCGCCTGCCCCACGCGATCGACTGCGAGACCGCGGCCGCCATGACGATGCGCGGGCTCACGGCCGCGTATCTGCTGCGCCGCATCCACCCGCTCACGCCGGGGGACACGATCCTGCTGCACGCCGCGGCGGGCGGCGTCGGCCTGATCGTCTGCCAGTGGGCGAAGCTGCTCGGCCTCACCGTCATCGGCACCGCCTCCACCGAGGAGAAGGCCGCGCTCGCCCGCGCCCACGGCTGCGACCACACCGTCCTGTACCGGCAGGAGGACGTCGCCGCGCGCGTGCGCGAACTGACCGGCGGGGAGGGCGTCCCCCTCGTCCTCGACAGCATCGGCAAGGACACCGTCGCCGCGTCCATGGCCTCGCTGCGCCGCCGTGGCCTGCTCGTCTGCTTCGGCACCTCCTCCGGAGTGCCGCCGCTCGACGCGATGCAACTCGTCATCCACGGCTCGCTGTTCGTGACCCGGCCCGCGCTCGCCGACTACATCGCCGAACCCTCCGAACGGGACGCGCTCGCCACCGAGCTCTTCGGCCATGTCGCCGCCGGACGCATCGGCATCCGCGTCAACCAGCGCTTCGCCCTCGACGACGCGGTGGCGGCGCACCGCGCGCTGGAGGCCGGTCGCACCACCGGCTCGTCGGTCCTCATCCCCTGAGCAGTCCCCCCATGTGTTGAACCCCCTTCCCAGGAGAGTGCAATGACGCAGACCTCCACCCGAACCCGGATCCAGGCCGAACCCCTGACCTGTACCATCGGCGCCGAACTGCACGGCGTCCAGCTCGGCGAGGCCGCCCACGACGACGCCCTGTTCGCCGAGATCAAGCAACTCCTGCTCCGCCACAAGGTGCTGTTCCTGCGTGACCAGGACCTCACGCGCGCCGATCACGTTGCCTTCGCCGCCCGCCTCGGCCCGCTGGAGGACCACCCGGTCCTCGGCAGCGACCCCGACCACCCGGGTCTCGTCCGCATCTACAAGGACCTGGACAGCAGGCCCGAGCACTACGAGAACGCCCTGCACTGCGACGCGACCTGGCGCGACTGCCCGCCCCTGGGTGCCGTACTGCGCTGTGTGGAGACCCCCGAGGTGGGCGGCGACACGATCTGGGTGAACATGGCCGAGGCCTACCGCAGGCTTCCCGAGCACATCCGCACCCGGATCGCAGGGCTGCGGGCCCGGCACAGCATCGAGGCGAGCTTCGGCGCGGTCATGCCGATGGAACAGCGCCACCAGCTCAAGGCCCGCTATCCGGACCCGGAGCACCCGGTGGTGCGCACCCACCCGGAGACCGGCGAGAAGATCCTCTTCGTCAACGCCTTCACCACGCACTTCGTCAACCACCACACCCCCGAGAACGTCCGCTTCGGCCAGGACCACGCCCCCGGCGCGAACCTCCTGCTCAACTATCTGATCAGCCAGGCCGCCGTCCCCGAGTACCAGGTCCGCTGGCGCTGGACCGAGAACAGCGTCGCCATCTGGGACAACCGCTCCACGCAGCACTACGCCGTCCAGGACTACTGGCCCGCCGTCCGCAAGATGGAGCGCGCGGGGATCACCGGTGACCGGCCGGCCTGAGCCGATGACCCGCGGCTACGCGTGGCTGGTGTTCGCCCTCAGCTTCGGGCTCCTGCTGTCCGACTACATGTCGCGGCAGGTCCTGAACGCGGTGTTTCCGCTGCTGAAGGCCGACTGGCTGCTCTCGGACGCCCAGTTGGGCTCCCTGAGCGGCATCGTCGCCCTGATGGTCGGTGTGCTGACCGTTCCGCTGTCCCTGCTCGCCGACCGCTGGGGCCGGGTCAGGAGCCTGGTCCTCGCCGCGGTCGTGTGGAGCCTCGCGACCCTGGGCTGCGCGGTCTCCGCGAGTTACGGGCAGATGTTTCCTGGGCCGCTTCATGGTCGGCGTGGGAGAGGCGGCGTACGGGAGCGTCGGCATCGCGGTGGTGCTCAGCGTGTTTCCGGTGGGCCTGCGGGCCACGCTCTCCGGCGCGTTCATCGCGGGCGGCGCCTTCGGATCGGTGCTGGGTGTGTCGATCGGCGGCGTCGTGGCCCAACACCTGGGCTGGCGCTGGACGTTCGGCGTCATGGGACTGTTCGGACTCGTCCTGGCCGCGGTGTACGGCGTCGTCGTCACGGAGCGGAAGCTGGCGGCGGCCGGTGCCGAACGCGGGGCCCCGGCGGGAGCGGAGGGCCCACTGCGGTCGCTGCTGCCGCGCCTCGTCTCCTCCGTCTCCGTGCTGTGCGCCTACGTCGGCAGCGGGCTGCAGATGTTCATCGCGATGGCGCTGCTGGCCTGGATGCCGAGCTTCCTCGACCGGTACTACGGCCTCGCGCCCGCCAAGGCCGGGCTCGCCGCCGGAGTCTTCGCCCTCATCACCGGGATCGGCATGATCGGCGGCGGCCTCGTCTGCGACCGGCTCGGCCGCCGCAACCCCCACCTGAAATGGTCCGTCGCCATCATCTGCAGCGCCGGATCCCTGACCCTGCTCACGGCAGGGTTCCAACTGCCGCCCGGCGCACCGCAAATCGTCCTCGTCGGCATCGGCACCCTGCTCTCCAACGCCACGGCGGGCCCCGCCGCCGCCATGGTGGCGAGCCTGACCCCGGCCGCCGTCGCGGCGACGGCCATGGCCACGCTCACCCTCGCCAACAGCCTCATCGGCCTGGCGCCGGGCCCCGCGGTGACCGGCATGCTCGCCGACCGGATCGGCCTGGACGCCGCACTCGGCGTCGTCCCGCTCGTCTCGCTCGCCGCGGGCCTCGCCTTCGCCCTCGGCAGACGCCACTACGCCAAGGGCCTCGTCCCGGTCTCGACCCTGGCCCCGGCACCGGCCCTCAGGAAAACGGAGCTCCCGACATGAACCGCACCCCCAGGCCCACGGTCGTGCTCGTGCCCGGCCTGCGTGATCACGTGCCCGACCACTGGCAGACGGTGCTCGCCACCCGCATCGCCGACGCCGTGACCGTGCCGCCCCTGACGGACGCCCGACTCAGGCGCGACGCTCAGGTGACGGCACGGGACAGCCACGTACCGGGGAGCAGGGCGAGCTGGTGGTGACGGCGCCCCTGCCGTCGATGCCGCTGCGCTTCGTCGACGATCCCGGCCACGAGCGGTACAGGGGCACCTACTTCGACATGTATCCGGGGGTGTGGCGCCACGGCGACTGGGTGACCGTGGACGCCGACCTCTCCGTCGTGGTGGCGGGACGCTCCGACGCCACGCTCAACCGCATGGGCGTGCGGATGGGCTCGGCCGACCTGTACGCCGTCGTCGAACGGCTCCCGCGGATCGCGGACAGCCTCGTCATCGGCGCCGAACTGCCCGACGGCAGCTACTACTTGCCCCTGTTCGTCGTGCCCGCGCAAGGGGAGCGGTTCGACGACGCCCTGCGCGACGAGATCGTCGCGGCGATCAGTCGGAGCCTGTCGCCACGCCATGTCCCGGACGTCGTCGTCCCCGTCGACGCCGTGCCCCGCACCCTCACGGGCAAGAAGCTGGAGGTCCCGGTCAAACGCATCCTCCAGGGCGAACGCGTCACCGACGTCAGCACGGCGGGCGCCGTGCTCCGCCCCGACATGCTGGACTGGTTCGCGGACTACGCCGCCACGCTGGGCGTCAGGCGGTGAGCAGGCCTGAGGTGTCGATGACCTGACGGATCGCCCGGCCCGAAGCCAGCTCCTCCAGCGCCGTGTTGATGCCGGTGAGCGGGAGCGTGCCGCTGAGCATGCGTTCCACGGGCATCAGACCCGCCCGCCACAGGCCGAGGAACCTCGGGATGTCGCGGCGCGGCACCGCGTCACCCATGTACGAGCCGAGGAGGGACTTGCCCTCGCCCGCGAACGCCAGGGCAGGGACCTCCAGCATCCGGTCGGGCGCGGCGAGGCCCACCGAGACGACCTTGCCGCCCCGGGCCACGACGGCCAGACACTCCGCCATCACCTTCGGGCTGCCCACCGCCTCCACCGCCAACTCGGCGCCGCCTGAGGTCAGTTCACGGATCTCGCGCACCGCGTCCTCGGGGGCGTACGCATGGGTCGCCCCCAGCCGCAGCGCCAGCTCGCGCTTCTCCCGCACCGGGTCGACCGCGATGACGGGGTACGCTCCCGCGGCGCGCGCACCGAGGACCGCGGAGAGCCCCACGCCGCCCAGGCCGTAGACCACCGCCGACTGGCCCGGACGCAGGGCCGCCGTGTTGATCACCGCGCCCGCGCCCGTGAGCACCGCGCAGCCGAACATCGAAGCGACCGCGAACGGGATGTCCTTGGGGATCGGCACCACCGACTCCTGGGCGAGCACCGCGTGTTCGGAGAACGCGGAGACGCCGAGCTGGTGGTGGACCGGGCTGCCGGATGCGTCGGTCAGCAGGGACGGGCCGTGCAGCAGCGCGCCGGAACCGTTCGACGCCGAGGCCTGGGCGCACAGGGCGGGCCGCCCCGCCGCGCAGTCGTCGCAGAAGCCGCAGCTCGGCACGAAGACCAGCGCCACATGGTCACCGGGGGAGACCCGGCCGACGCCGGGGCCGGTGTCCTGGACGACCCCCACCGCCTCGTGCCCCAGGGCCATCGGCAGCGGGCGGACCCGGTCGCCGTTGACCACCGAGAGGTCCGAGTGGCAGAGCGAGGCGGCGGCGATGCGGACAAGGACCTCGCCCTCGCGCGGGGCGCCGAGTTCCAGTTCCTCCACCTCGACCGGCCGGGTGCCGGAGTACGGGCGGGCGGTCGAGGTCCGGCGCAGCACCGCCGCACGGGTCTTCACGCGTCCACCTCCGGACGCGGGGTGCAGCGCAGCACGTCGCGGCTCTCCAGGAGCGGGACGACCGTGCCGAGCACGATCTCCTGGAAGTGCGGGCTCGCGCAGTGCGCGGTGAAGTCCGCCTCGGAGGCGTACTCCTCGTACAGGACGATCGTGCGCGGGTCCGCGGTGCCCTGGTGGACGCGGTAGGCGAGGTTGCCCGGCTCCTTGCGGGAGGCGGCGGCCATCGTGTCGAGCAGGGGCAGGACGGTGTGCTCCGCACCGGGGCTGGTGCGGTAGCGGGCTATGACCACAAACGTCATGGGGTTACTCCTGAGGTGCGGGCCTCTTCAGCAGAGCGGGCGGGACCGGCGGCAGCTGGTCCCTGCGCAGACTCCAGAGGCGGGGGTCGGACGTGGCGGCGGCGGTCGACCCGAGGGCCAGCGCCAGCGCGACGTCCGCGGGGGTCTCCACGAAGCCCGCGGCGACCGAAGGGGACATCGCGCGCTGTGCCTGCGCGCTCATCCGGGCGACGATCGGGGCGGGCATGATCTCGACCAGGTCCGGTGCGCCGCGCGAGATCGCGTCCGTGGAACGCCGCAGATTGGACCGGTCGGTGACGAACACCTTCATCATCGTCAGGAGGCCGAGCGGGCGGCCCTTCTCGATGAGGGAGAGCCGGGTGCTGACCACGCCGTGCGCGCCCATGTTCTTGATGAACTCGAGGGCGCCCCGGTCCTGGGCGAGACCGGGGCTGCTGTCCACGTTCACGAACACGGTCTTCCCCGCCCGGCCCAGCGCCGGTACGACCTGGGGCAGTTGCCCCACCGCGAACGACGCGAGGATGCACACCTTGGCCGGTGCGGTCAGGAACTGCCGCAGCGGCTGGGTGCCGACGACCGACGCGACGACCGGCACCTCGGCGAACGCCGCGGTGAGCCGGGGGTCGACCGGGGCGCAGGACCGGGAAGGGGAACGGGTCATGGCAAGGACCTGCCTGGGGAGGAAGGGGTTCGTGGCTGCGCAGGTACGGGCATCAGTGCAGCGGAGACGTACCGAATCGGCTGGGGAGGCCCAGCTTGCCAGGGTTGAGGATGCCTGCCGGGTCCAGGGCCTCCTTCACCGCGACGAAGGTCACGAAGCCGGCGCCGAGGGATTCCGCCAGGTAGGGGCCGCGCAGCAGACCGCAGCCGTGGTGGTGGCTGAGCGCCGCCGCGTGCTTGATCAGTACGGCGTTCGCCGCGTCCCACACCGAGCGGTACCAGGCGCGGCGCGACTCGGGTGCCACGTCGCCGCGCAGCGAGAAGTAGACGCAGGCGCCGTCGGTGTACGCGTGGGACTGGTGGGCCGAGGCGGCCAGGGTGCCGGGCACCGACTGGATGGCGGCGACCACCTCCTCGTAGATCACCGGCAGATCGGTCCAGGACGCGGCCATCTCCAGGGTGTCGGCGACGAAGCCGGGTCCCGGCGTGAAGCCGTCGGCGGACTTGCCGACCAGCATCCGCTCGTCCAGCCAGCGCTCGAAGACCGCCTGGCTGTCCAGCTCGGGTCCGTACGCCTCGCAGACCTCGGCCGCCACGCTGATGGAGGCGTCGACGATGGCCGGGTCCCCCTCGTCGGCGACGAGCAGGAGGTTGGTGTCGGGGTGGCCGAAGTGGGTGCCCGACTCCAGGGTGTCGTAGAGCCGCAGGACGGCCGGGGTCGCACCGCGCTGCATGATCTTGCGGCAGGCGTCCAGACCGTCGGCGAACGTCGTGAAGCCGTACACGACGGCATCGGCGTACTCCGGCAGCGGGTGGACGCGCAGCCGCGCCGAGACGATGACGCCGAGCGTGCCCTCGGAGCCGACGAACAGCTGACGCAGGTCCGGGCCCACCGCGGCGCGGGCGTAGTCGCCGTACGTGGCGCGCGTGCCGTCGGCGTGCACGACGTCCACGCCGACGACCATGTCCTCGATCTTGCCGTACCGGGTGGAGAGCTGACCGGCGCCGCGGCAGGCGATCCAGCCGCCGACCGTGGAGACGGCGAACGCGGAGGGCCAGTGGCCGGTGGTGACGCCGTACTCCTCCTGGAGCTGCTTCTCGAAGAGGTCGCCGAACATGCCTGCCTGGACGTCCACGATGTGCGACTCGGCGTCGAAGCCGGTGATCTCGTTCATGCCGCAGACGTCGAGGACGACGCCGCCGAAGACGGGGAGCGCCGCACCGGTGACGTTGGAGCGGCCCGCTGACGGGGTGACAGGGATGCCTGCCTCGTGGCAGATCCGCAGCACGGCCGCGACCTGGTCGGCGTCGGCCGCCTCGACGACCACCGCGTCCGGCGTCGCGGGACGGCCCTCGGTCTCGCCGATCATCGAGCCCGCCCACCAGTCACGGGTGCGGGTGACGACCTCTTCGCGGGCGGTGTGCACGGCGTGCGCGGCCTCGCGCAGCGCCGCTATCACGCTCCCGGGCACCTCGACCGGGTTCACCTGGAGGGCGGCGTCGCCGTCCCCGACCGGGGTGTTCCGCGCCCACTTGGCGAAGCTGGGGGCGCCGATCGTGTAGTTGCCCCGGTTGAACGGGTGGGTGATGGTCTGACGGCTGATCATGCTGCTGCCCCTTCGAGGAGTACGGACTTTTCGTGCCGGACGGCCGTGAGGTACTCGGAGACCGAGCGCTCCACCTCGGCCTCCGGGAGGTTCAGTTCCTGGCCGAGGATCGCGCCGACGGCCTCGGCGGCCTCGACGGACGCGTCCCTGGCGAAGAGCCGGGCGCGGGTGCGGCGCGAGAGCACGTCGTCGACGGAGCGGGCCAGCTCGGCGCGGGCCGCGTACACCACCTCGGCCCTGGTGTACGGGAGTCCCGCGACGACCGGCTCGGCGAGCGCCGGGTCGTCCTGGATCAGGTCGCCGACGAAGCGGGCCTCGGTGCCGAAGCGCTCGCCGAGGTGCGCGGCGATGCCCCCGGACGCCGCGACGGCCTCGGCGTCGTAACCGGCGCCGCCGAGCAGCGGCAGGTGCGCGGTGCGGCTCTTCGCCTTGCGGCCGAGGACCGTCATCACCTTGTCGACGACGAGTTCGCCCATGTGCCTGCTGGTGGTGAGCTTGCCGCCGGTCACCGTCACCATGCCGGTGCGGCCGACCGTGATGTGGTGGTCGCGGCGCATGTCGAGGGTCGCGCCCTCCTTGCCGCCGACCAGCGGGCGCAGACCGCCGATGGAGCCGACCACGTCGTCCGGGGTGAGCTTCCCCTCGAAGGCGGTGTTGGCGCCCTCGAGCAGGAAGTCCATCTCCTGGCGGGTGCAGTGCACATCGTCGGGGGAGCCCTGGTAGTCCTCGTCGGTGGTGCCGAGCACGACGCTGTTGCCCCAGCGGGTGCAGGTCGCGCGGCGCGCCCGGCCCGGAATCGGCACGGTGACCGTGCAGTTGATCCGCACCTTGTCCCAAGGGACCACGATGTGCACGCCCTTGGCGGGCCTGACCTGCGGCCGGTGGCCGTCGTCCGCCTTCGCGTCCAGCTCGTCGGTCCATACGCCGGTGGCGTTGACGACGGCCCGCGCACGGATGTCGAAGGTGTCGCCGTCCGCCGCGACCCGGGCACCGGCCACTGTGCCCGACTGCATCAGCAGGCCCTCGGCCCTGACGCCGTTGAGGACCGTCGCACCGAGCGCGGCCGCGGTCCGCACGATGGTCAGGACGAGGCGGGCGTCATCGGTGCGGGCGTCGAAGTACATGAGACCGCCCTTGAGGTGCTCCGCGCGCAGCGTCGGCGCCTGGGCGAGGACCTCGGGAACGGTGAGCCGCTGGTGCAGCTTGCCGATCCGCCAGCCGCCGACCAGGTCGTACGTCCACAGCAGACCCTCGAAGCCCTTGGCGAGGCGGGCGTCGAAGATGCCCTCCTTCTCCAGGATCGGGAAGAGGAACGGCAGCCGGTGCACCAGGTGCGGGGCGTTCCTGCGGAAGCGGTGCCGCTCCAGGAGCGAGTGGCGTACGAGATTGACGTTGCCCTGCTCGATGTAGCGCAGGCCGCCGTGCACCATCTTCGAGGACTTCGACGACGTGCCGGAGGCGAAGTCGTCCTTCTCGACCAGCGCCGCGCGCAGCCCGCGCGATGCCGCGTCGAGCACGGCGTACGCCCCGGTGACGCCGCCGCCTATGACGAGCACGTCGTACGTGTCGTCGGCAAGCCGGTGCTTGAGGTCCTTCCGGTCGAGCAGCAGGGGCGTGCGGCGGGTCGCCGCCGCGCCGCGCCGCGGCTTCCTTGCGGGCATGGTGATCACAACATCAACTCCTGGTGTTCCAATGCGGCGGCCGCGTGGTCGGCACGGGACGCCGGGGCGACGGCGGGGCCGTCAGCGGGGGGTGTCAGGTTCGGGGTCCTTCAGGGGGAGCAGCGCGGGGTCGCCGAGGTGGGCGATGAGCACATTGCGCCAGGCGGACCGCTCAGCGGCGCGCTCGGCCGCCGGAATCGCGGGCTCGAAGATCCGGCCGAGCGGCTGTGCCTCGACGACCTCTTCGAGCGAGGACCACAGGCCCTGGGCGACACCGGCGAGATACGCGGTGCCCCGCAGGCTCGCGGTGGCGGAGTCGGCGACCCGTTCGAGGGGCAGCCCGGTCAGGTCGGCCTGGATCTGCAGGAGCGGATCGCTGCCGGAGACGCCGCCGCCGACCCGGAGCCGGGTGAACGGTGCGCCCATGGTGTCGGCGACCCCGTCGATCAGGTCGCACACCGAGTGCGCGATCCCGTCGAGCACGGCGCGGGCGAGGTCGGCGCGAGTGGTGGCGAGGGTGAGCCCGGTGAGGGCCGCGGTGGCCTCCGGGTGCCAGACCGGCGTACGGACTCCGGCGAGCGCGGGGACGAAACGCGGGGTGCGGCCGGGGCGGCGGGGGACCAGGGCCGCCTCGTCGCCGAGTTCCTTCGGCGAGGCGAAGAGCCCCAGGTCGTCGCAGAGCCAGTGCAGCGCCGAACCCACCGTGGAGGTGTACGCCTCCAGGCTGTAGTGGCTGACGTCGCCCTGCCGCCGTCCGGGCTGGGCGAGCACCCCGGAGATGTCGGGACGGGGCAGGGCGGGCGTGGTGCCGGTCGCCGCGTCGACGAAGGCGCCGGTCCCGTACATGCACATGCCCTGGCCCGCGGAGAGGCCGCCGAGCGCGACGAGTGCGGCGTGCTGGTCGCCCATGGCGGCGGCCAGCGGTACGGCGATGCCGAGGGCGGCCGGGTCGGTGGTGCCGAATCCCGCGTCGTCGGAGCGGAGCTCGGGCAGCAGGTCGAGGGGGAAGCCGAGGTGGCCGATCCACTCCTCGTCCCAGGCGTGCCGTGCCAGGAGATAGCCGCCGGTGGACGCGGCGTTCGTCGGCGTCGTGGCGTGTACGGCGCCGCCGGTGAGCCGCCAGATCAGCCAGGTGTCGACGGTGCCGAAGAGCAGCCGCCCCGCGTGGTGCGCGGCGGCCACCTCCGGGTGCGTGGCGATCTGCCGGGCGGCCCACAGGAAGGGGGCGCGAGCGCCGACCGGGCGGCCCTGGCGGGCCAGCAGGGCGGCGTCCCAGTCCGTCTCGTACGCGGTGAGTTCGGCCGCGTACCGCCGGTCCTGCCACACCACGGCGGGCAGCAGCGGCCGCCCGGTCACCCGGTCCCACAGCAGCGCGGTGGCCCGCTGGGTGGCGAGCGCCACCGCGGTGATCTCGATGCCTTCCTCGTGCGCCCGGCCGACGGCGCGGCGGGCCACCTCGACGGTGGCGGTCCAGATCTCCATCGGGTCCTGCTCGACCGAGAGGTCGTCCGGGTGGCTGACCTTGATCGGCCGGTAGAACACCTCGTGGGCGGCGCCGGAGTCGAGGACCACTCCGGCCCGGGTGCCCGTGGTGCCCTCGTCGATGGACAGCACACCGCGCCGTGCGGCGGCGCCGGGGAACGTCTGCGTCATGGCAGCCCTTTCATTGCGAGCCTTACGGGTGAGCCGGTGAGCCCGTCCGCGTGGCGGCGGTCCTGTCCTGCCCCGCGGCCTCGTCGGGCGACGCGGCCTTCGTCGGGTCCCACTTGATCGCCAGGCAGGTGATCAGGCCGAGCAGCGGCACGACGGAGAGCACGAGGAAGGTGTCGGCGAGCCCGAGCGCGTCCTTGATCTGCGGGAACACATACAGCCCGATGACGCTGCCGAAGCTGCCCACCATCCCGGTGACACCGGTGCCGAGCGCCCGGACGTCGCTGCTGTACGAGAGCGCGGCGATGGACTTGCCGTTGGCGCCGGGGCCCGCGGAGTGGCAGAGGATGAAGAGGACCGGCAGCAGGAACGCGACGGCCGTGGGCACCCTCTCGAAGGTCAGCCCCATCGCGAGCAGCGCCACGAAGACCCCGGCGAATCCGGCGGCGGAGCTGAGCCGCAGTCCGAGGCGGCGGCCGAAGTAGGCGGAGAGGAGGCCGCCCGCGATGCCGAAGGCGTTGAAGACCATCGAGCCGATCGTCGCCTTCTCGAAGCTCTCGCCGAAGATCGTCAGGCTGATCAGCGGGAGGTACCAGCCGACCGCGAAGTACTGCATGGACTGCCCGAGCGAGATGACGGAGGAGAGGACCGTGCGCGGCAGGTACGCGCCTTTGAAGAGCAGTCCGGCCTGACGGAAGCCGACGGCGGGCGCCTCGGCGGCGGCGCGGGTCGCCTCGTCGGGCTGCCCGGCGACGGCCTTGATGCCGTAGATCGTGTCCAGGTTGGCGACGGCCTCGTCGAGGCGGCCCTTGCTCGCCAGCCAGGTGGGGCTCTCCCGCAGCATCAGCCACTGACCGATCAGCAGCGTCACGGCGACGACCGCGGCCGAGCCGACCGACCAGCGCCAGATGTCCGCGCCGACGTCCAGGTGGAAGAAGACGAGGGCGAGCGCGAGGTTGGTGGTGGTCGCGACGTACCAGACGGCCTGCCACAGGTTGAGGCGGCCGCCCAGTTTCGCGGGCGTGTACTCGGCGAGCAGTGCCATGGCGACGGCGAAGTCGATGCCGTACGCGACGCCCACCAGGACCCGGCCGAGCCAGACGACGGTGAAGTCACCGGCGAAGGCGGCGAGCAGGGCGCCCGCGATGGCGAACACCTTGGCGATGAGCAGCGGGGGGACGCGGCCGATCCGGGTGGCGAGCCAGCCGCCGACCGGGTTGAAGACGATCGCCAGGGCCGGGGCGGTGGCCGTGAGGATCGAGACCTGGGTGCTGGTGAGTTCCATCTGGGACGTCATCGGCCCCAGACCGGCGCTCAGCGCGGCGTTCGAGTAGGCGTCGAGGAAAAGCCCGCCGAACACGAGAAACCAGATGACCTGCGCCCGGCCGGTGATCTTTCCCAGCCCATCGATGAGCGCAACGACGTCGGCGACGCCTTTGACGCTCGGACGTTGTGCCATGAATCCGCCTTTGAGGAGGACCCATCGGTGGCACGGGGAGCATGGAAAAAGGCATGACGAGACCACCGACAGGTGGTCTGTGTCTATGCCTGTCAAAACGCTGCGGAAAGCGCCGCAGCACGGGAACTGCAAGGGTGCGAACTACGAACTACACCGAGAGGTTAAGAACGAGTCCGGAGAAACGTCAAGGGTTGCCGGCAGGTTGCCCCCGTCAGGGTGACGTCGCGTACCGGGTGCCGACGTTCCCGGCGTGCCATTCGTGGTTGCCGCCCACCCAGTTCGTCAGGCCGGTCATGAAGCGGGCGAGAAGCGGATCGGTGGCGGAGAGTGCGGCGGCCTGCTCCTCGAAGAGATGGACGACGTCGTTGTGGACCTCGATCGCCTGCTGGAAGGCGTCCTCGATGGAGCAGTCCTCCTCGGCGGCGATCACGGTGGGCAGGCTGTAGTGGAAGCGCTCGCTCTGCTGCTCCTTGCGCAGCGAGTACAGGTCGTTGCAGATGGTCGAGGCGTTCGAGGACAGGGCGACGGCGCGCTGCACGGCGGGGTCCGCGAAGAGGTGGGCGGGCAGCTCGTAGCCGCCGACCGCGTCGGTGAGGGTCAGGCACGGACGGAAGCTGTTGAACTGCCGCTGCACCAGGTACTCCCACACCGCGGGGGTGCGGTGCTGGGAGATGCAGTCGCCCTCGGCGTTGTACCCGAGGTAGAGACTGGCGATGTCGTGCCGGAAACGGTGCGCCTGCGCCGGGGTGGCCAGGGCGCGGAAGTGGTCCATGGCCGAGCGCATCGAGCGCAGCGCCGGATGGGATTCCACTCCGGACCGCCAATCGGCCTCGTAGCGCGGGGTGTTGTGCGGGGGATCGATCGCGGACTGGGCGACGGCGAGCGCCGCGCCGCGCCGGTCCGCGCTGCCGCCGTACTCCGCTTCGCAGAAGTAGTCGTCCACGGCGTTCTCGCCGACCAGCAGCCGGGCGGCGGCCATGAGGTGGTCGATGCCCGGCGCGTCCGGGTGGCACAGGACCACCGAACGCCCCGGGTCGAAGCCGACGAGCGCCTCCCGGTGTTCGGTGTCCGGGTAGAGGCCCACCTCTTGCTCGGCCCACTCGACGAGCCGGTCGTTGACCTCGTCGGCCAGCGCGCGATCGTCCCGTACGGCGGGCGGGCAGTAGAGCCCCTCGATCCGCTGCGAGGCCGGCGGCGGCTCTGGCGCGGAGGCGTCGGAGGGCGATTCAGGGTCGGCGGGCAGCGATATGTCCGGTTCCGCGACCGGCACGGGTGCGAGGCGCAGGGAGCCGGTTCCGAGTCCGGACGGCCCGGAAAGGAGGCGTGTCAGCAGGTGGGGGGAGCCGGCAGCGTCGGCGGGTGGCTCGGGCGTACCGGGATTGGGCGCGTTCATCCGCAACTCCGTCCACGGGGAAAGGATCGGCTCGGCCGTCGACGCAGGGATAGCACGGCCCCGGAGAGGGGGACAAGGGCGTCCCGGCCCTCCCCGGCATCGGCGCCGCCCTCCGCCCTGCCCAGAACAACCCTGCTCATAGCGGGAATTGAGGTGTCCACGCGGCCAATTCCACATGGCTTCGGGCGATCGGGGGCGGTTCATCGGAATCCGGCCGTCCTCGGCGGCGGTGGATGCCGCTCCCACGGGCCGCCGCGGGCCGTTTGTGCAGGGTGGCCGGGGTGCGGGGCAGGTGGCGCAAACGCATGGGATGCGGAGATGGTCACCCTCGACCGCCGTCGACGCGCGCTGCTTCACTTGCGGCGCGCAACTCCTGCGGCGGGATCGCCGCATGAGTCTGTCGTGCCGTGAGCACCCCAATGCCGTTGGAGGGGACCAGGATGACGACCGCAGCGTCGCCGGAACAGCCGGAGCAGCCTGAACAGAGCGCGGGACAGGCGCAGTTGAGCCTGGGCATCGCGGCCGCGCGCAATCTGACGACCACCACCAAGACCGTTCCGCAGATGCAGGGCATCAGCTCCCGCTGGCTGCTGCGGACACTGCCCTGGGTGGAGGTGGGCGGCGGCACGTACCGGGTCAACCGGCGCCTGGTGTACGCGGTGGGTGACGGCCGGGTGACCTTCGTGCAGGAGGGCGCCGACGCCCGGGTCGTCCCCGCGGAACTGGGGGAGCTGCCGCTGCTGCGCGGCTTCGACGACCCCGAGGCGCTGCGGGCGCTGGCCGATCGGTTCCAGCAGCAGGAGTTCGAGCCGGGCCAGGTCCTCGCCGAGGCGGGGCGGCCCGCCGACCACGTCTATCTGATGGTGCACGGCAAGGCGGAGAAGATCGGCACCGGCAAGTACGGCGAGGAGACCCGGCTCGGCAGCGTCGCCGACGGCGGCTTCTTCGGCGGGCAGGTGGTCGGGGAGGAGCCCGGCGACTGGGAGTTCACCACCCGCGCGGTGACCGCGTGCACCGTCCTGGTGCTGCCCCGGCAGGCGTACGAGGAGATCGCGGGGCAGCACGAGGGGCTGCGGTCCCATGTGCGGGCGCGCCAGGCCGAGGGCGAGCGGCCGCAGAACAGGCGCGGCGAGGCCGACGTCGCGCTCGCCGCCGGGCACGCCGGTGAGCCCGTACTGCCCGGCACGTTCGTGGACTACGAACTGGAGCCCCGCCAGTACGAGTTGAGCGTCGCGCAGACGGTCCTCAAGGTGCACAGCAGGGTCGCCGACCTCTACAACGACCCGATGAACCAGGTCGAACAGCAGCTGCGGCTGACCATCGAGGCGCTGCGCGAGCGCCAGGAGCACGAGCTGGTCAACAACCGGGAGTTCGGGCTCCTCCACAACGCCGACCACGGCCAGCGCATCTCCACCCATTCGGGGCCGCCCACACCGGACGACTTCGACGAACTGCTGAGCATGCGGCGGCAGACCAAGGCGTTCTTCGCGCACCCGCGCGCCATCGCCGCGTTCGGCCGCGAGTGCAACAAGCGCGGCATCTACTTCGACGCCGTGGACGTCGGCGGCCACCGCGTCCCCGCCTGGCGCGGTGTGCCGATCTACCCCTTGGGGAAGCTGGAGGTCTCCGCCGAGGGCGCCACCTCGATCCTGGCGATGCGCACCGGCGAGGAGGCCGAGGGCGTGGTCGGACTGCGCCAGACCGGCATCCCCGACGAGTACGAGCCGGGTCTGAACGTGCGGTTCATGGGCATCAACGACCAGGCCGTCATCTCCTACCTGGTCAGCGCCTATCACTCGGCCGCCGTCCTGGTGCCCGACGCGCTCGGCGTCCTGGAGAACGTCGAGGTCTCCCGCACGCCCGCCTGACACCGGCCGGCATCCGCCCTTCCCCCACCTCGGACCCCCGGCACGTCGTAAGGAGCTCTCACGATGACGATGACCCCGGATGCCCCTGCCCGCGTCCTGCGCACCGCCTACCAGCAGGCCGTCGCGGAGTACTGGAACAACGAGAAGGACCCGGTCAATCTGCGCCTCGGCGATGTCGACGGCCTCTACCACCACCACTACGGGACGGGCGACTACGACCCCTCGGTCCTCGAAGGGCCCGAGGAGACCCGGGACGAGCGCATCATCGAGGAGATGCACCGCCTGGAGTCGGCGCAGGCGGACGTGCTCCTGGATCACCTGGGGGCCGTCGAGCCCGGCCATCGCCTGCTCGACTCCGGCTGCGGCCGCGGCGGCACCAGCATCATGGCCAACCAGCGTTTCGGCTGCCAGGTCGAGGGGGTGTCCATCTCCGAGTCCCAGGTCGATTTCGCCAACGCCCAGGCCCGTAAGCGCGGCGTGGACGCGAAGGTGGGCTACCACTTCCGCAACATGCTGGACACGGGCTTCCCGTCCGGTGCCTTCCAGGGGATCTGGAACAACGAGTCCACCATGTACGTGGACCTGTTCCAGCTCTTCTCCGAGTACTCCCGGCTGCTGGCGCACGGCGGACGCTATGTCTGCATCACCGGCTGCTACAACGACGTCACCGGCGGCCGCTCCAAGGCCGTCAGCCGGATCGACGAGCACTACACCTGCAACATCCACCCCCGCAGCGCGTACTTCAAGGCGCTCGCCGCCAACAACCTCGTCCCCATCAATGTCGTCGACCTCACGGCCGCGACCATCCCCTACTGGGAACTGCGGGCCGAGTCCTCGCTCGCCACCGGCATCGAGGAGCCCTTCCTGACCGCGTACCGCGAGGGCAGCTTCCACTACCTGCTCATCGCCGCCGACCGCATCTGACCCGCCGCCGTGGTGGAGCGGGGCATGGGCCACGTGCGGAACACCGGGGTGAGCCGACGCCGCGTCCTGGGCGGAGCGGCCGGGCTCGCCGCCGTCGCAGCGGGCGTGCCCTGCGGCGCGGCGTTCGCGGGACCGGAGCAGTCGCTCCGCGACGCGGCCCGCTGGCGCGGGCATGCGGCGCGCGTGACGATCAGCCGCGACGACTGGGGCGTCGCGCATGTGGTGGGCGAGAGCGACGCCGACGCCGTGTTCGGGATGATGTACGCCCAGGCCGAGGACGACTTCCCACGGATCGAACGCAACTATCTGGTCGCCCTCGGCCGTCTCGCCGAGGCCGAGGGCGAGAGCGCGATCTGGCAGGACCTGCGCCAGCGGCTGTTCCTCGACCCCGTGTCCCTCAAGAAGGTGTACGCCACGGCCCCGGCCTGGCTGCGCGCGCTGCTGCGGGCCTGGGCCGACGGGCTGAACTACTACCTCGCGACCCATCCCGAGGTGCGTCCGAGCGTGCTGAAGCGGTTCGAGCCGTGGATGCCGTTGAGCTTCTCGGAAGGCAGCATCGGCGGTGACATCGCATCGGTGCGGCTCAGCCGGCTCGAAGCCTTCTACGGCGGGCGGGCGGTGCCGATGACCGATGAGGAGCGAGGTCTTCCGCCGCGCGAACCCACGGGATCGAACGGCATGGCGATCGCGCCGAGCCGTACCAGGGACGGCCGTGCGCTGCTGCTGATCAACCCGCACACCAGCTTCTTCTTCCGTTCCGAGCAGCATGTGACCAGCGGCGAGGGGCTCAATGTCTACGGTGCCGCCACCTGGGGACAGTTCTTCGTCTACCAGGGCTTCAACGCGCACACGGGGTGGATGCACACGACGAGCGGCGTCGACAACGTCGACGAGTTCGCCGAGCGGATCGTCACAGGGCCGGACGGTCGCCGCCGCTACCGCTACGGCGATGAGCTGCGCCCCGTGACGACGAAGACGATCACGTTGTCCTGCAGGACCGAGGACGGCGGACGGGACGAGCGCGGCTTCACCACCTTCGCCACACACCACGGCCCGATCGTGCGCGAAGCGGACGGCAAGTGGATCGCGTGCGCACTGATGAACAAGCCGCTCGACGCGCTCAAGCAGAGCTTCCTGCGCACCAAGACGCGGGACTACGCGGGCTATCTGCGGGTTGCGGGGCTCAGGGCGAACAGCTCGAACAACACGCTCTTCGCCGACTCGAAGGGCACCATCGCCTTCCTGATGCCACAGTTCATGCCGGTGCGCGACGACCGCTTCGACTTCGCCGAGCCCGTCGACGGCAGCGATCCCGCGACCGACTGGCACGGCCTGCACAGCCTGGCGAGCATGCCGCAGGCCGTGAACCCGAGGAACGGCTGGGTGTTCAACACGAACAACTGGCCCTGGACCGCGGCGGGTGCGGACAGCCCCGACGCGGCCGACTACCCGCGCTACTTCGACCGGGTCGGGGAGAACCCGCGCGGGCCGCAGGCGATCCGGGTCCTCTCCGCGCGCGACGACTTCACCCCGCGGAGGCTGATCGAGGCCGCCTTCGATCCCTACCTCACCGCCTTCGCACGCCTGCTGCCGGGGCTCGTCGCCGCATGGGCCCAACTCCCCGACGGCAGCGCGCAGAAGGCCCAGCTGGCCGGGCCCATCGCCGTGCTGCGCCGCTGGGACCACCGCTGGGCCGAGCGGTCGGCCGCCACGTCGCTCGCCGTGTTCTGGGGCGATGCGCTGTGGGCGCTCACCTCCGAGTCGGCCGTGGAAGCCGGTATGTCGGTCTGGGACTACATGGCCGGGCGAGCGACCGACGGGCAGCGGCTCGGGGCGCTCCGGACGGCGGTGGACCAGCTGACGCGGGACTTCGGCGGCTGGCAGGTGCCGTGGGGCGACATCAACCGCTACCAGCGCAACGACGGCTCGATCGGCCAGGAGTTCAGCGACGACAAGCCGAGCATCCCCGTCCCCTTCACCTCGTCGCGATGGGGCTCACTCGCGTCGTTCGGAGCGATGCGCCACCCGGGAACGAAGCGCTACTACGGCACCAGCGGCAACAGCTTCGTGGCAGTGGTGGAGTTCGGACCACGGCTGCGCGCCTGGGCGATAACGGCGGGCGGCACCAGCGGTCACCCCGACTCACCGCACTTCGACGACCAGTCGAAACGCTACGCACACGGCGACCTGCGGCCCGTCTACTTCCATCCCGACGAACTGGAGGGGCATGTCGAGCGGAGGTACCGGCCGGGCAGGTGGTAGTCAGCGCGATGCGCGGGGCTTCGCCAGGTCGCGGACGTGTGCCTTGCCGCCTGCATACGCCTGGTGGAACGCGGCGGCTGCCCATAAGTGAGACTTATGGGGTCATAGATCGGACCCGCCTACTGACTTAGGCTTGCCTTAGTTTAGGCTTCCCGTTGAGTGCCGCTACCACCATGCGCGTACTGCCACCGCTCGAAGGGAACCTGAACATGCCTCGCCCCCTGCGGGTAGCCATTGTCGGAGCCGGCCCCGCCGGGATCTACGCCGCCGACGCGCTGCTGAAATCCGCAGTTGCCGTCGAGCCCGGTGTGTCCATCGACCTCTTCGAGCGGATGCCCGCCCCCTTCGGCCTCATCCGCTACGGCGTCGCCCCCGACCACCCGCGCATCAAGGGCATCATCACGGCCCTGCACCAGGTGCTCGACAAGCCGCAGATCCGCCTCTTCGGCAACGTCGACTACCCGGGCGACATCAGCCTGGACGAGCTGCGCGACTTCTACGACGGGGTGATCTTCTCCACCGGCGCCACCGCCGACCGCGCGCTCGACATACCCGGCATCGACCTCGAGGGCTCGCACGGCGCCGCGGACTTCGTCTCCTGGTACGACGGGCACCCGGACGTCCCGCGGACCTGGCCGCTCGATGCGGAGAAGGTCGCCGTCCTCGGCGTCGGCAACGTCGCGCTCGACGTGGCGCGCGTGCTGGCCAAGACGGCCGACGAACTGCTGCCGACGGAGATCCCCGCCAACGTCTACGACGGTCTCAAGGCGAACAAGGCCATTGAGGTCCACGTCTTCGGCCGCCGCGGCCCCGCGCAGGCCAAGTTCAGCCCCATGGAGCTGCGGGAGCTCGACCACTCCCCGAACATCGAGGTCATCGTCGACCCCGAGGACATCGACTACGACGACGGCTCGATCGCGACGCGCCGCGGCAACAAGCAGGCCGACATGGTCGCCAAGACCCTGGAGAACTGGGCGATCCGCGACGTCGGCGACCGGCCGCACAAGCTCTTCCTGCACTTCTTCGAGTCGCCGGCCGAGATCCTCGGCGAGGACGGCAAGGTCGTCGGCCTGCGCACCGAGCGCACCGCCCTCGACGGCACCGGCAACGTCAAGGGCACCGGCGAGTTCAAGGACTGGGACCTCGGCGCGGTCTACCGCGCGGTGGGCTACCTCTCCGACGAGCTGCCCAAGCTGCCCTGGGACGTCGCGTCCGGCACGGTCCCCGACGAGGGCGGCCGCGTCATCGAGGAGTCCGGCGAGCACCTCCAGTCGACGTACGTCACGGGCTGGATCCGGCGCGGTCCCGTGGGCCTGATCGGCCACACCAAGGGCGACGCCAACGAGACGGTCGCCAGCCTCCTGGACGACCACGCCAACGGCCGCCTGCACACGCCCGGCTCGCCCGACCCGGAGGCCGTCGACGCCTTCCTCGGCGAGCGGAACGTCCGCTTCACCACGTGGGACGGCTGGTACCGCCTGGACGCCGCGGAGAAGGCGCTCGGCGAGCCGCAGGGCCGCGAGCGCGTGAAGATCGTCGAGCGCGAGGACATGCTCGACGCGAGCGGCGCGTAACACGTACGAGTAGAGGCATATAAGGGGAGGGCCGCGGCGGCGCACAGGCGCCCCGCGGCCCTCTCGCGTCTACTCGAACGGCGTGGTGTCGCCCGCGCCCCTGCGTACGATCTCGGCCGTGCCGCCGGAGAAGTCGATGACCGTCGTCGGCTCGGTGCCGCAGTCGCCCGAGTCGACGACCGCGTCCACCACGTGGTCGAGGCGCTCCTTGATCTCCCAGCCCTGGGTCAGCGGCTCCTCCTCGTCGGGGAGCAGCAGCGTGCTGGAAAGCAGCGGCTCGCCGAGTTCGGCGAGGAGCGCCTGCGTCACCGTGTGGTCGGGGATGCGGACACCCACCGTTTTCTTCTTCGGGTGCAGGAGCTGGCGCGGCACTTCCTTCGTCGCGGGCAGGATGAACGTGTAGCTGCCCGGCGTCGCGGCCTTGATCGCGCGGAACACGTCGTTGTCGACGTACACGAACTGGCCGAGCTGTGCGAAGTTCTCGCATACGAGCGTGAAATGGTGCCGTTCGTCGAGGTCACGGATCGAGCGGATGCGGCCGATCCCCTCACGGTTGCCCAGCTGGCAGCCCAGCGCGAAACAGGAATCCGTCGGATAGGCGACGAGCGCGCCGGACCGGATGCTGTCCACTACGTTGCCGATGATGCGGCGCTGCGGGTTCTCGGGGTGCACGTCGAAGTACTTCGCCATCCGCCGAGCCTATGCGATCAGCGTCCCGCGGGCCGGGAGCGGGGTGCGGCGCGCTGAGCGGTGGCTTGATTCCCTTTGCACGTGCACGAGTTGACTGCTCGCGGACGTAACATGCCAGTCGGTCCGGGGCGGGGGCCGACAGGCAGGAAGGGCGGGGGCGGCACGGGGCAAGGACCCATGGAGATGGGCGTGGACAGGGACACCGACTACCGCTTGCTGGGCCCGGTCGAGGCGTGGCGGGCGGGCCGCCGCCTCAGTCTGGGCGGCCCCAAGCCGCGCGCGCTGCTCGCGGCGCTGCTCCTCGAACCGGGCAAGGTCGTGTCCGCCGACACCCTGATCGACGTCATCTGGGGCGACAGCCCGCCGGACACGGCACGCTCCCTGATCCAGTCGTACGTCTCCGCGCTGCGCCGCGCGCTGTCCGCCGAGGCCATCGAGACCAGGCCGCCCGGCTATCTCATCCACGCCGACGCCTCCCTCGTCGACCGTGCCGCGTTCGAGCGTCTGACGGGCCAGGGCAGGCAGGCGGCCGCAGCCGGGGATCACGCCGGGGCCGCACGGCTGCTCAGCGAGGCGCTCGACCTGTGGCGCGGGCCCGCGCTCGGCGGCATCGGCGAGACGCTGCGCGCCATGGCCGACCAGTTGGAGGAGGCGCGGCAGGCAGCCCTGGAGGAGCGCATCGCGGCGGACCTGGCCCAGACGGGACACGAGATGGAACTGGTCGCCGAGCTCACCGCACTGGTCGCCATGCACCCCACGCGGGAGCGGCTGCGCGGTCAACTGATGCTCGCCCTCTACCGGTTGGGCCGTCAGGCGGACGCGCTCGCGGTGTACACGGAGGGCCGCGACGTACTCGCCGAAGAGCTGGGCATCGACCCGGGGCCCAGGCTCCAGGGGATGTACGAGGCGATCCTGCGGGCCGACGAGGGGCTGCTGCCCGCGGCGGAGGACACCCCGGGCGCCCCCACGGGTGCCGCAAGGGCGCCCGCCCTGCTGCCGCCCGCCATCGGCGACTTCACCGGGCGCGACGCGCAGGTGCGCGAGGTGCGGGCCGCGCTGACGGGGAGCCGGGAGGCCATGCCCGTCGTCGTGGTGTCGGGCCCCGGCGGCGTGGGCAAGTCGGTGCTCGGCGTCACGGCGGCCCACCGCGTCGCCGACGTCTACCCGGACGGGCAGCTCTACGCCGAACTGCGCGGCGCCACCGACCCCGTCACGCCCGGCGAGGTGCTGGGGCGGCTGCTGCGCGCGCTCGGGGCGAACCCGCCCGAGGGGGACGCCGAACGGAGGGACCTCTTCCGCAGCCTCGTCGCGGGCCGCCGCATGCTCCTCGTACTCGACGACGCGGGCAGCGAGTCACAGGTGCGCCCGCTGCTCCCCGGCAGCGCCACCTGCGGGGTGCTGATCACCGCGCGGTCCCGGCTCGGCGGCCTGCCCTGCACCCACCGCACCGACCTCGACGTGCTGGAGACGGAGCAGGGCAGCAGGCTGCTCGCCCGGGTCGCGGGGGAGTCGCGGGTGCACGCCGAGCCCGCGGCCGCCCGGCGCATCGTCGAA
The DNA here is from genome assembly GCF_042740435.1 of Streptomyces sp. NPDC059002. Taxonomy (NCBI): domain Bacteria; kingdom Bacillati; phylum Actinomycetota; class Actinomycetes; order Kitasatosporales; family Streptomycetaceae; genus Streptomyces; species Streptomyces sp. NPDC059002. The sequence goes on along the minus strand of NZ_JBHYJI010000027.1, from coordinate 25,287 downwards.
CTGTGCGGAGGGCTGCCGCTGGCCATCAGGATCGCCGGGGCCCGCCTCGCGACCCGCCGGTACTGGACCGCGAGGACCCTCGCCGACCGGCTCGCCGACGAACGCCGCCGCCTGGACGAACTCGCCGTCGGCGACCTCGAAGTACGGGCCGGACTCGGCCTGAGCTACCGGTCCCTGGACTCCCCGGCCCGCACCGCCCTGCGCCGCCTCGGCCTGCTCGCCGCGCCCGACGTCGCCGCCTGGGTGATCGCCGCACTGCTCGACGTCACGGAGGCCGCGGCGGACCAGGTCGTGGAGCAGCTCATCGACGCCCAGCTGCTGCACTGCACCGGCGTCGACCGGGCAGGTCAGCCCCGCTTCCGGCCGCACGACCTGGTGCGGGTCTACGCGGCCGAACGCGCCGAGGCCGAGGACCCGCCCGCCGTGCGCGCCGCCGCCATCGGCCGGGCCCTCGGCGCCGGACTCTGGCTCACCGGCCGCGTCGCGTCGGCCACCCCGTCCGGCGCCGTCGAACTGCACCGCGGTTTCCTGGACTCCGGCGGGCCCGTCGGTGCGGCGTCCGACAGCCTGCGCCACCTCGTGCGGCCCGTCGGACCTGAGGCCACCCGGCGTGCGCTCGCCGATCCGCCCGCCTGGTTCGAGGCCGAGGCCGACGCGTTCGCCGCCGCCGTGGAGCGCGCGGCCGCCTATGACCTGCACACCCTGGCCTGCGAGGCCGCGGCGGCCCTCTGCTCCTCCGCGTACGCCGTCGGCAACCGCTTCGAGGCCTGGTGGCGCAGCCACGACGCCGCCCTCGCCGCCGCCCGCCGCGCCGAGGACCGCTCCGGCGAGGCCCTGCTGCTCATCGGCCTCGGCCAGCTCCGCTACGAACAGGACCGCTTCACCGAGTCGCAGGACTACTTCCGGCAGGCCGCGCGTCTGTGCACCGAACTCGGCGACACCCGGGGCCGGGCCGCCGCCCTCGCCGGACTCGGCAGCGCCCTGCGCGAGTCGGGCGGCCTGCGCGCCGCGCTCGACGCGCTCACCCAGGCGGTCGAGGGGTTCCGGGCGCTCGGCGACGACCCGGGTCTCGGGCTCTCCTGCCGCTTCGCGGGCACCGTCCACCTCGAACTCGGCGAGACCGAGGCGGCGTTCGTGCTGCTCGACGAGTCGCTGAGGGCCTACCGCAGCCTCGGCAGCCGCCGCGGCGAGGCGCTCACGCTGCGCTCGATCGGCCTCGTGCACCGCGCGCTCGGCGCGTACGCCGAGGCGGAGGACCTCTCCGACCGCGCGATGCGGCTCCTGAACGCCATCGGGGACCCGCTCATGGCGGCGTACGCGGTGCAGGCACGGGCCAAATGCCGCTTCCGTAGGGGGCGTTGGGAGGAGGCGGCCGACGAGCTGCGGGGCGTCCTCTCCGTCTGCCGCGCGCACCACGACCGCTTCGGCGAGGCGCTGACCCTGCGCACGCTCGGCGAGTGCGAGCTGGCCGCGGGGCGCCTGGACGCCGCCGAACAGCTCCTGGTCGAGGCCGCGGAGCGCTGGGCGGCCCTGGAGCTGCCGCTGCCCCGGGCCCGCACCCTGCGCGACCTCGCCACCACCCGGGAGGCGGCGGGAGACCCGGAGGGGGCGCGGGCGCTGCGGGACGAGGCGCGGGAGGTCTTCATCGCGTACGAGGCACGGGAACGGGACGAACCGGGCAACTGACCTGCCTGGAACGGGTGGTGGCCCACTTGAGGTGGATTTGCAGAGAACTTGCAGCGGCCTGGGGCAGCATCGAGATGTCGGCGGCACCAACGGGTCGGCAGCAACGGGGGATAGGCCACTGTTGCCTCACACGGCCCATACGTCCGAGCCAGTCGGCCGTATGGGCCGTACTTCGTGTGCGGCCACTGCAAAGAAGGGGGACTCCGGGGGCGGGCGGCAGCCCGCCCCCGGAGCTGTGCCTGCCCGTCCTGTCATGAACAAAGGGGCCGAGCTTGCCGCCGATCATCCTCATGAACGACCCCCGAGTCGTCGACATCCCGGTCCACGACTGCGGTGAGGCACTCGTCGATCTGCGCCAGCTGCCCTTCGTGGACGTCGACGACCGCCTCGCCGACGCGGCCGGGGCCTACGCACAGCTGCGCGAGGGCGTCGCCTGGCGCCTGGCCCGCGCCGCCCGGCTGCTGCCCGATGGCCTGCGCCTCCTGGTCACCGAGGGCTACCGGCCGCTCGCCCTGCAGATCAAGTACTTCGAGGACTACGCGGCCGAGCTCCGGCACGCCAACCCCGACTGGTCGGACGAGCATCTCCACCGGCAGACGAGCCGCTCCCTGTCACCGCCCGAAGTGGGGCCGCACGTCGCGGGCGCCGCGGTCGACGTCACCCTGTGCACCGCGACAGGTGCCGAACTCGACCTCGGCACACCGGTGAACGCCAGCCCCGAGGAGAGCGACGGAGCCTGCTACACGGATGCCGCCCGCGTGTCCGCCGCCGCCCGCCGCAACCGCCGTACCCTCTGCGCCGCCCTGTCCACGGCGGGCCTGGTCAACTACCCCACGGAGTGGTGGCACTGGTCGTACGGCGACCGCTACTGGGCCTATGCGACCCGGGCTCCCACCGCCCAGTACGGGCCGACGGTCTTCGAAGGGGCGCGGCCCTGTCTGCCGCGGCCGGGCGATTGACTCCTCGGCTCAGGACAGCTTCTGGAGGAGCGCGGCGGCCAGCGGGGCGGCGGACGCGGGGTTCTGGCCGGTGACGAGATTGCGGTCCACGACCACGTGCGGCGCCCAGGGCTCGCCCTCCTGGAAGTCCACGCCCGCCGCGACGAGACGGTCCTGGAGCAGCCACTTCGCCCGCTCGGCGAAGCCCGCCAGGCCCTCCTCGGCATTGGTGAAGGCGGTCACGCGATACCCGGCGAAGGTGGCGGAGCCGTCGGCCCGGGTGGCGGCGAGCAGGGCGGCGGGGGCGTGGCAGACCACACCGAGCGGCCTGCCCGAGTCCAGGGCGCGGGTGAGGAGGTCGCCGGACTCGGCGGACACGGAGAGGTCCTCCATGGGGCCGTGGCCGCCGGGGCAGAACACCGCGGCGTAGTCGTCCAGGTTCACCTCGGACAGCTTGAGGGGGTGCTGGAGCTCGGTGAACGCGGCGAGCCCGGCCGCGACCCGGTCGGCGCCCTCCTGGCCGCCGTTGAACTCCGGGGTGAGGGAGCCGGGGTCGACGGTGGGCACGACACCGCCGGGCGTGGCGACGACGACGTCGTGCCCGGCGGCCTTGAACGCCTCGTAGGGGGTGACGGCCTCCTCGGCCCAGAAGCCCGTGGGGTGCGCGGACCCATCGGCCAGGGTCCAGTGGTCGGCGCCGGTCACGACATAGAGGATCTTCGACATGGTGCTCTCATCTCCCAGGGACTGGCCGGTGCGGCCCGTGGCCGGGGCCGCGTCTCGAACCTAGGGGCGGAGCGCCGCGCCCGGCCAATGAGGCGGGCGATGTCAGACATACGACATCCGATGGCAACCGGGGAACACGCCGCGCCCGGGTCCGTCATCGGGGGCGCCCCGAGTCCCTCACCAGGAGCGGCCCGCCCGCAGCAGCCGGTCGCGGACCCGGGTCACCGGGGCCGGGGTGACGCCGGGCCGCTGCACGAGGTAGCCGGTGTTGATGGGCGGGTCCTCGGGGTCGTGCAGCAGTACGAGGGCGCCGGAGGCGAGCGCGTCCAGGCAGAGGTACCGGGGGAGCACGGTGTATCCCGCGCCCGCCTCGACCGCCGCGAGGACGCCCCGCAGATCGGGCACGGTGACCGCGGCCCGGCCGCCGAGGCGCCTGCCGAAGACGTGCCGCCAGTAGCGGCGGGCGATCGGCAGGTCCTCGGCGTACGTGATCAGCGGCACGCCGTGCAGCGCGGCGGCGACATCCGCGTCCGGCCGCTCCGTGACGCGCCGCGCCCAGCCGGGCGCGGCGATCAGGACGAACTCCTCGTCCATCAGGGGCGTGGCGGACAGGGATCTGCCGCGCGGGCGCGTGGTGGCGACGACCAGGTCGTGCCGGCCCGCGCGCAGCTCGGCCAGGAGCGGATCGGTCAGGCCCGTGCTCACCCGCAGCCGCAGCCCTTCGGCGACGAGCGGGGCGAGGGCGGGCAGCACCCGTGTGCACAACAGCTCGGCAGGGCCCGCCAGATGGACCGGTTCGCCGGTGGTGTCATCGTCCGGGGAGTCCTGCCCGGTGGCGGCCGCGAGGGAGTCGAGGGGCGCGGCGACGCGGCCCGCCAGCTCGTCGGCGACCGGCGTCGGGGCGACGCCGCGCGGCAGCCGCTCGAACAGCTCCCGCCCCGACTGCCGTTCCAGGGCCCGGATCTGTGTGGTCACCGTGGGCTGCGAGAGACCGAGGAGCCGTGCCGCCGCGGTGAAGGAACCCGAGCGGTACACGGCCAGGAACGTGCGCAGGAGGTTCAGGTCGGCCTGCGGCGCGGCGGCGGTCTGCCGGGGCGTCTGCCCATCGGAATTCTTATGGACCATGGCGCGAATCCTACGTAGCCTCTATGTCTCGTGCGCCGCGTGATACCTCGTGCGTACGCCACATGCGACCGCGGGGCCGACTGGAGGAGAGGCATTGGCGACGGCGAGGGAGGAGAGGGGCGAGCGAGACGAGGTGACCCGCACCTCGGCCCCCTTCGTCGTACGCGTCATGCAGCGGCTCCTCGCCCTCGACGCCGCGCACGGTGCGACCGCCGCGCTGCCCGCCGTCCGCGAGGCCGCGCGCCGCGTCCCCGAACTGTCCGCCGAGCCAGGGCAACTGCACGGCAGCGACCGTGAACTGCTCGCCGCGCTCGCCGAGTTGAGCGAGGTCATCGGCTGGATCCTCTTCGACGCGGGCCACTACGACGGGGCGCGCCGTGCGAACGCCCGGGCGCTGGCGCTCGCCGAACTCTGCGGCGACACCTGGACGGCCCGCCTCGTCCTCCTGAACCACAGCATGCTCCAGGCCCACACCGGCCGCCCCCGGGCCGCGCTGGAGAGCGCCCGGCGCGTGACCGGGCCGCGCGCGCTGCCCGCCAGGGTCGACGCGCTCGTACTGATCCGCAGGGCGCACGCGGTCGCCGGGCTCGGCGGCGACCGTGAACCGGTGGAGCTGATCTCGCGCGCCCGGAGCCGGTTCCTCGACGGCATGTCGCGCCACGATCCGCCCTGGGCCTGGTGGATCGACGAGACCGAACTCCTCGGTCACGAGGGCTGGGTGCTCGCGCGCACGCACCGGTGGGACCGCGCGGTCGAGCTGCTCCGCGGGGCCGTCGCGGTGCCGGGACCCGCCTACCGCGACCTGTTCACCGCACAGCTGCTCTCGGCCCTGGCGGGCGCGGGGGCGTGGCGTGACGCCGAGGCGCTGATCGCGGAGGTCGCGCCGCGTGCCGCCCGCATCGGGTCCGTGCGGACGACCGAGACGCTCGCCGGGACCGCCGCACGGCTGCGGGGCCGCGCCGATGTCCCGGTGGCGCTGCGCGACGCGGCGGTCCACTTGGGGGAACTGCTCGGGCGGTGACCGCCGCACACCCGCGGCCGGTCCGCTCAGCGCCCCGGAGCGCCGGCCCGCAGTCCGTCCATGACGAGGTCGAGGAGGCGCCGGGCCCGCGGCTGCCAGTCGCCGTGCGGATCGATCTGCCACAGGCCCGCGATGGCGAGCAGGAAGTCGTCCGGGGTCATGCCGGGGCGGATGGTGCCCGCTTCCTCGTTCGCCCGCAGGAGCAGGGTGAGGGCCTCGGTCACCGGTCCGTGGCCGACCCCGGCCAGGCTGCCCCGGGCGCTGGTGGCCCTGCGCATCGCGTCGGCGAGACCGGCCTTGGCCATGGCGTACTGGGCGAGCCGGTCCATCCACTCGCGCAGCGCCTGGTCCGGTGGGCGGGTGCACAGCAACTGGGCGGCGCAGTCGGCGACTTGCTGCACTTCGTAACGGTAGACCTCAAGGACGAGTGCCTCGCGGTGCGGGAAGTTGCGGTAGAACGTGCCCTGTCCGACGCCGGCCTTCTTCGCGATGGCGCTCAGCGGGGTGTCGCCCGCCGCGGTCAGCTCCGCGAGAGCCACTTCGAGGATGCGCTCGCGGTTGCGCTGTGCGTCCGAGCGCAGAGGCGCGCCCTTGTGGTGCCGCACTCGACCTCCTCCCGGGCGCACGGCCCGAATCCCCGCTCGTACGACCCGGATACCCCGGCGTAGGCTCCGAACTCCTGGGTGCGTGGCCCGCGTTACCGGCGCGCGGCCCGAACTCCCGGTCGTAGGGCCCGAAGTGCCGAGCGGTACGCGCTGGATCGTCCTTGCTAAGCGGACAACTGTCCGTTAAGTTTTGAAGCTAACGGACACCTGTCCGTTTGAGCCACCATAGCGGCACCACAGCCACCAGGAACAGCGTCACTGCCTGGTGCGGAGCCACCTCACCACCGCTCGGCACACCCCTCCCGTACTCCCCGCCGGGACCGCCTCGTTCGACGCGATACGCGAAAGAAGGCTGCTCATGGCTCCATCGACGTCCAGTGCCGTGATCCTGAACATCAACGGCGAGAAGCATTCACTGTCCGTCGACCACCGCACCACCCTGCTCGACGCGCTGCGCGAGCACCTCGACCTCACCGGCACCAAGAAGGGCTGCGACCAAGGCCAGTGCGGCGCCTGCACGGTGCTGATCGACGGCCGCCGCGCCGTCTCCTGCCTGCAGCTCGCGGTCGCCGCCGACGGGCGCGAGATCACCACCATCGAGGGCGTCGCGGACGGCGACACGCTGCACCCCGTGCAGCAGGCGTTCCTCGACCTCGACGGCTTCCAGTGCGGCTACTGCACGCCGGGGCAGATCTGTTCGGCCCTCGGAGTGATCGCCGAGCACGCGGCGGGCTGGCCGAGCGCCGCCACCGACGACGTGCGCCCCGAGGCGGGCGTGCCCGAGCTCACCGCCGAGGAGATCCGCGAGCGCATGAGCGGCAACCTCTGCCGCTGCGGCGCCTATGTGTCCATCGTGCAGGCCGTCGCGCGCGCCGCGAACACCGAGGAGGGCGTGGCATGAGGGACTTCGGATACGAGCGCGCCCACGACGTGCCCGGCGCGGTCGCCCTGCTCGGCACCGACCCCGACGCGCGTTACCTCGGGGGCGGCACCAACCTCGTCGACCTGATGAAGTCCGGCGTGGAACGCCCCGGACTGCTCGTCGACGTCCGCGAACTGCCCCTGGACCGCATCGAGTCCACGGAGGACGGCGGCCTGCGCATCGGCGCGACCGTCACCAACAGCGACCTCGCCGCCCACCCCGAGATCCGCCGCCGCTACCCGGCGCTCGCGCAGGCCGTCCTCGCGGGCGCATCCGGACAGCTGCGCAACATGGCCACGGTCGGCGGGAACCTCCTCCAGCGCACCCGCTGCGGCTACTTCACCGACCTGGCGAGGCCCTGCAACAAGCGCACCCCCGGCAGCGGCTGCTCCGCCGTCGAGGGCGAGCACCACAACCACGCCATCCTCGGCGCCAGTACGCACTGCGTGGCGGTCCACCCCTCCGACATGGCGGTGGCGCTCGCGGCGTTCGACGCCGTCGTCACCTACCAGACGGCGGACGGACCGGGCGAGCTGCCGTTCGCCGACTTCTATCTGCCGGTGGGTGACGCGCCGCACCTGGAGACCGCGCTGCCGTCCGGCGCACTGATCACCGGCGTCACCCTGCCGCCCGCGCCCGTCGCCGCCGTCTCCCGCTACCGCAAGGTGCGCGAGCGCGCCTCGTACGCGTTCGCCATCGGCTCGATCGCCGCGGCCGTCGACGTGCGGGACGGTGTCGTACGAGAGGTGCGCATCGCCTTCGGGGCGGTCGCGTCCAGGCCGTGGCGGGCCCGGGCGGCCGAACGGGCGCTGACCGGCGGGCCGGTGAGCGCCGACGCGTTCGCCGCCGCCGCGGACGCCGAACTGGCCGCGGCGCGGACGCTGCCCCACAACGGCTACAAGGTGACGCTGATGCGCAACCTCGTCGTGGCCGTGCTCACCGAACTGACCGAGGAGGCCGCCCGATGACCACCAGCACCGGAGTCGCCGCGGCGAGCAAGGCCGTCGGCACCGCGCAGACCCGGCGGGAGGGTCTTGCCAAGGTCACCGGGGCGGCCCGCTACGCCGGAGAGGTGCCCCACGCCGAACTCGCCCACGGCTGGGTGGTGTTGTCCACCGTCACGCGGGGCCGCATCCTCGCCGTGGAGGACGCCCCCGTACGGCAGATGCCCGGAGTGATCGCGGTCCTGCACCACCAGAACGCGCCGCGTCTCGAAGAGGGCTTCGTGGGCACGCTCGGACCCGACGCGAGCGCCCAGATGCTCCAGCACGACCGGGTGCCGTACGCCGGCTGGCCGGTGGCGCTCGTCGTGGCTGAGACCTCCGAACAGGCCAGGGAAGCGGCCGACGCGCTCGTGGTCCGCTACGACACCGAGCCGCACGACGTCGGCTTCGCCGCCGGCCACCCGGACAGCTACACGCCGGACGCGACGCCCGTCGGCCCCGCGCGCACCGAGAAGGGCGACGTGGAGGGCGAACTGGCCGCCTCCGCCGTGGTGGTGGACGAGCAGTACGAGACCCCGGAGCAGCACCACAGCGCGATGGAGCCGCACGCGGCCATGGCGCGCTGGGACAACGGACGCCTGGAGATCGTCGACTCCAGCCAGGGCACGTTCGTCACGGCGAACGACCTCGCCAAGCTCTTCTCCCTGGACCCGTCGGCGGTGCGCGTGCGCGCCGAACACGTCGGCGGCGCCTTCGGCTCCAAGGGGCAGATGCGCGCGCACCTCGTGCTCGCCGTGATGGCGACGACCGTCATCGGACGCCCGGTCCGGATCGCGCTGACCCGCCGTCAGATGTACTCCCTGGTCGGCCACCGCAGCCCGACGGCGCAGCGTGTCAGGCTCGGCGCCGACGCCGAGGGGCGGCTGCGGGTCCTGGACCACACCTCCCTCTCGCGCACGTCGCAGCTGGACGAATTCATCGAGGCGAGCGCCAACTTCGGGCGTTCCATGTACGACGCGGACGCGCACCGCACCGTCAACAGCGTGGTGAAGCTCGACGTGCCCACGCCGAACTTCATGCGCGCGCCCGGCGAGGCACCCGGATCCTTCGCGCTGGAGTCGGCGGTCGACGAACTCGCCTGGAAGTGCGGCCTCGACCCGATCGAACTGCGGGCCCGCAACGAACCGGAGGTCGGGCCCGTCTCCGGCCTGCCCGTCGAGGCCCGCGGCCTGATGGCGTGCTTCCACGAGGGCGCGCGCCGGTTCGGCTGGGCCGACCGCGACCCGCGCCCCGGCCTGCGCCGCGAGGGACGCTGGCTGCTCGGCACCGGCACCGCGGGTGCGGGATTCTTCGTGGGCGCCTTCCCCTCGCAGGCGGCACTCACCGCGGAGGCCGACGGCAGCTTCACCGTGCGCATCGCCGCGTCCGACGTCGGGACCGGCGCGCGGACGGCGCTGGCCCAGGTCGCCGCCGACGCGCTGGACGTCGACGCGGCCCGGGTGCGGGTACGGATCGCGGACAGCGACTTCGGCAACGCCTGGCTCGGGGGCGGCTCGATGGGCACCCGGTCCTGGTCCTGGGCGGTGCTCGCCGCGGCACGCGAACTGCGCGAGATCCTCGTGCCCGGCGCCGAGCTGCCCGCGGAGGGCGTCACCGTGCGCTCCGACACCACGGAGGCCGTCGCGGGCCAGGCCGCGCGCGAACACCACTCCCACGGCGCCCAGTTCGCCGAGGTCGCGGTGGACGTCAGCAGCGGTGAGGTCCGCGTGCGGCGGATGCTCGGCATCTTCGCGGCGGGCCGGATCATCAACCCGCTGACCGCGCGCAGCCAGTTCATCGGCGGCATGACGGGCGGCCTGTCCATGGCCCTGCACGAGGAGGCGATCAGGGACCGCACGACGGGCGCCCTCGCCAACCCCGACTTCGCGGGGTACCACTTCGCCGCGCACGCCGACGTGCCGCGCATCGAGGCGGACTGGGTGGAGGTCCCCGACCCGAACGACCCCGTCGGCATCAAGGGCATCGGCGAGATCGGCATCGTCGGCGCCGCCGCGGCGATCGCCAACGCGGTCTGGCACGCGACGGGCGTACGGCACAGGACCCTGCCGATCCGCCCCGACCGGGTCCTGCTGGCGGGCGAGGGGCCGGGGGAGAGCGCATGAGGAGGCGAACCACGTGCTTGACATCGCCGACGACCTGAACCGCTGGGTCCAGGAGGGGCGGGACTTCGCCGTCGCCACGGTCGTGGCCATCGGCGGCAGCGCACCGCGCGGCATCGGCGCCGCCCTCGCCGTCGACGGCGAGGGCACGGTCATCGGGTCGGTCTCCGGCGGCTGTGTGGAAGGGGCCGTGTACGACCTGTGCGTGCAGGCCCTGCAGGACGGCGAGGCCACCGTCGAGCGGTTCGGCTACAGCGACGAGGACGCCTTCGCGGTCGGTCTGACCTGCGGCGGCGTCATCGAGGTGCTGGTCGCTCCGGTGGCCGCGGACGCACCGGACAGGGCGGTGTTCGCCGCCGCCCTCGCGGCCGCGGCCCGGGGCGGCACGACGGCCCTGGCCCGGGTCTTCCGCGGCCCGGCCGAACTGCTCGGCAGGCCGCTCCTGGTGGCCGCCGACGGAACGTACGAAGGAAGCCTGGGCGGACACCCGGACCTCGACCGCTCGGCGGCGGGGGAGAGCGGCGGCCTGCTCGCGGTGGGACGCACCGGGGAGTTCGCCGTCTCGGAGAGCGGCTCGCGGTGCGGGAGCGCCCTGACGGTCCTCGTCGAGTCGAGCGTGCCGCCGCCCCGGATGATCGTCTTCGGTGCGGTGGACTTCGCCGCGGCCCTGGTCCGCATGGGCAAGTTCCTCGGCTACCACGTCACGGTGTGCGACGCCCGCCCCGTCTTCGCGACACGGGCCCGCTTCCCCGACGCCGACGAGGTCGTCGTCGACTGGCCGCACCGCTATCTGCGGGGCACCGTCACCGACGGCCGCACGGTCCTGTGCGTGCTCACGCACGACGCCAAGTTCGATGTGCCGCTGCTGGTGGACGCGCTGCGGCTGCCCGTGGCGTTCGTCGGCGCGATGGGTTCGCGCCGCACCCACGAGGACCGCGGCCGCAGGCTCCGCGAGGCCGGTGCCACCCCGGACGAACTGGCCAGGCTGCGCTCGCCGATCGGCCTCGACCTCGGCGCCCGTACGCCCGAGGAGACGGCCCTGTCCATCGCGGCGGAGATCGTCGCGGCGCGGCAGGGCGGCTCCGGCGTGCCGCTGACCGGCTCACGGACCCCGATTCACCACGACGCGTCCGGCGGCTGGTCGGTACGGACCAGCGCGATGGCCTGATCGGTGGTGAACTCCCGGCCGTCGGCGAGCAGCCGGGCGCAGTGGGAGTCGCCCAGGGTCTTCCTGAGCCGCCGCTCGTGGTGGTCGCGGAAGCCGGTGTGGGAGGCGCGGCCGAGCTCGGGGAGCCCGGCCGCGTCCCACAACTGGGCGCTCATGCCGAGCAGTTGCGCGGCCCACTCGGTCCTTCCCCGGCCGGACTCGGCGGCGCTCAGGAGGTCCATGGCGGCCGCGGTGCCGAGCCGGTCGTGGACGCGCCACTTCGCGGTGAGCGCCCTGCGGGCATGGGCGGCCGCCGCGTTCGCGTCCCCAAGGCCGAGCCGGGCGAGCGCGAGGAAGTAGTCGCCCCAGGACCGCATCCACAGCTCACCGCACTTGTCGCACTCGGCCCGCAGCCGCCCGGCGACGGTGGCGACCCGCTCGAACGCGCCCTGGGCGGCCAGGAGATAGGCCTGGACGGCCAGTGCGGTGAGCCGGAAGAAGGCGGCGCCCCCGCCGCCCGTCGGTGCCTGGCCCGACGGGCCGTGCAGGATCGCCGAACGCGCGGACTCCCCGCGCACCGCGAGGCTCGCGCCGCCCAGCGGCAACTGGGCGCAGGAATCGGGCAGTCCGCGCTCGGCGGCGAGGCGCGCATAGGCGGCGGCGACCTGCTCGGCGGCGTCCAGGTCGTCGGGCGTGAGGGTGATGAGACGCTGCGCCCACAGGGCGAGCACCCGCTCGGCGCCGGTCCCCTCGCCGCGGCGCAGGGCGCGTGCCAGATAGGCGCGGCCCTCCTCGGCGTATCCGCAGGCGAACCAGAAGAACCAGAGGGTGCCCGCGAGTTCCAGGGCGCACGAGGCGTCCGGGTCGGCGAGGCACTCCTCAAGGGCCAGCCGCAGATTGGCGTGTTCCGCACGCATCCGCTCGGCCCACGCCCGCTGCGCGGAGCCCAGCCACTCGGCCTCGCCGCGCCGGGCGAGCCACCGGTAGTAGTCGCGGTGACGGCGCCGCACGGCCTCCGTCTCGCCGAGCCCGTCCAGCCACTGGGCGCCGAAGTCGCGCAGGGTGTCGAGCATCCGGAACCGCAGGCCCGCGCCGTCCGGCTCCTGCATGACGATGGACTTCTCGGTCAGCCAGGAGAGCAGTTCCAGCACGCTCTCGGTCTCCAACGGGCCGCCGTGGCAGACGATTTCGGCGGCCTCCAGGTCCCAGCTGCCCGCGAACACCGACAGCCTGGCCCACAGCAGCCGCTCCAGCGGCGTGCACAGCTCGTGACTCCAGCCGATCGCCGTCCGCAGCGTCTGGTGCCGGGCGAGCAGCGGCTCCGTGCGGGCGGTGAGCAGGTCGAAGCGGGAGTCGAGGCCCTCCAGTAAACGGCTGAGGGGCATGCCGCGCAGGCGTACGGCGGCCAGTTCGAGGGCGAGCGGGATGCCGTCGAGGCGGGCGCAAATGGCGGCGATCTGAGCCCGGTTGGCCTCGGTCACCCGGAACTCGGGCACCGCCGCGCCCGCCCTGGCCGTGAAGAGCGACACGGCCGCACTGTCCGCGCCCTCGTCGGCCGGTTCCAGGGGCAGCGGGTCGAGCGTGAGGACATGCTCACCGGGCACGGCGAGCGGCTGTCTGCTGGTGGCGATGATCCGCAACTCCGGGACGCGCGCGAGCAGTTCCGACACCAGCCGCGCACAGGGGGCCAGGATGTGCTCACAGGTGTCGAGGAGCAGCAGCACGGGGGCGCCCGTCAACTTCTCGACCAGCACATCCCTCAAAGGGCGGACGGTCTGATCGGGCCGCCGCAGCGCCTCCATCACGGCGTGCGGAAGCAGCGACGCGTCGGTGAGCGGGGAGAGTTCGACCAGCCAGGCGCCGCCGGGAAATCCGGCGTGCGCCTCATGGGCGGCGCGCAGCGCGAGCCGGGACTTGCCGACCCCGCCGGGGCCGGTCACGGTCACCAGACGGGCGCTCCCCAACAGCCCGTCGATGCGGGCGAGTTCCGCGCCCCGGCCGATGAAGGCGTTCGCCTCCGTCGGCAGATTGCCGCTGCGGGCATGGTCCTTGCGCACTGATGCCGCCATGCTCCCCCTAGTTGTGCACGTGACGCAGATCACCATAGCCCGTTCCGGCAGGCCGCTCCGATGCGTAACGTGTAGTCGTCCAGCCACGTCCGGTAGCGGCGCGGCATGTGTCGTACGGAGAGAGGTGCATAAGGATGGACACCGCTCCGGCCATGCTGGCCGTGGGGCAGATGCGGCCGGGGGACCATCTCCTCCTCGGCTACGGCACGGACGAGGAGCGCGAGACGGTGCTCGCCGCGTTCCTCCTCGACGGCCTCGCCAACGGCCACCGCGGCCTGCTCCTGACGGCGTCCGACGCACCGCCCCGTGAACTCCTCGGCTTCCTGCGGAGCCCGGGCTGCGACGTCGCGGAGGAACTGGCCGCGAGCAGGCTGAAGGTGAACTCCCGGCTCGGTACGGCCGGTGGCCTGTGGGATCTCGACGAGGTGGTGCGCCGCGAGGCCGAACAGGCGGTGGCCGACGGCTTCCTGGGGCTGCGGGTCGCCCTGGAGGTCCCGCCGGACCAGGACGCGGGCACCCCCAAGGGCCTGTGCGACACGGAGCGGCTGCTCGACCCCGTCTTCCAGGCGCTGCCCGTGCTCGGCCTGTGCCAGTACGACCGCCGGGCCTTCGACCGGCACGAACTGGCCCCGCTCGACGCCCTGCACCACGGCAGGGCCGTCGCCGACCACGTCTGGCAGGACGAACTCCTGCGCATCACCCGGACGTTCACGCCTCCCGGGCTCGCGCTGCGCGGCGAGGTGGACGACAGCAACATCACGGCGGTCGCCCGCGCCCTGCGCGGCGAGGCCGAGCGGGCCGCCGACCGCTCGGCCGCACCCCACCGCACCCGGCTCGACCTGCGCGAACTGACCTTCATCGATGTGTGCGCGCTGCGCCTGCTCGTCTTCACCGGACTCGGCCTGTACGCGATGGGGGGCGGCCTCGTCCTGGACGGCGTCGCCCCGCATGTGCGCCGGGTGATGCGTGTCACCGGCTGGGACCGCATTCCCGGCCTGGACATGGGAAGGGAGGGCGGGGAATCATGACGCGCACCGGCTTCGTCCATCAGGCGCTGTGCTACGACTCGGACGAGGAATTCCTCGCCGGGACACTGGACTTCGTCCGTGACGGCCTCGCGGCGGGCGACGCGGTCCTCGCGGTCGTGAGCCGGGGCAACATCGGCCTGCTCAGGGACGCCCTCGGCGGCGCGGAGAAGGAGGTCGACTACGTCGACGCCCTCGACTGGTACGGCTACCCCTCGCGCACCCTGGGCCGCTACCACGACTACTGCACGGAGCGCGCGCGGGGCGGCGCCCGCCGCGTCCGCGCCGTCGGCGAACCGGTGTGGACGGGGCGCACGCCCTTCGAGACGCAGGAGTGGGTCCGCTACGAATCCCTGGTGAACGTGGCGTTCGCGGACTCCGGGCACTGGATCCTGTGCCCGTACGACACCCGCACGGTGCCCGCCGACGTGCTCGCCGGGATCCGGCGCACCCATCCGGAACTCGCCTTCGGCTCCGACGGGCAGCGCTCCAGCGGCGGCTACGCGGATCCCGCGGACTTCGTCGCCGAATGCGACGCGCTCGGCGGCGACCCCGTGCCGCCGCCGGGCTCCGTCCGTGAAGTCCCCTTCGCCCGGGGCGAGTCGGTGGCGGCGCGCCTCGCGGCCGCCGAGTTCGCGCGGCGCGGCGGCCTGACCGAGGACCGTGCGCGCGACATGGCCGCCGCCGTCCACGAGGTGGTGGTCAACGCCGTCCGCTTCGGCGGCGGTCGAGGCGTGCTGCGCCTGTGGCGCGACGCCGACTGGGTGGTCTGCGAGGTCGCCGACACCGGCGGCGCGGCCACCGTCTCCGCCGAGGACGCGGGCTTCCTCGGGCACGTACCACCGGACCCCTGCGCCGCCACGGGCCATGGGCTGTGGGTCGTACGGCAGTTGTGCGATCTGGTCACCGAGCGGCTCGATGTCCGAGGGGCGGTCGTGCGGATGTACTTCCGCCGCTGAGCGCTTGTCCCGCGGGTGCCGGAGATGATGTCCTCCGGAGGAGGCGTATGTGCCTACTCGTCATGGAGGGTGCAGTCGTATGACCGAACCGATTCGGACCGGACCGATCCGCTACGCCACGGCGGAACGCTTCGCCCGGCCACGCCCGGTGCCCGCGGGGGACACCCGCCCGTCGACCGGTGAGATCTGCCCCCAACTGCCCTCGCGCCTGGATCCGTTGATGGGAGCACCGCACGACATCCACCCCCAGGGCGAGGACTGCCTGAACCTCTCCATCGCCACACCGGGGCGCGACGCGGGGGCCCGGCCGGTGCTCGTGTGGTTCCACGGCGGCGGCTTCAGCAGCGGCGCGGGCCTCATGGACTGGTACGACGGCGGCGCCCTCGCCGCCCAGGGCGACGTGGTCGTCGTCTCCGTCAACTACCGCCTCGGCGCACTCGGTTACCTCTGCCTCGACGGTGTCAGCGAGGGCAACCTCGGCCTGTGCGACCAGGTGGAGGCGCTGCGCTGGGTGAGCACGCACATCGCGGACCACGGCGGCGACCCCGGCAACGTCACGATCCTCGGCCAGTCCGCGGGCGGCATCTCCGTCCGGCTCCTGATGGAGCTGCCGGAAGCCCGCGGCCTGTTCCGCAGGGCCATCCTGCAGAGCACACCGCTCGGCCTCACCTCACGCCCCCGCAAGGACTCCCTCGACATCGGCCGCACCTTCGCCGCCGCACTCGGCACCGACCCGCGCACGGCCGATGTCCCCGAGCTGCTCGCCGCGCAGCGCGAGACGGCCCTCGCCAACCTGCGGCGCTCGGGCAGCCCGATGGAACCGGCGTTCATCCCGGTGGCCGGCACGGACCCGCTGCGCGGCCCGGACACGGCCTTCGACGAGAACGTCCGCGGCCTCGACGTCCTCTACGGCTGGAACGCCGACGACATGACGGCCTTCCCCGGCGAGGGCGACGACCCGGCCGAGCAAACCCGCCGCGTCTACGAGAAGCCCCTCGCCCAGTTCGGGGCCCGCCTGGCCCGGGCCGGAGCCCGCGCCCACACCTACCGCCTCGACTGGCGCCCCGCCGGATCCCCCTTCGGCGCCACGCACTGCCTCGAACTGCCCCTGCTCTTCGGCACCCGCGAGGCCTGGCGCGGCTCACCCATGCTGGGCGACGCCCCCTGGGAGGAGGTCGCCGCACTCGGCACGGCGACCCGGGAGACCTGGCTGACCTTCGCCCGCACGGGCACACCCTGCCCTGCCCCGGCCCCGCTGGTGATCGGCCCGGGCCCGATGTAGGGGGGCGGCCTGCCCCGATCGGCCCCTCCCCACCGGCGCCCGCACTCCCCAGCCCCGATCCTGGGCCCATGCCCCCCACTGCACCGCACCGATGACGCACGGGGCCCGCGCGGCCGCCTGGTGGGCGGAGCTGCCGCCCGCGGCCGGGTCCGCGGTGATGGCGACCGGGATCATCTCCGTCGGACTGCATCTCATCGGGCACGAGACGCTGTCGCGGGCGGCCCTGGCGCTCGCGGTCGCGGCCTGGCTGGGGCTCGCCGCGGACTTCACGGTGCGGCTCATCGGCCAGCGGTCCCGGTGGGAGGCGGAGGCGGACACCCCGCCCGCACTCACCGCAGTCGCCGCGACCTGCGTGCTGGGCACCCGCCTCGCACTCCTCGGCCTGGAGCCGCTCGCCTTCGTGCTGCTCGCCGTGGCGGCCGCGCTGTGGCTGGTGCTGCTCCCGGCCGTCGTACGGCACTGGGGGCGCCGCATGCCCGGAGCGGTCTTCCTTGTCTGCGTCGCCACCGAGGGCATCGCGGTGCTGTCCGGCAGCCTGGCCCTCACCGGCCCCACGGACTGGCTCTCGGCCGTCGCGCTGGGCTTCTTCTGCCTGGGCCTTCTCCTCTACGCCGCGGCCTTCGCCCGCTTCGACCCGACGAACGTGCGCACGGGGGCGGGGGACCAGTGGGTGGCGGGCGGCGCCCTGGCGATCTCGGCGCTCGCCGGCACCAAACTGATCGCCGCCCCCGCGTTCACCGGCGCCTTCCACGAGGCGCTGCGCGCGGTGACACTCCTCGTGCTCGCCCTCGACGTCGGCTGGTACGTCGTCCTCCTGTTCGCCGAGGCGCGCTGGCCGCGCCCGGCCTACGACGTCCGCCGCTGGGCCACCGTCTTCCCGATGGGCATGACGGCGGCCGCGACGCTCTCGGCGGGGAGCGCCGCGGACATCTCCTGGCTGACGGGCCCCGGCGAGGTGCTCGTGTGGGTCGCGGTGGCGGGCTGGCTGTACGTCTTCGTGGGGATGGCGGGCTCGGTCGCGGCGTTCCGGCGGCGGCGCGCCGACTGAGGGCGGACTACTGCCAGACGCGGATGTAGTCGACGTACATCGTGGAGTTCCAGTCGAAGACCTCGTCGTGCACCGAGCCGTCGGCCCAGTTGTCGAGGACCTCGTGCGAGAGGATCGGGAACTCCTTGACCTGGCTGATGAGGCGGGGGTCGGTGACCGTGCGGACGACGGTGCCGTCGTAGAGGAACTGCAGTTGTGTGGCCGTCCACTTGAGGCCGAACGTGTGGTACCAGGTGCTGTGCAGGCCCGGCGCGGCGGCGACCGTGGACGAGGACTGGTGGTCCGCGCCGTAGCCGTCCCAGTGCAGGGTCGCCGAGTACTTGTCGGCCTGGTAGTTGGTCTCCGTGATGTCGATCTCGGCGCCGTCCCGGGCCGTGCCGTCGACCGCGCCGCCCGGGGTGAGCCCCGCGTCGGCCTGCAGCCAGACGGCCGCCAGGTGCCCGTTGGTCTTCACCGGGGTGTGGACGCGGGCCTCCAGCGTGCCGTGGGTGTAGGTGAACTTGCCCTGGCTGTCGATGCGTCCGCCGGAGAACTCGTTCGGGGCGAGTTGTCCGACGTCGATGGCGAGCGCGCCCTTGTTGTCGGTGCGTACGTTGGCGGGCTTGTACCACCACCGGTCGCCGGGCGCGGCGCCGGACCGTTCCTGGTCGCGGGCCGTCCAGCGCGCCGTGCTGACCGTGGCGCCGTCGAACTCGTCGCTGAAGACCAGCGTTTGGGCGTCGGCGCCGAGCGGCCGGACATTCTGCGGCGTCGCGGGATCGACCAGGGACGGGCCGGGATCCGCCGTTCCGGCGGCGCGGGCGGGGACGGCCGCGGCCAGGGCGCAGGCGCAGAGCAGCCCGAGGGCCGCGCGACGGCGGACGCGGGCGGGGGATCGGTCGCGCATGGCGTCACCTCTCAGGGAAGCCGCTTCCACTGGATGGGGCGGGGATCCACGGGAAGGGGGAGGAGGGCGCGGCAGAAACCGCTTTCTCGACGGGTCATCGTGGAGGCGCCCTGACGGTACGTCAAGAGGGGCCGCGGAAACCGTTGTTGAGGGTGGGGCCGGGCTCAGACGGGCAGCAGGCGCGCGATCAGGGCACTGAGCTGGAGCGCGTTGCGGCACTCGTGCATCTCGACCAGCTCCGCATAGGCGTACGCCGCGGAGTCCCCGGTCGACCACTGGGCGCGCTGCTCCGGGTTGAGCCAGTACACCTGCCGGGCCCGTTCGGCGATGTGCCGCAGGGCGGGCAGGTTCGGGTCGCTCATGTTCGTACGGGCGTCGCCCAGGACGAACACCGTGGAGCGCGGGCCGACCGCGTCGAGGTACCGCTCGGCGAACTCGCCCAGCGAGGTGCCGTAGTCGCTGCTGCCGTGCCATCCCGTCACGGT
Source organism: Streptomyces sp. NPDC059002 (assembly GCF_042740435.1). Taxonomy (NCBI): domain Bacteria; kingdom Bacillati; phylum Actinomycetota; class Actinomycetes; order Kitasatosporales; family Streptomycetaceae; genus Streptomyces; species Streptomyces sp. NPDC059002. The sequence goes on along the minus strand of NZ_JBHYJI010000027.1, from coordinate 6,260 downwards.
GGCCTCGCCGAGGATGCGGCCGCCCAGGCCCGCGGGATCCGCCGCGCCGTGCGAGAGCAGGCCCGTCACCTCGTCGACACGGTTGACGAAGGCGAACACCCGCACCTTGCTGAACTGGTCGTGCAGCGCCTGGACCAGGAGCATCGTGAAGTTCGCGAAGCCCGCCACCGAACCGGACACGTCACAGAGCAGCACCAGCTCGGGGCGCGCGGGCCTGCGCCGCCGCAGCACGGGCCGCATGGGCACGCCGCCCGTCGAGAGCGAACCGCGCAGGGTCCGGCGCAGATCGATGGTTCCGTGCGCGGCCCGCCTGCGCCGCGCGGCAAGACGGGTCGCGAGCTTGCGCGCCAACGGGTGCACCGCCCTGCGCAGTTCGTCCAGATGGGCACGGCCCGCGAGGAGGAAGTCGACCCGCTCGGCGGTGGTGGCCACGATGCGCCGGGCGATGTCCTCCGTGCCGCGCCGCTCGGCGACCCGGCGCCGCGCCTCGGTACGCACCCGCTCCCGGAACCCCTCGATGCGGCGCCGGATCTCGTCGGCCTCCAGGCGCTCGGTGAACGCGCCCTCGTCGGCCGAGCCCGCACGGATGGCGGCGAGGACGCGCGCGAGCAGCGTCTCGGGCCGCACCCGGTCCAGGGTCTGCTGCGACGACCAGCCGTCCGAGCCCGACGACGAGCCGTACCCGCCGAAGCCGTCCACCGCCTCGGCGGCCAACTGCCCCATGAGCGCCGCGTCGTCGGCGACGAGCGCCTCGACGAGCCGGTCGCGCAGCGCGTCGCGGTCGCTGCCGCGCCCGGCCGGTGCCCGGTGCGTGTCCGAACCGTCGGGGCCGCCGACGCCGAGCGGAAAGAACAGATCGAAGACCGGGTCGAAGACCACCCGCTGGCTCTCCTGGTGGAGCAGCGCCGCGGCGAGGCCCTCACGCACCCGCTCCCGGTCGGCGAGGCCCAGCGCCCGGAGCGCGGCCGCGGCGTCGACGGTCTCCCCGGTGCCGATGCGGATGCCGTGCGAACGCAGCGCGTGGACCAGGCCCGTGACCCGGTCGGGGAGCGCCGTCACACGGCGTCCAGGTCCAGCTTGGCGGCCGCCTTCAGGACGTCGTCCTGGTGCTTGAGGACGACCCCGAGGCTCTCGCGTACGACCGTCTCGTCGAGGGTGTCGGCGCCGAGCGCGAGCAGCGTCCGCGCCCAGTCGATCGTCTCGGCGACCGACGGCACCTTCCTGAGGTCCATCGCGCGCAGCGCGCCGACCATCCGCACCACCGAAGCGGCGAGCGCCTCGTCGAGTCCTGGCACCTTCATCCGGACGATCCGGCGCTCCAACTCCTCGTCGGGGAAACCGATGTGCAGGAACAGGCAGCGGCGGCGCAGCGCCTCGGACAGCTCGCGGCTCGCGTTGGACGTCAGGACGACGAAGGGCCGGCGCTCCGCGCTGATGGTGCCGAGCTCGGGAACCGTCACCTGGAAGTCGCTGAGCACTTCCAGGAGCAGGCCCTCGACCTCGACGTCGGCCTTGTCGGTCTCGTCGATCAGGAGGACCTTCGCCTCCGCGCCGCGGATCGCGGTCAGGAGCGGCCGCGAGAGCAGGAACTCCTCGCTGAAGATGTCCGTGCGCGTCTCGTCCCACGACTCGTCGCGCCCCGCGGTGATGCGCAGGAGCTGCTTGGCGTGGTTCCACTCGTAGAGCGCGCGGGACTCGTCGACGCCCTCGTAGCACTGGAGCCGGACCAGGCGCGCGCCCGCCACCTCGGCGACGGCCTTCGCCAGCTCGGTCTTGCCGACGCCGGCGGGGCCCTCCACGAGCAGCGGCTTGCCGAGCCGGTCGGCCAGGAAGACGGTGGTGGCGACCGAGGGCGAGGCCAGATACCCGGTCTCGGCGAGTCGGGCCGCGACGTCGTCGACGGACGTGAAGTACCCGGTCGTCATGGGGGAGTTCTCCTGGTTCCTCGGGCTCGTGCGGCCTTCGTACCCGATCAGGTCCCGGCCCCGGCCACAACACCCGGGCGCCGTTTGCGTCGAACGTCACGTGCCGGGACCCCGTCCCCGACTGCTGGGTCTCATGGTGAGACCTTCGTATGCTTGCGCCATGAGGCGTACTTCCTTCGCGAACTGGCCGTGCTCCATCGCCCGCACGATGGACCTGCTCGGCGACTGGTGGACGCCCCTGGTGCTGCGGGAGGCGTTCTACGGCATCAAGCGGTTCGACGCGTTCCAGCAGGAGCTGGGGATCGCCCGCAACACCCTCACGGACCGGCTGCGCCGCCTGGTGGATGAGGGGCTCCTGGAGAAGCGGCCCTACCAGCACGAACCGGTGCGCCACGACTATGTGCTCACGGAGAAGGGCCGGGACTTCTTCGGCGTCCTCGCGGCCATGAACAGCTGGGGCGACCGCTGGCTGAGCGGCGACGAGGGCGCGCCGGTGGTGTTCCACCACGACACCTGCGGCCACGAGAGCAGCGCCGAAGTCGTGTGCGCCCGCTGCAAGGAGCCGATGACGGCGGCGAACACGCGCCCGCGCCTTGGCCCCGGCTATCCGCCCCGCCTCGCCGAACGCCCGGACGTGCGGGCGCGGTTCGGCGACTGATCCACCGCGACACCCTTCGGCGTACGCCGGTGTCGGCCGACCCTTGACGAGTGAGTTCATCTACGCAACTCTCAAGCTCAGCGACCACATGGAGGGCAGTCGACGATGGAGTGGACGGGTGCGCGGTATGCGGATGGTCCGACGGTCGAGGTGCGCGGGCGGATCGCCGCCTCGCCCGAGCGGGTGTGGGAACTGGTCAGCGACATCGGGCTGATGCCCGCGCTGAGCACGGAGTTGCAGTCGGTGGACTGGCTGGACGGCGCGTCCGGTCCGGTGCGGGGCGCCCGGTTCACCGGCCGGAGCAGGCACGCGTCCCTGGGGGAGTGGGAGACCACGTCGTACGTCGTCGAATGCGAGGCGCCCCGGGTGTTCGCCTGGGCGGTGTCCGACCCCGAACAACCCAGCGCCGTATGGCGGTTCAGCCTCGCCGCGCGCGACGACGGCGGCACCGACCTCACGCAGTGGATGCGGATGGGGCCCGGCCGCTCGGGCCTCTCCCATGCGATCGACCGGATGCCGGACAAGGAGCAGAAGATCGTGTTCGTGCGCCTGCGGGAGTTCGAGCGGAGCATGACCGCCACGGTCGACGCCATCAAGAGCCTGGCCGAGGGCGGACGGATGCCGCGGAAGGGAGACGCGTGATGCGCACGTCGACGACCATCGAGGCGTCCGGCGCGAACTGGCGGGAGACCGTCGACTTCGTCACCGAGGCCGAGCGGCTCGGCATGGACATCTGCTGGGTGGCCGAGGCGTGGGGCTCCGAAGCCCCTTCCCCGCTGGGCTACTTGGCGGCCCGCACCGAACGTCTCCTCCTCGGCTCGGGGATCATCCAGCTCGCGACCCGCAGCCCCGTCGCCATCGCCCGGGCCGCCATCACGCTGTCGCAGATCTCCGAAGGGCGCTTCCTGCTGGGCCTCGGCCCCTCGGGCCCGCAGGTGATCGAAGGGCTGCACGGCGTGCCCTTCGCGCGCCCGCTCGCCCGCATGCGGGAGACCGTGGAGATCGTCCGCCAAGCGGTCGCGGGCGAGAAGATCGCTTACCAGGGGCGGGAGTTCACCGTCCCGCTGCCCGGCGGCGAGGCACGGCCCATGCGCCTGTCGATGCGCGCCGAGCACGACCTGCCCATCTATCTCGCCACCCTCTCGCCGAAGATGCTCCGGCTGACGGGTGAGGTCGCGGACGGCTGGCTGGGCACCAGCTTCGTACCGGAGGGCGCCGAGGAGGCGTACTTCGACCACCTGGACGCGGGCCTCGCGGCGGCCGGGCGCGGCCGCGCCGATCTCGACGTCTGTCAGGGCGCGGAAGTGGCGTTCGCCGACGACGAGGACGCGCTGCGGGCGATGGTCGCGGGCCGCAAGAAGGAACTCGCCTTCAGCCTCGGCGGGATGGGCTCCGCCACGACGAACTACTACAACAACGCCTACAGCAGACAGGGCTGGGCCGAGCGGGCCGCCGAGGTCCGCGAGCGCTGGCAGTCCGGCGACCGCGATGGCGCGGCGGGACTCGTCACCGACGAGATGGTCCTCGCGACCACGCTGATCGGCACCGAGGGCATGGTGCGCGACCGCCTGCGGGTCTGGCGCGACGCGGGCGTCGACACGGTCCGCCTCTATCCGGCGGGGGAGACGCTCGACGCGCGTCTGGCGACCTTGGGGAGGGCGATCGATCTGGTGCGGGGGGTGTCGGCGGAGGCGGGGTGAGGGGCGGGTGCATTGAGGTCGGGGGATGGGGGGTGCGTCACGTCGACAGAGGTTAAGTGGCTACACCTATTTCTATGACAGAGGTAAAAGGGTTACGCTTATTTCGTAGACCTCGTACTCAAGAACAGAGGAACCCGTCATGGCGACCCCCTCCACCGACGCCCGCACCGCGCAGCGCACCCGCACCCGTGCCGCGCGGCTGCTCGGCAGGCCCTTTTCTCTCGGCGATCTGACGCTGCGGAACCGGATCGCGATGGCCGCGGTGACCCGGCGCTTCTCGCCCGGCGGCGTGCCCGGCGAGGACGTCGCCGCCTACTACGCCCGGCGCGCGGCCGGAGGTGCGGGTCTGATCGTCACGGAGGGCACCTACATCGGGCGCGAGGCGGCCGCCGCCTACACCCGCGTGCCGCACTTCCACGGCGACGAGGCGCTGGCCGGCTGGGCGCGGGTGGCCGAACGCGTGCACGCCGCGGGCGGCAGGATCATGCCCCAGCTGTGGCACACCGGCGTGGCCCGCACCGAGGAGCCGCCCGGTGTCCCCGCCGAGGGCCCCTCGGGCATCGACCTGGACGGCCGTCCGCACGGCGGCGCCATGACGCTCGACGACATCGACGACGTCGTCCGCTCCTTCGCCGACGCCGCGGCGACGGCCGAGCGCATCGGCTTCGACGGCGTGGAACTGCACGGCGCCCACGGCTATTTGATCGACACCTTCCTGTGGCACGGCACCAACACCCGGTCCGACGCCTACGGCGGCGACTTCGCCTCGCGTGCCCGCTTCGCCGCCGAGATCGCCGCCGCGGTGCGGGCCGCGGTCTCGCCCGGATTCCCCGTACTCTTCCGCCTCTCGCAGTGGAAGACCGACCACTACGACGCGCGGCTCGTCGAACGGCCCGAGGAACTGGAGGAGTTGCTCACCCCGCTCGCCGAGGCGGGCGTGGACGCCTTCCACGCCTCCACGCGCCGCTACTGGCTGCCGGAGTTCGAGGGCAGCGACCTGAACCTCGCGGGCTGGGTGAAGAAGCTCACCGGCAAGCCCTCGATCACCGTGGGCTCGGTCGGCCTCACGCAGCAGTTCAACGGCGCGCCCGGACGCACACAGCAGTCCGGCGTCACCGGCATCGAACCGCTCCTCGACCGCCTGGAGCGTGACGAGTTCGACGTCGTCGCGGTCGCCCGCGCCATCGTCGCCGACCCCGAGTGGCCCGCCAAGGCGCTCACCGGCCGCCTCGACGAAGCGGTGCCGTACGACGCGTCGCGGCTCGACACCCTGGTGTGACGGCCCGACGGGCGCGCGGACGGGCGTGAAAGAGTGGACCGTCCCGTACGCGCCTCGGAGAGTGATTCACGATCCGTACGAACCCCGGAGAGTGATCCACGATGACCTGGTCCGCGACCGAGCGGTACCGCCTCGAGCCCGCTCCCGGTGGCCTGGCACTCGTCCAGGACCTGCTTAACACCGTCTCCGCGGGCACGCCCCCGCGCCCCGACCTCCTCGTCGACCCGGTCGACGCGCAGACCTGGGCGGACGAGGCCACTGCCGCGTGGGCGGCGGCCACGGGCCGGGCCGTGCCCACGGTGGTCATCGGCGCCGAGGGGCTGCGCGAGCTGCGCGCGTTCCGCGACGGCCTGGAGGAACCCGCCGCCGAGGCCGGGGCGGCGGCCGAACTGCGGCTGGGCGCGGACGGCGTCGTACGCCTGGAACCGCGCGGCGGCACAGGCCCGCACCTTCTCGTCGCCCTGATCCTCGCGGCGGTGTACGAGGCGCAGCGGGACGACACCAGGCGCCGCCTCAAGACCTGCCGCAACCCGGTCTGCCGTGTCGCCTTCTACGACCGCTCGCGGAACAACAGCGGCGTCTGGCACGACGTCAAGACCTGTGGGAACGCCGCGAACCTGCGGGCGTACCGGGCGCGGCAGCGCGGGCGCGACGCGTGAGGAGCGGGGCCGTGGGGAGGGGCGCGAGGAGATGACGCG
>NZ_JBHYJI010000026.1:0-124357 GCF_042740435.1 Streptomyces sp. NPDC059002 | reverse complement strand
GAGCGAAGCCGAGAGCTTGGGGAAGGGTGGGCACAGCCCACGTCGCCGGGGGCCGCGAGCGGAGGCGTGAGGAGGGGTGGGGTTCAGGGCGCCGCCCCCCGCGGCTACGCGCCGAGGAGGCTTTGGCCGCAGATTCGGATGAGTTGGGCGTTCACGCCCCCCGTGGCCAGCCAGGAGGTCGCTTCGGCGACGTCGACGGGGAGTCCCGCCTGGGCGAGGGAGTTCATGCGGCGGCCGGCCTCGCGGATGAGGAGGGGGACGGCCGCCGTCATCTTCGTCTCGATGAAGCCGGGGGCGACCGCGTTCATCGTGACGCCGTGTTCGGCGAGCGCGCGGGGCGCGAGGGAGCGGGTGAGTCCGGCGATGCCCGCTTTGCTGGCGGCGTAGTTGGTCTGGCCCGCGTTGCCCGCGATCCCGGCGATCGAGGAGGTGGCGACGATCCGGCCGCCGGGGCGGAGTACGCCGGTCCGCAGGAGGGTGTCGGTCGTGGTGAGGACCGCGGCGAGGTTCACGTCGAGCACCGCGTTCCAGCGGTCGCGCGGCATGTTGGCGAGTCGGCGGTCCCGGGTGATGCCCGCGTTGTGGACGAGGATGTCGAGGCCGCCGGTGGGCAGCGCGGCGACGATGCGGTCGACCGCGTCGTCGGCGGTGATGTCGAGGGGCAGTGCGGTGCCGCCGAGCCGGTCGGCGACGCGGGTCAGGTCGTGCTGGGCGGCCGGTACGTCGAGGAGCACCACGTGGGCGCCGTCGCGGACGAGGACGTCGGCGACGGCCTCGCCGATGCCGCGGGCGGCGCCGGTGACGAGTGCGGTGCGGCCCGCGAGGGGGCGGTTCCAGTCGGCGGGGTCGCGTACGGCGGCGTCGGGGCCGGTCTCGATCACCTGGCCGGTGACGTACGCGGACTTGGGGGAGAGGAGGAACCGCAGGGTGGACGCGGCGGTTGCGGCCGGTCCGGGTATGCGGACGAGGGAGGCGGTGCGGCCGCGGCCCAGTTCCTTGGCGAGGGAGCGGACGAAGCCTTCGAGTGCCTGCTGTGCCGCGGCCTGGTGGTGGTCGTCGGGGTCGGGCGGTGTGCCGAGTACGACCACGCGGCCGTTGTCGGCGATGGACCGTACGACGGGGTGCAGCGCGGTGTGCACTTCGGTGAGGTCGGGGACGCAGGCCACCGCGGTGGCGTCGAGGACAACTGCCGCCGGGTGTGCGGAGGTTGTGGCGGGCGGGTGGCCCAGGCCGGTGAGGAGTTCCACGAGGTCGTCCGTGTGCCGGGAGCCGCCGGTGGTGAGGAGCAGCAAGTCGCCTTCGAGGCGGGGGTGTTCGGGTGACCAGCGGCGTAGTTTGACGGGTTGGGGCAGGCCGAGGCGGCGGGTGAGGAAGCGGCCGGGCGCGGTGGCGGTGAAGTTCAGATAGCGGTCGGCCATTGTCCAACTCCCAGCTGAGTCCTAAATTTACTTCTGAGTAAGGTTACTCAAGGGTCAGGAGCTGGTCGAGACATGAGCCTTCCTTCCGTACGACGCGTGGCCGTCATCGGCGGCAGCCGCATCCCCTTCGCGCGCGCCGACGGGCCGTACGCGACCGCGTCGAACCAGGACATGCTGACCGCGGCCGTCGACGGTCTCGCGGCGCGCTACTCCCTCCAAGGAGAGGGTGCCGTAGGGGAATTGGTTGCCGGGGCCGTGCTCAAGCACAGCCGGGACTTCAACCTCGCGAGGGAGGTCGTGCTCGGGTCGACGCTCGACGCGCGCACCCCCGCGTACGACCTCCAACAGGCCTGCGGCACCGGGCTCCAGGCCGTTGTCGCCGTCGCCAACAAGGTCATGCTCGGGCAGCTCGAATCCGGTATCGCGGGCGGCGCCGACACCGCGAGCGACGCGCCGCTCGGCGTCAACGACGAGCTGCGCAGGATCCTGCTCGCCACGCGGCGCGCCAAGACCCTCGGCGGGCGGCTGCGCGCGCTCGGGCGGGTGCGGCCCCGGCATCTCGTGCCGGACATCCCGCGCAACGCCGAGCCGCGGACGGGGCTTTCCATGGGCGAGCACGCCGCCGTGACCGCGCGGGCGTGGGGCATCACGCGCGAGGCGCAGGACGAGCTGGCCGCCGCGAGTCACCAGCGGCTCGCCGCGGCGTACGAGCGGGGGTTCTTCGGCGACCTCGTCGTACCGTTCCGCGGACTCGCGAGGGACCAGAACCTGCGGCCGGGATCGACGGTGGAGAAACTCGCCCGGCTCGAACCGGTCTTCGGCCTCGACGGGCCCAACCCCACGATGACGGCCGGTAATTCGACCCCGCTGACGGACGGTGCCGCCGTCGCGCTGCTCGCGAGCGAGGAGTGGGCCGAGCGGCGTCACCTCGAACCGCTCGCCCATCTGGTCGCGTGCGAGACGGCCGCCGTGGACTTCGTGCGCGGTGATGTCGCGGGCGGCGAGGACGGGCTGCTCATGGCGCCCGCCCACGCGGTGCCCCGGATGCTGGAGCGGGCCGGGCTCGGACTCGGCGACTTCGACTTCGTGGAGGTCCACGAGGCGTTCGCCTCGCAGGTCCTCGCGACGCTCGCCGCGTGGGAGAAGCGGGGGCTCGGCACCGTGCCCAGGGAGCGTCTCAACGTCGCGGGGTCCTCGCTCGGCACCGGGCACCCCTTCGCGGCCACGGGCGCGCGGATCGTCGCGACGCTGGCCCGGCTGCTCGCGGAGCGCGGGCGGCCGGGGCGCGGTCTCATCTCCATCTGCGCGGCGGGCGGGCAGGGGGTCACGGCGATCCTGGAGCGGGACTGAGGGCTTCCGGGCGACTTGTCGTACGCGGAGAGTGAGCGGTGTGTGCGTACGGTGACCGGGCGCTGAACGGGCGGGCCCCGAGCCCGGCGCTTAGGGTGAGCCGAGGGGCACACCCTGGGAGGTTGCCGTGCGCGGAGCTTGTGCACTCGCCGGCGTCACCGTGCTGGTCGTCGTGGGAGCGGGAGTACCGGGGCTCGTCCCGGTCGCCGCGGCCGACGGGGGCGGCGCGCGGCCCGATCTGTCGCGCTTCTACACGCAGAAGATCAAGTGGTCCGCCTGCAAGGGCGCGACCGAGTCCGCCGCGGAGGCCACGGGCCGTGCCAAGGACGTCCGGTGCGGGCAGGTGACCGTGCCGCTCGACTACGCGAAACCGTCGGCGGGCACCGTCGACGTGGCGATGATCCGGATGCGGTCCAGCGGCAAGCCGCGCGGCTCCCTGCTCCTGAACTTCGGCGGCCCCGGCGGCCCCGGCGTCTCCTCGCTCGCCCAGTCGCAGAAGGAGTTCGGCTTCCTCAGCAAGGGGTACGACGTGGTCTCCTTCGACCCGCGCGGGGTCGGCGAGAGCGAGCCCGTCAGCTGCGGCGACGCCGCGGACGACGCGGAAGCGGCCGATGAGGGATCCGGCGACGCGGCCGCCGTGCTCGCCGAGTTGCGCAAGGTCGCCGCCAAGTGCGCCGCCGAGTCGGGTCCCGTCCTGCCGCACGTCGGCACGGTCAACGTCTCCCGCGACATGGACGTCATGCGGCAGGCGCTCGGCGACAAGAAACTCAACTACCTCGGCTTCTCGTACGGGACGCGGCTCGGCGCCGTCTACGCCGCCCAATTCCCCAAGAAGGTCGGGCGGATGGTGCTCGACGGCGTCGACACGCTGACCGAGCCCGTCGCCGAACAGTCCCTCGCCACCGCCGAGGGACGCCAGACCGCCCTCGACAACTTCCTCGCCTGGTGCACCGGGAACGCGGGCTGCGTCTTCGGCACGGACTCGCGGGCGGCCCGGCAGGGCATGGTCCGGCTCATCAAGGACATGGACGAGATGCCCCTCCAGTCCGCGGACGGCGGCGAGTTCACCGGACAGGACGTCGTCGCCGTGCTCAGCCAGGCCCTGTACAGCAGGCAGGCGTGGCCCGCGCTCTCCCAGGCGCTCGGCGCGCTGCTCGCGGACGGGGATCCGCGGGCGCTGATCCGGATGAGCGGCGGGCTCGGGCACTCCGGGCGGGCCGAGGACATGCCCGCCGACAACATGGCCGCCGCGCTCATGGCGGTGAACTGCGCCGACGACCCCGACCGGCCCGACGCCGCCCGCATCGAGAAGGAAGTCGGCAGGCTCCAGGAGGAGTTCGAGGAGGCGTCGCCCGTCTTCGGCAGGTCGATGCTGATGCCGGTGCTGCTGTGCTTCGGCCGGCCCGCGGGGACCACGTACATCCGTGACGACGTACGGGACGTGAAGACGCCCAAGCTGCTGCTCGTCGGCACGCGCGGCGACCCGGCCACGCCCTACCGGTGGACGGAGGAGACCGCGAGGCGCCTCGGGTCGCAGGCCGTCGTCCTGGACAACAAGGGGGACGGGCACACCGGTTACCTGGGCTCCAAGTGCGTACAGGACAAGGTCGACGGGTTCCTGCTGTACGGGGAGACGCCGAAGAGCGGGAGTTCCTGCGCGGCGGAGTGAGCGCTGATCGCTCCGCGGGAAGTACGGTCCACACCTGCGGGTGCGTCGTGGCTGGTCGCGCAGTTCCCCGCGCCCCTTCGGGGCACACCTGAACCGCGTCGAACGTCCACAAGGTCGCTCAGCCCTGCGGGGCCAGGTCCAGCATCGCCTTCTCGTCGGCCGTGTCCGGCTTGGCCTGGTACACCACCATGCGCTGGCCGCCCGTCCTCGCCAGCTGCATCACCTCGTACGTGAGGGTCATCGTGCCGACCTTCGGATGCGCGAACGTCTTCGTGCCGCCGCCGCGCTCGCGCACGTCGTACCGCTCCCAGATGCGGGCGAAGTCCGGCGACTTCAGGAGGAGTTCACCCACCAGTGTGGTCAGCTGGGGCGAGTCGGTGTCGGTGCCGCCGACCGCGCGCAGATGGGCCACCGACGTCGCGACGGTCTCCTCCCACGGCTGGTAGAGCACCCGGCCGACGGGGTGCAGGAAGAGATAGCGCGTCACGTTGCGCTGCTCGGCGGGCCAGTCCCACAGGCCCGGCAGCAGCTGCTTGCCCGCGGCGTTGGCGGCCAGCATGTAGCTGTGCCTGCTCACCACGTACGCGGGCAGCGGGCTCAGCGCGTCCAGCATGCGCTGGGTCGAATCGCGGACCGTGTGGTCCGCCGTGGGGTGCGGCTCGGTGAGGCGGCCCGATGCCAGCTCCGCCAGGTCGTGCAGGCGGTCGTGGGCGTCGCCCGTCAGGCGCAGGGCGCGGGCCAGCGCGTCGATGACGGCGGGCGACGGGTTCGTCTCGCGGCCGCGTTCCAGGCGCGTGTAGTAGTCGACGCTCACACCGGCGAGCGTGGCCAGCTCCTCGCGGCGCAGGCCCGGGGTGCGGCGCAGGCCCGTGCCGGTGGGGAGGCCCGCCTCGGCGGGGGTGACGCGGGCGCGGCGGGCGCGGAGGTATCTGCCGAGTTCCGTGCCGGTGGCGGTTCCGGTGCCGGTCCCGGTTCCGGTTCCGGTGGCCGCGCTCGTTGTGCTTTCGGTCATCTGTCCATTGTCGCTCGTGGGTGATCGGCGTGGGGGGCTGTGTCAGGGCCTGGAACGGGGGACCCCGGTGAAGCGCGGCCTGCCACTTCGTGGGGCCTGGGCGGAGAGTGGGTGTTGTTGCGGGCGGCGGGGTCGCCGTGGCCCAGGGGGTGCGTTGTCGCCGGGCCGCGGCTGCGGTGGTCCTTTCCGCCCGCACCTTGTTTGGCCGCACCTCATCCGCCCGTAGGGGCCTTTCCCGCCCGCCCGCCCGTACCTCTGGGGCCTTTCCCACCCACCCGCCCGCCCGTACCTCTGCGCCGAAGCGTCGATCCAGGAGCCCCTCATGGCCGTTCCCGTTCTCGAATCACCCACCCTTCCCCGCGAAGCCACCCCCCGCCCACCCCGCTCCTCCGCCGTCGCCCTCACCGCCGCCCTTCTCGGGTTCACCGTCATCACCATCGACGTCACCGCCGTGAACATCGCGCTGCCCGACATCCGGGATTCGCTGCACGGGGGCATGGCGGGGCTGCAATGGGTCGTGGATGCCTACACGTTGATGTTCGCGGCGCTGATGCTCTCCGCGGGGGCGCTGGCCGACCGGGCGGGGGCGCGGCGGGCGTATGCGTGGGGTGTGGGGCTGTTCACCGCGGCCTCGCTGGCGTGCGCGCTCGCGCCGGGGATCGGGGCGCTGATCGCGGCGCGCGTCGCGCAGGGCGGGGCCGCGGCCATCGTGATGCCCGCGTCGCTGGCGCTGATCCGGCAGGCGTACGACGATCCGCGTCGCCGGGCGCGGGCCATCGCGCTGTGGACGGTGGGGGGTTCGGCGGCCGTGGCGGTGGGGCCCGTGCTGGGCGGTGTGCTCACCGAGACCGCCGGGTGGCGTGCCGTGTTCCTGCTCAACCTGCCGGTGGGCGCGGTGATCCTGGCGCTGCTCGCCCGTACCGCCGTCTCGCCCCGCAGGCCCGCACCGCTCGACCTCGGCGGTCAGGTGACGGCCGTACTCGCCCTGGCCGGGCTCGCGTTCGCGGTCATCGAGGGCGGGCACCTGGGGTGGACGAGCGCGCCGGTGCTCGCCGCGTTCGGCGGTGCGGTCCTCGCCGGGCTCGCCTTCGTCGCCGTGGAGCGGCGGCACCGCGCGCCGATGGTGCCGCTGGAGCTGCTGCGGCAGCGGCAGGTCGCGGTGGCGCTGGCGGTCGGGTTCGCCGTGAACGCGGGCTTCTACGGGGTGACGTTCCTTCTCGGCCTGTACTACCAGCAGTTGCGGGGCATGTCGGGTGTCGAGGCGGGGCTGATGTTCGTGCCGCTCGCCGCGTTCATCACCGGCACGAACCTCGTGTCGCCGCGGGCCGCCGAGCGGTTCGGGCGGCGTCCTGTGATCGTCATCGGGCAGGCCGTGCTCGCCCTCGCGATGTTCGCGCTGCTTCCGCTGGGCGCCCAAACCCCGCTCTGGCTCGTCCTCGTGCTGCTGATCCCGACCGGCATGGGCGGTGCCTTCGCGGTCCCCGCGCTCACCGCGCAGCTCATGGACAGCGTGCCGGGGGAACGCGCGGGCACGGCGTCGGGGCTCCTCAACTCCCTTCGCCAGACGGGCGGTGCGATGTCCGTGGCGCTGTTCGGCGCGCTCCTCGCGGGCGGCGGCTCCGGTTTCTCGCTCGCGGGCATGCACATGGGTCTCCTCGTCACGGGGCTCGTCCTGTGCGTCACCACGGCGCTCGCGGCGTGGCTGCTGCCGCGCGGCTGAGCCGGGAGCGGAATTGCGGGTGCGGGTGCGGACGTTCGTGCGAGAGTGACGGCCTTGTACGGAAGTGACGAGAGGGGCGGGGCGCATGGCACGGGGGACAGTTACGTACAGAGTGCGATACGCGCATTTCCCGCCGGCCGTGGTGGCCGGGGGCGGCCGGTCGGCGGACGTGGTGGGGCGGCTGGTCCGGGACGGTGACGCGCCCGCGCGGGAGCAGGGCCGGTCGCTGCGCGCCTTTCACGTCATGCCGGACGACGGCGCGGAGCCGCTGGCCCGGGTGACGACCGAGCAGGAACTGGGCCCGCGCGGCGGCGAGCGGCCCGCCGTCTACCGCGTCGACGACGGCCGGGGCGCTCCGCTCGGCCGGGTCACGTTCCGGCGCGGCCGTCCGGGCAGGTTCGGCAGGGCGCGGTGGACCGTGGAGCCGGTCGGGGGTCCTGCGCTCGGCGGGTACCGGGGCCGCCTGCTGTGGTGGGCGGTGTGGTGGCCGCTCGGTCTTCCGCTCAGCGTGGTGTGGGCGGTCCTCTCGCTCCTCGGCGACGGCGACGACGGGTTCGGCGCGCCCCGCAGGGTCATCTGGCGCGACGGCTCACGCCGGGGGCGCCTCGTCTTCCGAGGGATCGCCGACGAGTACAAGGTGCGGGGCGAGGGCCTGGACCCGCGTCTCGTGCTCGCGCTCATCGGGCTGCACCAGTCGTTCGACCCGTCCGACGGGGCGCCTTCCACGGGCTGGTACGAGACGGTCAGCGCGCCCAGTCGCGGGCCAGTTCGGTGAACGCGCGGGCCGCGGCCGTCTCGTAGGCGTCCTCGCGGCGCAGCAGCGTGACGGTGCGGGCGGGCAGCGCGGGGGCCAGCGGCACGGGGTGCAGATACGGGTGGTCGCGGGTCAGGGCGTCGGGCAGGACCGTGGCGAGCGGGGTGCGCCGGACGATCTCCGTCAGGGCGTTGATCGAGTCCGCCTGGACGGCGATGCGCGGCTGGACGCGATGCCTCGCGAAGTGGGCGTCGATGTGGTCGCGGGTGGCGAAGCCGGGGCTGAGCAGGGCGAGCGGGCAGTCGGCGAGTTCGCGGACCGGCAGCGGGCGTGCGCGGCCCGCGTGGGGGTGGGCGTCGCCGACGACGAGGCCGAGCGTCTCGGTGAACAGGTCGGTGCCGGTGATGCCGGTGCGGTGCGGGCGGGGTCCGTCGAAGGCGATGCCCAGGTCCAGTTCGTCGGCGAGCAGGGCGCTCTCGATGTCGTCCTGGGACTTCTCCCTGACGTCGAGGGTGATCCCCGGGTGCCGCTCGTGGAGGCGGGCGGCGAGCGGCCCGACCAGGTAGGCGGTGAACGTCGGTGTCGTCGCCAGGCGGAGCGTCCCGCGCGACAGGTCGGCCACCTCGCCCAGGGCCCGCTCGGCGGCGGTCAGCTCCTGGAGGGCGCGGCGGGCGTGGTGGGCGTAGGCCGTACCGGCGTCGGTGAGGCGGACGGTGCGGCCCGTGCGGTCCAACAGCTGGGCGCCGACGGCCCGTTCGAGCTGTTTGACCTGCTGCGACAGGGTCGGCTGCGAGACGTGCAGCTCGTCGGCGGCGGGGGTGAAGCCGGCGTGCTCGGCGACGGCGAGCAGATAGCGCAGATGACGGAGTTCCGGTGCCATACCAGGAACTATAGATGGCATCGATAGGAGTCATCCGTACTGCGTCTTGGACGCTATAGGTGCAGGTCATGCATGGTGGATCGCAGGCCGCCTCCGCAGGGGGACCCCGGCGGACCGGCCGCCACCGAAGGGAGTGACCATGCACGACCTCAGCGAGGGCGTCGCCCGGTTCCAGCGCGACGTCTTCCCCGGCAAGGCGGACCTGTTCGCCCGCCTGGCGACCACGCACCGGCCGGGCACGCTGTTCATCAGCTGCTCCGACGCCCGCGTCGTGCCGGAGCTGATCACTCAGCGCGAGCCGGGCGAGCTGTTCGTCATCCGCACCGCGGGGAACGTCGTGCCCCCGTACGCCCCCGGCGCCGACGGGGTCGCCGCGAGCGTCGAGTACGCCGTCGCGGTCCTCGGCGTCGGCGACGTCGTGGTCTGCGGGCACTCCGGCTGCGGGGCGATGACCGCGCTGGCCGAGGGGCACGACCTGGGCGCGCTGCCCGCCGTCGCCGACTGGCTGCGGCACGTGGACGCCGTGCCGACGCGTGACGTGGCCGCCCTGGTCCGCGCCAACGTCGCCGCCCAGCTGGCCAATCTGGCCACCCACCCCGCGGTGGCCCGCGCCCTCGCGGCGCGGACGCTCACCTTGCGCGGCTGGGTCTTCGACATCCCCACCGGCTCGGTGACGGACGTCGATGTCCCAACGGACGTCGATGTCTCAAGCCCCGTCGCGCGTACGCCTGTTCACCAGTAGATCCACCCCATTCACGTACACGTACACATACACGAACACGAAAGGGACCATCCCCATGCCGCACGCCCAGTTCGACCCCACCGCCCGTCAGGCCCTCGCCGTCGCCGCCGTCGACGCCAAGACCCGCAAGGACCTGTCCTGGCAGCAGATCGCCGACGCGACCGGCGGCCTCTCGGTCGCGTTCGTCACCGCCGCCGTGCTCGGCCAGCACGCCCTGCCGGACGACGCGGCCGACGCCGTCGCCGAGCTGCTCGGTCTGGACGCGGACGCGGCGATGCTGCTCCGGACCATCCCGACCCGCGGCTCCATCGACGGCGGCATCCCGACCGACCCGACGATCTACCGCTTCTACGAGATGCTCCAGGTCTACGGCACCACCCTGAAGGCCCTGGTCCACGAGGAGTTCGGCGACGGCATCATCAGCGCCATCAACTTCCGCCTCGACGTGAAGAAGGTCGCCGACCCCGAGGGCGGCGAGCGCGCCGTCATCACGCTGGACGGCAAGTACCTGCCGACCAAGCCCTTCTGACGGTCCGTACGCCGCCGGGCCGGTCAGCCCGTGACCGTGAACGCCACCTCGTGCACCGAGTTGCGGGCGCCCGGCGGCGGCTGCACCCGGCCCGCACGGTCCTTCGCCCGCGAGCGGACCGTGTGCGGGCCCGGCGGCAGGGGCCGCATCAGGTGGAAGCCCTGCCAGGCCGGTTCGGCGCCGAGCACGTCGAGATGGGCCTCTTCCCACGGGCCGCCGTCGACGGACAGCTCGACCGAGACGACCTCCGTGCTGCTCCAGGCGCGGCCCCTGAACACCTGGGTGCCCGGGGCGAGTTCGGTGCCGGGCGCGGGGGAGAGCAGCTTGCTGCCGACGTCGATCTCGCGGACCGGCTGCGGGGTGTCGTGGCCCGGGAGCACGCGCGTGTAGAACCTCGTGGTGAACATGTGCTCGGGGCGGGTGTCGGTGAGGACGATCCGGGTCAGCCACTTCACCGAGTTGGTGCCGAACATCCGCGGGACGACGGCGCGCAGCGGATGCCCGTGCCGGGGCCGCAGCGGCTCGCCGTTCATGCCGTGCGCCAGGAACACGTCGCGGTGCGCCGTGGCCAGGGGCAGGTCCTTCACGTACGAGAGACCGTCCTCGCCCTGGAAGGAGCCGGTGTCCGCGCCCTCGAAGCGCACGTGCCGGGCCCCGGCGAGCGGCATCGCGCGGTCCAGGAGCGCGGCGAGGGGCACGCCCGTCCACTCCACGTTGGCCACCGCACGCGTCGGGGTGTCGGGGCGGAACGGGCTGCCGAAGCACTCGTGCACCGCCGTGAGCTGCTCGGCGGGCAGCGCGAGGACCGCGGGCAGGTCGAGGCGGAGCGGCCGCTCGACCAGGCCCTCCACCGTCAGGGTCCAGCTGTCCGCGTCGACCTCGGGCACGCCCATGTGCGTGCGTACGAAGACGTTGTCCACCGGGGTGATGAAGTCGGGGCCCGGCGCGGGGTCCGCCGTCGAGGGGTCCTCGGGCGGCGGCGTGAGCGGGGCGGCGGGCTTCGACGTCCCGGCGGACGGTGCGGGCCCTGTGGACGGTGCGGGCCGTGTGGACGGTGCGGTCATCGGGCGGCTCCCCTTCCGGGTCCCTCCGGTTCCTTTCCCGGGTCCGCCGTGCGGCGCTGCGGCATCGTGTCGGACGCCTTCATCGCCAGGACGAACAGGGTCAGCATGGCAAGGGACAGTGCGGTCGGCGCAATGAGCATGACGAGTAGTTCCCCCCGGTCTCCAAGTCCTGCGAACCTCAAGATCCTATGAGGGCCGGGGCGGAGCCGCCCAGTCCTTTTCCCGGGACGAGGCCCGGCACCTCCTCCGGGGCGAGGCCCGGCACCTCCTCAGGGGCGACGCCCGGCAGCCCCTCCGGGGCGACGCCCGGCAGCCAGGTGAATCCGCCCCCCGCCCCCGCGAGCCGCTGCCGCCCCGCGGCCCCCGCCCTCGCATGTGGTTCGGGTACACCCGCCGACCCCGGACCCCGAGGAGGGCCCCTCCCGATGTCCCGCCCAAGACGCCTGCCACGGACCACCCGCGCCGCCGTGACCGCGCTGCTCGTCACCGTGGGCCTGGCCGCCCCGGCCGCCGCCGCGCCCCCGCGCGGGCCCGAACCCGGATCCGACCCCTGGGTGGTCCGCACCGCCACCGTGGATCTGCGCCGCGAACACTTCTCCTATCTCTGCGACCGCCCCGACGCCGGGCCGCCGCCGCAGCCGACGCTGACCTTCTTCCCGTACGACGTGACCGCCAAGATCGTCGAGGACCACTCGATGGACGACGGCCAGGGCACCATCTCCTGGTCGGGGCACGAGGTCGGGCACCCCGACAACCAGGTGAACGTCCAGGTCAGCAACGCATGCGCAGGGAACGACAGCGGAAAGCCCATCGTCCTCGAAGGGTTCGCCGACCTCGGGGCCCGCGGCGCGTACGCCGTGCATCCCGCCGAGGGCAGGCCGAGCACCGCCGTCTTCGAGGAGTGGGACCTGTCGAAGCTGCCCAGGGACACCGACGACGACACCGT
Organism: Streptomyces sp. NPDC059002; assembly: GCF_042740435.1. Lineage (NCBI taxonomy): Bacteria > Bacillati > Actinomycetota > Actinomycetes > Kitasatosporales > Streptomycetaceae > Streptomyces > Streptomyces sp. NPDC059002. The sequence goes on along the minus strand of NZ_JBHYJI010000026.1, from coordinate 112,273 downwards.
GGAGTCCGGGGAGACGGCCGAGCCCGACGCGCCGAGCGGGCGCGGCAAACCCGACAGGTCCCGGCCCGCCGTCATCGACGTACTCCTCCTGTTCACGCCCAAGGAGGCGGCCAAGGCCCGCGGCGACCGCTCCTTCCGGAGTCTGCAGGCGACGGCGTCCTCCATCGAGACCCGGATGAACCGCGCCCTGTCGGACAGCGGGGTCATGGCGAGCATCGACGTCGTGCACGTCCAGGAGGTCACCGGCTTCAAGAACGCCCGCGCCGAGTCCGACGCGGGCGCCATGCTCGACCTCGTCTCCGACCCCGCGGACAAGAACATCGGCGCCACGGCGGCCGCCCTGCGCACACGCCACGCCGCGGACACCGTCCTCGTCCTCGCCGACAACGGAGGCAGCGGCATCGCCCACCGCCCCGACGCGCCGGGCCCCGGCACGGCGGACCAGGCCTTCGCCGTCGAGGGCCTGGAGGCCATCTTCACCGACGGCGTCAGCCACGAGATCGGCCACAACCTCGGGCTCGACCACGACCGTTGGACGCTCCGTCACGACAAGTACGGCCGGGGCGAGCCGAGTTCGACGTACCCGTACAACACCGGCTGGATCACGCCCGACCAGAAGTACTCCACGGTGATGGCGTACGAATGGAACTGCGCGGCGGGCAAGAAGTGGTGCGACCAGATCAACCAGTACGCCAACCGCGGCAACCGCTACGCGGGCCAGCCGCTCGGCGACAAGGACAACGACCAGACCCGGGTGCTCAAGCAGACCGCCTACCTGGTCGGCGACTACCGCACCCCGGCCACGCCCCGCCCCCGCCACACCCTGACCCTCGCCGCGTCCCCGACGGCAGGCGGCACCACGCGCGCCTTCGTCTGGGGCCCCTACAAGAGCGGTACGCGCGTCGTCGTACGGGCCTACCCCGCCGCCGGATACACCTTCGAGGGCTGGACCCTGGACGGCAAGCCGCACTCCAACAAGGGGCGGGACATGTCGCTCGCCATGAACGCCGGGCACCGTCTCGTCGCCCGGTTCAAGGCAGGCTGCGCGAAGCTGCCGACCGGCGGGTTCCTCAAGAAATGGACCCAACTGGGCGGCGTCAAGGGCCGGTTGAAGTGCCCCACCGGCGACCGCCGCGCCCTGCCGAACGGCGGCGGCTTCCAGCACTTCCAGGGCGGATCCCTCTACTACTCGCCGAAAACCGGCATGCACCCCGTCTGGGGCGCCTTCCGCGCCGCCTGGCAGAAGACCGGCTGGGAACGCGGCAGGCTCGGCTACCCGAGGTCGGGCGAGAAAAGGATCAACCCGGCCGGTGACGTACGCCAGTGGTTCCAGGGCGGCTCACTGACGTGGAACGCGAAGAGCAAGAAGGTCACGACCTGGTACGCGAAGTGAGGCGAGGGGCGCCCCTGCTCGGGGCGCCCCGTAACGCTCAGCAGTTCCCCCGCACCGACTTCCCCGCGAAGCGATCCGCCAGCCACTCCGCCGCGAACGGCGACTGCGTGATCACCCCACTCACATGCTCACCCACCGGTACGGTGTGCCACTCCACATTCGCCCCCTTCGCGCACCAGTCCGCACGGACCTCCTTGCCCACGCCGTACGGAATGAGCTCGTCGGCGAGCGCGTGGTAGAGGTAGACCGGCGCGTCGGGCTTGTGCGTGCCGACCCGGGACTCCCGCAGGCGCTGCTGCCAGTCGGGCTGGTCCAGGGGGTTCTTCGTGGTCATCGACGCGATCGTCTTGAAGGAGCCGAGCACCGCGCCGTCCGCCACGCAGGTGTTCTTCATGGCGCCGACGAGCGTCCTGCCCACCGGGTTCAGGTAGGAGTCGAGCTTCAGCTCGGGGAACGCCGCGTTCTGCCCGATGGCCGCCATGAAGATCAGGCCCGAGCCGTACGAACCGTCGTTGAAGGCGGCGACCTTCTCCAGGTCGCCGGGGACACCGCCGGTCGCCGTGCCCTTGACATCGAGGTCGGGGGCGTACGAGTCGTGGAGTTCGGCCGCCCACGAGGAGGCCTGGCCGCCCTGCGAGTAGCCCATGATGCCGACCGGGGTGTCCTCGCCGAGGCCCGCGTCCGGCAGCCGGATCGCGGCGCGGGCGACGTCCAGCATGGCCTGGCCCTCGGCGCGGCCCACCGTGTAGGTGTGGTCGCCGGGCGTGCCGAGCCCCTCGTAGTCGGTGACGGCCACCGCCCAGCCGCGCAGGGTGAGTTGCTGGATGAGGTTGGCCTCCATGGTGGTGCCCTTGGGGAAGCCCGCGCTGGGCGCGCAGTGGTCGCCGACGCCGACGGTCCCCACGGCGTACGTGATGAGGGGGCGCGGCCCCTTCCTGCCGTCCTGCGGCACGATGACCGTGCCGGAGACGGTGTTCGGCTCGCCCTTCGCCGTGGTCGAGCGGTAGTCGACCTTCCACGCCTTGGTGTTCGTCGGCTGGCCCGGCAGGGGGTGGAAGCTGCTCGGCTCGGAGCTCACTATGTCGCCGGGGGACAGGTTCTCGCCGGTCCCCGCGGCGGCGCCCGTGCCCGGGTCGGCGTGTGCCGCGGCGAGCGGGGTGATGGCCGAAAGGCCGAGCGCGACGGCCACGGCCAGTGCTCTGCAGCCGGTGCGGGTGTGCATGCGGCTCTCCCAACTGTCGTATGGGGCAGTGCGTTTCGCCGACGACCGTAGTGACCCATGAGTAAGTCAGGGGCTGACCGGGACGCTCACCTTCGTTGACCCCTGCTCGCAGGTATCCAGGCGGGCCACCCGGCGCTACGTTCACTGAGGGGGAGCCGCGGGCTCTGGAGCGAGTGGGGGTGTGGCGATGCTCGACGACGCCATGACAGCGCTGGCGGCAGCGGGGGGAACAGCCGTCGTGCAGGCCGCGGGCACGGATGCCTGGGCGGGCGTCCGGGCGGCCGTCGCCCGGTGGTTCGGGCGCGGCGACGCGGCGCGCGAACGGGCCGAACTGGCCCGCCTCGACCGTACGGACGCGACCCTAACGGGCGCGGACGGCGAGCTCGGCAGGCGGCTGCGGGACGACGAACGGATCTCCTGGCGCACCCGCTTCGAGATCGCCCTCGACGACCTGGACGACACCGTGCGCCAGGAACTGGGCGACGAACTGCGCCATCTGGTCGGGGAGTTGCGGCAGATCATCGCCAAGGACGCGCCCCATGTCGTCCAGGCGTCCGCGACCGGGCCCGGCGCGCAGGCCGCCGAGTACGTCGTGAACTACGGCAGCCCGGTCAACATCGACAAGATGTACGGAAACCTGGGCCTAGACCGCCCTTCGGCGCCGGATCCGACCGAGGGCTGAGCGGACCGGCGGGCCCCAGGCCGCTCACGCGGCGCAGCCCGCACATCGTCGGAGTGCTGCCCCAGGAGGCGCACTGCTTCCAGGACAGGGGCGAGGGCCGGCGCCTCGCCCGCGAGATGGCCGGCGGCGGCACCGCCGTGCTCGGCCAGGTGCTCGCGGGCACCGGCGGCGTCGGCAAGACCCAGCTCGCCGCCCGGTACGCCCGCGACCTGCTGCACCACCAGGAGATCGACCTGCTGCTGTGGATCACCGCGGTGAAGCGCAAGGCCGTCGTCGACGCGTACGCGCAGGCCGCCGAGGAGGTCCTCGGCATCGTGCACGCCGACTCCGAGCAGGCCGCCGCCCAGTTCCTCGCCTGGCTGCAGCCGCGCGGACCCGGCGCCGACGGGGAGCGGGGGCCCGGCTGGATGGTGGTGCTCGACGACCTGGCCGACCCCGTCGACCTGCTCGCCGACCCGGCCGTGCCGCACATCGGCCTGTGGCCGCCCGCCGGGCCGCACGGCAGGACCCTGGTGACCACGCGGCGCCGCGACGCCGTGCTGACCGGGCACGGGCACAACTGCATCGACGTCGGCCTGTTCGCCAGGGAGGAGTCCGTCGCATACCTCACGCAGGTGCTCGCGGGGGCGCGCCGCGGACCCGGCTGCGCGGCGCCGCGCGAGGACGACCATGACGCGTGCGTCGCCCTCCTCGCGGGGGACCTCGGGGATCTCCCGCTGGCCCTCTCGCAGGCCGCCGCCTACCTCCTGGAGACCGACTTGAGCTGCGCCGAGTACCGCGCGCTGCTCTCCGGCCGCACCCGGGCGCTCGACCGTCTCGTGCCCGACCGCGGCATGCTGCCCGACACACAGAGCGTCAGCGTGGCCGCGACCTGGTCGCTGTCCCTGGACCGCGCCGACCGGATGCGGCCGCGGGGCCTCGCGTCGCCCATGTTCGAACTCATCGCCCTGCTCGATCCCAGCGGCATCCCCGCGGCGGTCCTCACCGGAGAGGCCGCACGCTCCTATCTCGCCGGGCACCGCAGGCTCCTCGACGAGGAGCCGGGGACGGCCGGGGCCGCCGCGGCCGGCTCCGTGCACAGCCCTGTGGACGGCCGCGGCTCCGCGGTCGGCTCCGTGGTCGGCCCCGCGGATGGCTCCGTGGGCGACTCCGTGGACGAGGAGGACGCCGTCGACGCCCTGCGCGCCCTGCACCGCATGCACCTGATCGACTACACGCCCGGCGTCCCCCACCAGGCCGTCCGCGTCCACCAGCTCGTCCAGCGCAGCATCCGCGAGTCCCTCAAGCGCGACCGCCTCGAAGAGGCCGCCGACCTGGCCGCCGACGCCCTCGTGCTCGCCTGGCCCGAGGTGGAACGCGACACCGCGCTGAGCGGTGCCCTGCGCGCCAACGCCGACGCCCTGCGCCGCGTCGCCGAGCCCGTCCTGTGGGGCGAGCGGGCCCACAACGTGCTCTTCGTGACCGGCAGCAGCCTGACGGCGGCAGGCCGGTACGGCGACGCCAAGGACCACTTCCAGGCCCTCGCCGAACAGGCCGCCGAGCGTCTGGGGCCCGACCACCGCGACACCCTGGAGGCCCGGCTGCACCTGGCCGACCTGTGGGCGATGACGGGGCACCCGGGGGAGTCGCTCGTGGGGCTGCTCGCGGTGCTCGACGACTACGAACGGACCTGCGGGCCCGACGACATCGCCACGCTGCGGGCCCGCCACGAGGTCGCCCACTCGCGCGGGCTCATCGGGAACGTGTCCGGTGCCCTCGCGGACTTCGAGCGGCTCCTCGTCGACCTGCAGCGCGAGGTGGGCGACGACCAGCCGGAGACGCTCAGCGCCCGCGGCTTCCTCGCGCTGTGGTGGGGCGAGGCGGGCGACACGGCGGGAGCCATCGCCGCCCTCGAACAGCTCGTCGCCGACCGTGAGCGCGTCCTCGGCCGCGACCACCCCGAGCCGTTCCGGGCCCGCCACAACCTGGCCCGCTACCGGGGGCAGGCGGGCGACGCGCCGGGCGCCGTGGCCGCGTACGAGGAACTCCTCGCCGACCGCGAACGGGTGCTCGGGCCCGACCACACGGAGACGCTCGGCACCCGCGGCGAACTCGCCTACTGGCTGCGGGAGTCGGGCGACGGGCGGGCCTCGCTCCTGACCCTCGAAACGCTCATGGTCGACGTGGACCGGGTGCTCGGACCCGACCACATCGAGGCCCTCGCGATGCGCAGGAACCTCGCGTACGGCTGGCAGTACGTCGGCGACGAGGCGGGTGCCGTCCTCGCCTACCGGCAGCAGTACGACGACCTGCGACGCCTGTTCGGCCCGCACCACACCGAGACGGCGTCCGGTGCTGCCTATCTGGCGGCCGCACTGATCAGGCGGGGCCGGCAGTTCCTGCACGAGAGCAGGGAGCGGGCGCGCGAAGACGGAGCACGGAGCGACCACCGAAGGCCCCCGACACCCGACGCCGAACGGAGAACCGCCATGCCGGACGAGACAAGCCAGCCGCGACCCGCCTGGTTCGAGCAGGCGCTCGCCTGCTTCCACGAGGCCCGCGACCTGACCAACCCCGAGGATTCGCCGGGCGTCTACGGCGTCATCCTGCACGACATCGCGGACACCTACCGCGACGCCCGCGACCTCAAGGAGGCCGTCGAGCACTTCCGGCAGGCCGTCTCGTACAAGCGGCGCGCCGACAACCCGAGCGACCTCGCCACCACGATGACCGCGCTGGCCAACACCCTGGTCTCGATGGGCGAACCGGTCGAGGCGCGGGACGTCCTCGAACGGCTCGTCGCGCTGGCCTCCAGCATCACGGACGTGGAGCGGCGGGGCGCCGTCCTGCACAACGTGGGCCTCACCTACGAGGAGTTGGGCAACCTCGGCATCGAGGGCGCGTACGAGGAGAGCGTCGCCGCCTATCGGACCGTGCTCACCCTGATCGACGGCGAGGCCGACCCCGGCTGGTACGCCACCGTCCTCAAGGACATCGGCGACGCCTACGAGGCACAGGACCTCCTGGAGGAGGCGCACAGCTCGTACGAGGACGCCGTGCGGTACACCCGGCGCATCGAGGGCACGCCCACCTCGCTGATCACCGTGCTGATCGCGCTCGGCCGCATCAGCAGGCGGCTCGGCAAGCTGGAGGGCGAGTCGCTGGTGAACGGCGGCGCGGGCGTGGTCAACGGCGTGCGGATCGAGGACGCGAGGGCCGGAACACCCCCGGCGGACGCGGACGCACCCGTGGACTCGGTCCCGCCGTCGGCCCCGCAGGACGGCCGGGCTCAGCCGGACGCGCCATCGGACGGAATCCCACCACTGCCGGACACACCGCCGCGCGGCGAGGAGTCGTAGGGCCCCTCGGTCCGGTACGCGCCGGGGGTCGTGCCCGTCCAGCGTCGGAACGCCCGGTGGAAGGCCGTGTCCTCGGAGAAACCGAGCCGTGCCGCGAGCACGGCGATCGGCTCCCGGCCCTCCACCAGGCCCGCGATGGCCGCGTCACGCCGCACCACGTCCTTCAACTGCTGGTACGACGTGGCCTCCTGGGCCAGGCGGCGGCGCAGCGTCGCCGGGCTCACGGCGAGCCGCGCCGCGATCTCGCCGAGCGAGGGGAGGCGGGGCGAGACTCGCAGGGCACCGGCGAGCAGCCGCCCCACCTGCTCGGCGACGGTCGTGCCGTACTCGCGCCGGGTGAGCAGTTCGAAGGGCGCGCGGCGCAGCATCTCGTCGAGCGCCGCCTCGTCCCTGATCAGCGGCGCGTCCAGCCAGTGCGGCTCGAACCCGGCGCCGGTCCGCTCGGCGCCGAACCGCACCGGGCAGCCGAAGAGCAGCTCGTACTCGTCCTTGTGCGGGGGCGGCGGATGCCCGAACTCCGCCCAGCGCAGCGGGATGCGGCGGCCGATCAGCCAGCTGCACAGGCGGTGCCAGATGATGACGAGGCACTCGGCGAGGAAGTAGTCCCGTTCGAGGTCGTTGCGGACGCCGAACACCGCCTCGTCGGCGCCGCGTTCCAGGACGAGGTCGGGGCCGCCGGGGAACAGGCCGTAGAAGGTGACGCCGCGGCGCACCGCGGCATCGAGGTCACGGCAGCCGAGGGACGCCTGGCACATCATCGCGAAGGTCCCCGGCCTGCTGACCGCGGAGCCGAGGCCGAGGAACTCGTCCTGCGTCGCCCGGTACAACTCCCGGAAGAGCCGGGTGAATTGCGGGGCCGTGACCCGGGCCCTGTCGTCGCCGAGGAGCAGCGGCGGGATCTCCGCGCCCCGCAGCAGCGGCACGGTGTCCACGCCGCGCCGCTCGGCGCCGCGCAGCACGGCCCGCACATGGTGCACGGTGATCGTCCGCCTGGCCATGTCACGACGTTAGCTGAGCGCCCCGGTCAGCGGTGCTGACGTTTCCCGTCATCCCGGCGGCCCGGCGCGCTCCCTAGCGTCGTACGCATGCAGGAGACGCCCATGGGCGGCCCGCAGGGGCCGCCGCAGCCGCCCGAACTGCCCCCGAACCTCGCCCTGTTGGCGCAGTGGGCGGCCGCCCGGCACGGCGGGCTGCCCGCGCTGCGGTTCCGCGGCGGGGGGAGGCGAGAGGCGGGCGGCGGCGACGCGGCGTGGTCCGAACTCTCGTACACCGGACTGCGGGACGCCGCGCACCGCGTGGGCCGCGCCCTGATCGCGCTCGGCGTCCGCCCGGACGACCGTGTGGCGATCCTCGCCGAGACCCGCCCGGAATGGACCCGCACGCACTTCGGCATCCTCGCGGCGGGCGCGGTCGTGGTCCCCGTCTATCCGACGGCGGGCGACGAGGAGGTCGCGTGGGTCCTGTCGGACTCCGGCGCGTCGGTGGTGATCTGCGAGGACACCGCGCAGGCGGCGAAGGTCGAGCGGCTGCGGGGGCGGCTGCCGGGGGTGCGGCAGGTGGTCCTCATGGACTTCGCGGGCTCCGGGGACGTCAGGGGGGAGGGGCGGGCCGAACTCGGCCCTGAAGAAGACCTGTTGGCGCGGGCCGAACTCGGCTCCGAGGAAGACCTGTTGGCGCGGGCTGAACTCCCCTCCGAAGAAGACCTGTTGGCGCGGGCCGCAGCGCGTCGCCCCGGCGACCTGGCCACCATCATCTACACCTCCGGCACCACCGGCCTCCCCAAGGGCTGTCTGCTCACCCACGGGAATCTGCTCGCCGTGCAGCGCGCCACTCTGCCGCTCATCGACGGCGGGCCCGGCGACTCGACGTATCTCTATCTGCCGCTCGCCCATCTCCTCGCCCAGCTCATCGAGTTCACGGCGCTCATCGAGGGCGGTGTGCTCACGTTCTACGGCGGGCGCGTCGAGGACGTCGTCGCCGAACTCGCCGAGGCGCGGCCCACCCATCTGCCGTCCGTGCCCCGGCTTTTCGAGAAGGTGCGGTCCGTCGTGCTGTCCCTCGCCGAGGCGCAGGAGGGCGGCAGGGAACGGTTCGACGAGGCCGTCCGGATCGGGGTGCTGGCCGCCGACGGTGTGCTGCCGCCCGAGCTCCAGGACGCGTACGAGGCCGCCGACAAGGCCCTCTACGGCCTGGTCAGGCAGGCGCTCGGCGGCCGCGTCCGGTGGGCGCTGACCGGCGGCGCGCCCATCGCCCCCGACACCGTGGACTTCCTGCGGGCCTGCGGCATCGCGGTCTTCGAGGGGTACGGGATGACGGAGTCGGCCGGGGTCCTCACCCTCAACCACCCCGGGGCCGTGCGGTACGGCACGGTCGGCCGGCCCATCGACGGCGTCGAGCTGCGGATCGCGGACGACGGGGAGGTGCTCGCCCGGGGCGCCATGGTCTTCCCCGGCTACCACAACAACCCCGCGGCCACCCGCGACACCGTCGACGCCGACGGCTGGCTGCACACCGGCGACCTGGGGGCGCTCGACGAGGACGGCTTCCTCTCGATCACCGGCCGCAAGAAGGACCTCATCATCACGTCGGCGGGCAAGAACCTGACGCCGTCGCTGAGCGAACTCGCCCTGCAGAACTCGCGGTTCGTGTCCCGCGCGGTGCTGGTCGGGGACCGGCGCCCCTACCCGGTGGCGCTCATCACGCTGGACGACGAGGAGGTCACGGGATGGGCCGCGCGGGAGGGCGTGCCCCTGACGGCCGGGCCGCCGTCCCGCGATCCGCGTGTGCGGGCCCTGGTCCAGGAGGCCGTGGACGCCGTCAACGCCACCGTCTCGCGCCCCGCGAGGATCCGTGAATTCGCGGTGCTCGACGAGGACTTCACGGTGGCGGACGGGCTGCTCACGCCGAGCCTGAAGGTGCGCAGGAAGGCGGTGACGGAGCGGTACGCGGACGTGGTGGAGGCCCTCTACGCGCAGGGCCCCGACCCGGCTACCCGACCCCCGCGAGACGCAGCAGCGCCGTAGCCGCCGCCGCGCCCACCACGACCACCGCGAACGGCGCCCTGCGCCAGGCCAGCACCCCGCCGACGAGCACCCCGGCGGGCCTGGCCCATCCGGCGAACCCCTGCCCCTCGGTGAGCGCCCCCGTGGCGAGCAGCGCGACGAGCAGGACGGTGGCGCCCACGGTCAGCAACTCCTGGACCCGGACGGGAAGTTCGACGCGCCCGTGCAGCACGGGCCCGGCCAGACGGAAGGCATAGGTGCCCGCGGCGAGGGCGAGGACACAGGCGAGCGTGGCGTTCATGCGGCACTCCCGGAGGCGGCGGTACGGCGGGGTCGGCGGGGCCCGCGGCGCGCCACGAGCAGACCGAGCAGGGCGAGCAGCACGGGAACGCCCGCGGGCAGCAGCGGCGCCGCCACGACCGCGATCACCGCACCGGCCGCCGAGGCCCGCCGTGCCGCGCTGTCGGCGCGCAGCGCGGGAAGCACCAGGGCGAGCAGCACCGCGGGGAACGCCGCGTCGAGGCCGAACCGGTCCGTGTCGCCCAGCGCGGACCCGGCGAGCGCGCCCGCGAGCACGCTGAGGTTCCACGCCGCGAACAGGCCGATCCCGGATATCCAGAAGGCGGCCCTGCGCTGCCTGCGCCCGTTCTGGGCGAGCACGAACGCGGCCGTCTCGTCCGTGATGAGGTGCGCGCCGATCAGCCGCGCCGCCCAGGAGCGGCCGAGGTCGTCGGCGAGGGCCAGACTGAACGCCGCCGTACGGGAGTTGAGCAGCAGACCGGTCGCGGCTGCGGCCACCGGGCCGCCGCCCGCGGTGAGGATGCCGACCGCGCTGAACTGGGCGGAGCCCGCGTACACGAGCAGCGACATGAGCACGGGAACCCACAGGGGGAGCCCGCCCGCGACGGCGATCGCGCCGAAGGAGACGCCGACGACGGCGTCGGCGAGCCAGACGAGGGCGATGTCGCGCAGCACGCCGGGTGGCAGGTGGGCGATGCGGACGAGACCGGGTTCCGGCTCCCCGTCCGTTCGGCAGGATGGGCTGTCTGTTCGGTGTGGCGAACGCATGCGTCGTAGGATGGGTGGAGCGGGGCGCGTTCGTCAAGCCGAACGATCGGTCCCCTATGGCGAACGCACGGGGAGAGCTAGGAGCGAACGACGTGACGACTGACGGGCCCCGCATGCCCCGCGAGTGGGTCGCGGCGGCACTGCGCCGCGAGCGGACCAAGGCCGGGATCTCCCTCTCCGAGCTGGCCAAACGCGCCGGCATCGCGAAGTCCACGCTGTCCCAGCTGGAGGCGGCCACCGGCAACCCCGGCATCGAGACGCTGTGGTCCCTCGCCGTCGCCCTAGGCGTGCCGTTCAGCGTCCTCGTGGAATCACCCGCCCCCGCGGTGACCGTGATCCGCGCGGGCGAGGGCCCGACCATGCACGCCGAGAACTCCTCCTACGCGGGCACCCTGCTCTCCGCGGGCCCGACCGGCGTACGCCGCGACATCTACCACGGCGCGATGGACCCCGGCCCCGCCCGCGAGTCCGACCCGCACATCCCCGGCTCCGTGGAGCACCTGATCATCAGTACGGGGCGACTGCTCGCGGGCCCGCGGGGGGAGGCGGTGGAGCTGTCCCCCGGCGACTACATGTCCTACCGCGGAGACGTCCCCCACTCCTACGAGGCCCTGGAGCCGGGCACGACGTTCGTGATGGTCATGCAGCACGTCTGAGCCCGCGCCCCGTAAGGGGCGCGGGGAACTGCGCGACCAGCCCCCACTTGCCCGCAGGGACGAACCTCCCGAGCTCACCCCTTCCGAGGCCGTGAGGCCAGCAACTGCTCCCGCAACGCGGTCAGTTGATGCGAAGCGTCAACGGCCCGCGCCTCGTCCAGCGCGGTCAGCGCCAGCAGCACCGCGTCGGCGACGACCAACGCGGTGAGCGCCTCGGTCGTGATCCCGGTCGGCGTGTGCGGCGCGGTCAGCACCGCGTCCACCTGCCCCCCGTACAGCTCGGCGAGCTCGTCCGTGACGAGCACGACCCGCGCCCCCACGGAGCGCGCCCGGTCGATGAGTACGGACAGCTCGCTCAGTGCGCGCCCCGGCTGGAAGATGACCACCGCGTCGCCCTGGCGGATGCCGAGCAGCGCGTCGGCGAGCGCGAAGCCGGTCGCGCCGGCGTACCGGGCGCGGCGGCCGATCCTGCCGAGTGCCAACGCCAGGTGCCGGGCGGCGAGTTCGGAGGCGGCCACGCCGTAGCAGTGGATCTCGGCGGCCTCCGCGAGCGCCTCGACGGCCGTGCGCAGCGCGTCGTCGGGGGTGAGCCTGCGGGCGTGCTCGATGCGTTCCTGCGCCTCGTCGAAGACCTCGTCCCAGATGCCGCCGAGGTCGCGTCCGACATGCGCGATGCGCTGCTGGAGGCGGACCTCGGGCGCCACCGCGGAGGTGAATCCCGACGCCAACTCCCGCTTGAGCGCGGGCAGTCCGGCGTATCCGAGGCGCTGCAGGGCGCGCACGACCGTGGCGTTGCTGGTGCCGCTCGCCGAGCCGAGTTCCTGCGCGCTGGCGAACAGCAGGGACTCGGGCGGCGCGCTCGCCAGGTACTGGGCGACCGCCCGCTCCGACGCGGACAGGGTGTCCCACTGGTCGCGCACGGCGGAGCGCAGCCGCTCCAGGCCCTCTGTAATTTCCATTACGGCTATTGACTCTCGTGTGACGGCGGTTACTCTCCTGGGCAAAGCATTTCAAGAGGAGAGAATCTCGTAACCGACGTTACAGCACCCCTGTCGGCGCGGGACCTCTTCGCAGCTAGGAGAACCATGGCACCCCGCACCCTCCCCGTGATCGAGATCTCCGGTACGCCCGTCGACCGCGGCCGCCAGTACGGCGAGGCCGTCCGCCCCCAACTGCACGCCGCGCTCGGCTACTACGAGGAGGCGTTCGGCCGGTCCGCGGGCCTGACCTGGGACAGCGTCACCGCACGGGCCGCCCGCTGGCTCGACCCGGTCCGCGACCACGCGCCCGACCTCGTCGACGAGATGCGGGGCATAGCCGACGGCGCGGGCGTGACCCTGCTCGACGTCCTCGCGCTCAACGCCCGCGGCGAGGTCATCTACGACAAGTCGTTCGCCGAGATGGCGGCGGAATCCGGCACGGTGCCGGAAGAAGAACCCGCCGAGGGCTGCACCTCCTTCGCCGCCTACGGAGAGGCCAGCGGCGACGGCCACGTCTGGGCCGGACAGAACTGGGACTGGCGCGCCGGGGTCGCCGACACCGTCGTGATGCTGCGGATCGTGCAGCCGCCGAAACCCACCCTGATCATGCAGGTCGAGGCGGGACAGATCGGCCGCCAGGGCGCCAACTCCGCCGGGATCGCCCTCAACGCGAACGGCCTCGGCGGCCGCTTCAGCGACGCGGTCGGCCTGCCGCAGACCGTCGTACGCCGCAGTGTCCTCGATCAGCACACCATCACCGACGCCCTCGACGTGCTGTGCCGCACCCGCGCCCACATCGCCAGCAACGCCCTGCTGACCTGCCGCGAGGGCTTCGCCATCGACCTGGAGACGACACCCGCGGGGCACGGCTGGATGTACCCCACGGACGGCCTCCTCGTGCACGGCAACCACTACCAGGCGGGCATCCCCGCCGCGCTCGCCGGTACCTACCGCCCCATGTCGTCCGACTCCCTCGTCCGTGTCCCGCGCGCCGAACAGGGGCTGCGGGCCCTGCGCGACGCCACCGGACCCGATGCGTCGCGCAAGGTCATCAAGGAGGCGATGTCCGACCACCTGGGCCTGCCCGAGTCGCTGTGCACGCACCCCGACCCGCGCCGCCCCGCCGTCCGGCACTGGGCCACGCTCGTCTCCTCCTGCGTGGACCTGACCAGCGGCGACTACCACGTGACCGCGGGCACCCCGTGCGACCGCGACTACCAGCACCTGCCCTGGAACCTCTACGAAGGACCGTACGGAGACCACTCATGACCACCTCCCGGCGCGGACGGCGCGCGGTCCTGGCGGGCCTCGCCGCCACCACCCTGCTCGGCACGGCCTCGTGCAGCGGCGCCGACACGGCCGCCACCGGCGGCGCCCCCGCCGACGCCGCGAAGCTGAGGCTGACCGCCGCGACCCCGGCCGCCAAGGGGCACCAGGACAAGGCCGACTGGCTCCTCGAGGACGAGCCCGACTCGCTCGACCTCGACACCCAGGGCTCCAGCGCGGGCCGCGTCGTCCTGACCAACGTCTGCGAGCGGCTCTACCAGCTGCGGCCCGACATGACGGTGCGGCCCTTCCTCGCCGAGAAGGCCCGCACGCCCGACGACAGGACCCTCGTCCTGACCGTGCGCGACGGCGTCACCTTCCACGACGGCTCGAAGCTCACCGCCGACGACGTCCTGTGGAGCCTGCGGCGGCACGCCGACCCCGACATGGAACAGGCCGACGAGTTCGGCAACGTCCGCTCCATGAAGAAGACGGGCGCCCGCGAGATCACCATCCGCTTCAAGGCGCCCGACGCCCTGTTCACCAAGGCGCTCGCGGGCGACGCGGGCATCGTCTGGAACAAGGAGCAAGTCGTCGCGGCGGGCAAGGAGTTCGGCACCCCGGGCCAGGACGACGCCTGCTCGGGACCGTACGCCCTGCAGAGCTGGAAGTCCGGCGACTCCCTCACCATCAAGGCGTACGACACGTACTGGGGCACCAAGCCGCTCACCGACCGCGTCACCTTCCGCTGGGCCTCCGACAGCGCCCTGGTCAACGCGCTCAGGACCGGCGCGGCCGACGGCGCCTACGCCGAATCCCCCAACACCGCGTCCGCCCTGCGCGGCGCCAAGGGCCTCGACCAGTACTACGGCCCCTCCACGGCCTCCCTCGTCCTCATCCCCACCGCGCGCGGCGGCCTCGCGGAACCGCAGATCCGCCGCGCCCTCTCCCTCGCCGTGGACCGCACGGGCATCGCCAGGTCCGGCTACGGCGGCCTCGTCCAGCCCTGGGCCACACCCGTCGGATCCGGCGCGTGGGGCTACGAGAAGGGCCGATTCGCCGCCGCACAAAGGAAGTTGGACGCCGCCGCCCCTGCGTCCCCCACCGCCGACGACCTCGCCGAGGCCAAGCAGCTGGTGAAGTCCGCGGGCGCCCCGACCGACCCGATCGTCATCGGCACCGACAGCAGCCAGGGCCGCACCGTCGTCGCCAACGCCGTGCGCGCCGCCCTCCAGCGCATCGGCCTCAAGGGACAGATCAAGACCGTCCCCACCACCCAGTTCGAGGAGTTCTACAGCGACCCGCAGGCCCGCGCCGACATCGACGTCCTGGTCGGCGACTGGTACATCTCCAAGGCCGACCCCATGGGCTTCTACGACAACGGCCTCTCCGACTCCTCCAACAACTGGGTCGGCTTCAAGGACGCCACGTACGACAAGCTGGTCCGCGAGGCGCTCGGCACCCTCGACGACGCGAAGCGCGCCGCCCTCGCCGTCGACGTGCAGCGCCGCTTCTCGGACGCGGCCGTGTGGATCCCGCTCGCCCAGGTGCCCTCCGCGCTCGTCCTGAACGACCGCATGACGGGCCCGCCCGCGTCGCAGTCCTACCTCTACTACCCGTGGGCCGCCCGACTCGGCCTGAAGAAGGGCTAGGTGAGCGCCATGACGTCACTCGTCTCCCGGGTGTCCCGCCGCCTGCTCGGCCTGTTCGCCACGCTCTTCGCCGCGTCGTTCGTCATCTTCGCCGCCGTGTACGCGGCGCCCGGCGACCCCGCCGTGTTCCTCGCCGGAGGCCGCGACAAGCTGACCCCGGAACGGCTCGCCACCGTCCGCGCCCAGTACCACCTGGACGAGCCGCTGTTCGTCCAGTACGGGCGATGGCTGTGGGACTGCGTCCACCTCGACCTCGGCCGCTCCTTCAAATACAGCGACCAGGTTGCCGACCTGGTCGCGGCCCGCCTCCCGACCACGCTCCAACTCGTCGCGTACGCCACCGTGTTGTTCGTCGTCCTCGGCGTCGGCGCGGGCATCCTCGCCGCCGTGCAGCGGTCCACCTGGGTCGACTCGCTCGTCGTCGGCGGCACGACGCTCGCCGCGTCCGTGCCGTCCTTCGTCGCCGCCATCGCGCTCGTCTCGCTCTTCGGCGTCCAGCTCGGCTGGTTCCCGGTCACCGGCAGCGGCGAGGGCTTCACCGGAACGCTGCGCCATCTCACCCTGCCCGCCCTGTCGTTGGCGCTCGGCGCCCTCGCGATCATCAGCCGCGTCACCCGCCAGGCCATGGCGGACGCGGCGGCATCCGACCACGTGGAGGCCGCCCGCGCCTCCGGCGTCCCCGAGCGCGACATCATCCGCAGACACGTGCTGCGCAACGCCCTCGGACCGATCGTCACCATGTGCGGCCTGGTCATGGCGGGCATGCTCGCGGGCACCGTCGTCGTCGAGACCGCCTTCGGCATCAGCGGCATCGGCTCACTGCTCGTCGGCGCCATCAACACCCATGACTTCCCCGTCGCCCAGGCCGTCCTGCTCCTCATGGTCACCGGCTACATCGTGGTGACGACGCTGGTCGACGTGGTGCACCCGCTGCTCGACCCGCGCGTGAAGGAGGCC
Organism: Streptomyces sp. NPDC059002; assembly: GCF_042740435.1. Lineage (NCBI taxonomy): Bacteria > Bacillati > Actinomycetota > Actinomycetes > Kitasatosporales > Streptomycetaceae > Streptomyces > Streptomyces sp. NPDC059002. The sequence goes on along the minus strand of NZ_JBHYJI010000026.1, from coordinate 96,057 downwards.
ACCTCATGACGACGCCCGCGCTCGCCCTCGCGCCTTCGGCCGTACGCCGCCGACGCCCCGTCGGCGTCATGACCGCCGGAGGTCTCCTCGCCCTGGTGGTCATCGCCGCCGTGTGCGCCCCCCTCCTCGCGCCCTACGCCCCCGACGCCATCGACCTGTCGGCATCCCTGGTCGGCACCGGCGGCGACCACCTCCTCGGCACCGACTCCTCGGGCCAGGACCTCCTGTCCCGCGCCCTGTACGGGGCCCGCACCAGCCTGATCGCCCCGGTCCTGCTGCTCGCGGTGGCGGCGGTCCTCGGCGTCACGCTCGGCGTCCTCGCCGCCTGGCGCGGCGGCTGGGTCGACGCCCTGGTCGCACGCCTGACGGACGTGATGTACGCCTTCCCCGGCCTGCTGTTCACCGTCCTGATCATCGCCGTGTTCGGCGCGGGCATGACGACGTCCGTCCTCGCGCTCGGCCTCGCCTTCACCCCCACGATCGCCAAGTACACGCGCTCCCTGGCCCTTTCGGAGGCCCGCAAGCCGTACGTCGACGCCTACCGCGTACTCGGCATGGGCGGCGCCCGCATCTGCGCGGCCCACGTCGTACCGAACCTGGCCCGCGCCGTCCTCGGCTATCTGGTCGTCCTCTTCGGCGAGGCCCTGATGTCCCTGGCCACGCTCTCCTACCTCGGCTTCGGCGCCCAACCACCGTCCTCCGACTGGGGATTGATGGTGCAGGAGGGCCAGGCCGCCGTCGTCCAGGGCGCCCTGCTGCCCGCGATGGTCCCCGGCACGGCCATCGCCCTCGTCGTCGTGTCCTTCAACGTGGTCGGGGTCTGGGCCGCCGACCGGCTAGGGAGGCAGTGAACCCATGACGCTCCTCGACATCCAGGACCTCACCGTCCGCATCCCCGGCGCCGCGCGCCCCGTCCTCGACTCGGTCTCGCTGCACGTCGCCCCCGGCGAAGTCGTCGGCCTGGTCGGCGAATCGGGCTCCGGCAAGTCGACCACGGCCAAAGCCGCGATCGGCCTGCTCCCGCCGGGCGCGACGGCGACCGGCTCGGTCCGCTTCGCCTCCGACACCGACGTGCTCGCCCTCACCGGCGAACGCCTCCGCGCCCACCGCGCGGGCCCCGTCGCCATGGTCCACCAGGACCCGCGCGCCGCCCTCAACCCGGTCCGCCGCATCGGCGACTTCCTCAAGGAACGCGGCGCGACCCGCACCCGCGCGGCCGAACTCCTGGCAGCGGTGGGCCTGTCCTCTCCCGAACGCCGCCTGCGCCAGCGCCCGCACGAACTCTCCGGCGGCATGCTCCAACGCGTCGTCATCGCGGGCGCCCTGGCCGCCGAACCGCGCCTGCTCCTCGCCGACGAGGCCACGAGCGCCCTGGACGTCACCACCCAGGCGGAGATCCTCGCCCTCCTGCGCACCCTGCGCGCCACCCGCGACCTCGGCCTCCTCCTCATCACCCACGACCTGCACCTGGCAGCCGCGTACTGCGACCGCGTGTACGTCATGTACGCGGGCCGAGTGGTCGAATCCCGCACAGCCAGCGCCCTGTTCACGACCCCCGCCCACCCCTACACCCGCGGCCTCCTCTCCTGCTCCCCCACCCTCGGCACCTCCCGCCCCCTCCTCCCCATCCCGGGCCGCCCCCCGTCCCTGGCGGACACCTTCACGGGCTGCCCGTTCGTATCGAGGTGCGGGGAGGCGGAGGGGGCCTGCAAGACATGGACGCCGCAACGCTCGCTGCTGGAGGACGCGGGGACAGCGGAGTGCGCCGTTGTGGGCAGGCGTTCCGCACGGCCGAGTACCGCTAACGACAAGGCGAGCCACGCATGACCACAGACCTGCTGTCGGCAGAAGACCTCACCAAGACGTACCCCCTCCCCGGAGGAACCCGCCACACCGCCGCGGAGGCGGTCACCTTCACCGTCCCCCGGGGCGGAGCCCTGGGAATCGTCGGCGAATCCGGCTCGGGCAAAACCACCGTGGCAAGAATGCTCGTGGGCCTGGTCCGCCCCGACAGGGGCGAGATCCACATCGCGGGCCGCCGACGCGAAGCCCGTACGCCCAGAGGAAAGGCCGCCCGCCTGGCCCGAGCCAGGGAGATCCAGATGGTCTTCCAGGACCCGTACATCTCCCTGGACCCGAGGCTCACGGCCAGCCAGTGCGTACGCACGGCCCTGCGCCTGCACGGCAGGGAGGAGAGCCGGGCCGAGGCGCTCCTGGACCAGGTGGGCCTCGGCGCCAGGGAGGCGGGCGCCCGCCCGAGGGAACTCTCCGGCGGCCAGCGCCAACGCCTCGCGATAGCGAGATCACTCGCGGTGGACCCGCAGGTCCTCGTCCTGGACGAGGCCGTCGCCGCACTGGACGTGTCGATCCAGGCGCAGATCCTGAGGCTGCTCGACGAGATCCGCGGGGAGACCGGCGTGGCCCTGGTCTTCGTCAGCCACGACCTGGCGGTGGTGCAGCACGTCACGGACGAGGTCCTGGTGATGCGCAACGGCAGGGTGGTGGAGCAGGGCCCTACGGACGGCGTCCTGAGCGCACCGCAGGACCCGTACACGAAGCTGCTCCTCGCGTCGGTCCCCGGCGAAGGCTGGGACCCGTCAGCCGCGGCCCGGGCCCGCGCAGCGCTGACGCACTAGGCCCAGGGGCCGGAAAAGGCAGGAGCCCCGCTTCCCCCGCTCACGCGGAGGAGCAGGGCTCCTTGGGTACTGCATCCATGTCCGGATCAAGTCACCGGAGGAATCACACGCCCCACTCACGTGGGGCGTCCGATTACATCGGGGTGACGTTCTCCGCCTGCGGGCCCTTCGGACCCTGCGTCACGTCGAAGGAAACGGCCTGGTTCTCCTCAAGGGAGCGGAAGCCGTTCGCGTTGATCGCGGAGTAGTGGACGAAGACGTCCGGGCCGCCGCCTTCCTGGGCAATGAAGCCAAAGCCCTTTTCAGCGTTGAACCACTTCACGGTTCCGGTAGCCATAAGCCCTCCTTGGGCCAAAGGGTTGCCCTGCTCCAGAACCAGCGATTGTTTAAACAACTGCATAAGTCTGAAAACGACGAGAGCCCGCGGGGTCACATGCTCCGCAGGCTCTGTACTGCAAGGGAAACCAAACTGCAACTTGCGGCGAGCTTAGCACGCAGGCAGCCGAATGCAATAGGGGGCAAGATCACGTCACCCGGAGGTTTGACGAGGCTCCCGGCAGGGTTGACAGGATACTCCCGACAGGGTTGACACAGGCCTCACAGTGGGTCCTGCGGAGCGCACGAGGGCCCCGGCGCCCGCACCGTACCGCATGGGGGCTAGCCTCCCCGATGTGGACAATTCTCCCCTGGACGCCTTCGCGGGGGCAGGCGCCGAACAGCTGCCCAGTCCCCGTCGCACTTCTCGGCCGCGCGTCGGTCACATCCAGTTCCTGAACTGCCTGCCCCTGTACTGGGGCCTCGCGCGGACCGGGACGCTCCTCGACTTCGAGCTGACGAAGGACACCCCTGAGAAGCTCAGCGAGCAGCTGGTGCGGGGCGAGCTCGACATCGCGCCCGTCACGCTGGTCGAGTTCCTCAAGAACGCCGACGACCTCGTCGCCTTCCCCGATCTCGCGGTCGGCTGCGACGGGCCCGTGATGTCCTGCGTGATCGTCTCGCAGGTGCCGCTGGACCGGCTCGACGGCGCCAGGGTCGCGCTCGGCTCGACCTCCCGTACATCCGTGCGGCTCGCGCAGCTGCTGCTCGCCGAGCGGCACGGCGTACGGCCGGACTACTACACGTGCCCGCCCGACCTCGGCCTGATGATGCGCGAGGCGGACGCCGCCGTGCTGATCGGGGACGCGGCGCTGCGCGCGAACCTGATCGACGCGCCCAGGCTCGGCCTGGACGTGTACGACCTGGGCGAGATGTGGAAGGAGTGGACGGGCCTGCCGTTCGTCTTCGCCGTCTGGGCGGCCCGGCGCGACTACGTGGCGCGCGAGCCGGACGTGGTGCGCGAGGTGCACAAGGCGTTCCTGTCCTCCCGCGACCTCTCCCTGGAGGAGGTCACCAAGGTCGCCGAGCAGGCCGCGCGCTGGGAGTCCTTCGACGCCGGCGTCCTGGAGCGGTACTTCACGACGCTCGACTTCCGCTTCGGCGGCGCGCAGCTGGAGGGCGTCACCGAGTTCGCCCGCAGGGTCGGCCCGACGACGGGCTTCCCCGCGGACGTACGGGTGGAGCTGCTGGGGTCGTAGCCCTCAGTTGCTCGGGATCGGCGCCTGCATGTGCTTGCTGATCCACTGGATGGGGCCATCGGCCATGGCGGGGACGTAGCTGCGCGCGTTGTGGCCGCCGCCCTGGATGACGTTGAGTTGCGTCTTCACGGGGCCCTTGCCGTACTTCTTCATGAAGGAGCGCAGGTTCGCCTGGCCGGACTCCTCCGTGCCGATCTGGAAGGCGATGTCGACCTCGGGTCCCCTGCGGTTGATGAGGTGCCGGGCCAGCTTCTCCGGGTTGTTGGCCTGGCGCTCCTTCTCGTGTCCCGCCCAGAGCGGGGAGTCGGGGACGGTGTCGGGGCCGCTCGCGATCACCGCGCGGAACTTCTCCGGGTGCTTCAGGACCGACTTCAGGCCGACGAAGCCGCCGGACGACGAACCCATGAAGGCCCAGCCGTCACGGGACTTGAACGTACGGAAATTGGCCTTGACGAAATCGGGGACGTCGTCCGTCATCCACGTGCCCATTTTCGGCTGGCCCGGAATATCGCTGCCGTCGTAATAGTTCTTTGCGTCCGGATTGAGTACGGGCATCACCACGATGAACGGCAGGCTCTTGCCTTCCTTCGACCACTTGGTGATGGAGCTCTGCAGCTTGAGGTCGGTGCCCATCCAGTAATTGTTCGGGTAGCCGTTGCCGCCGGGCAGGGCTATCAGCACGGGGAAGCCGCTGTGGGCGTACTTCGGGTCGAAGTACTGCTTGGGGGCCCAGACCCACACCTTGCCGGTGAATCCGGACTTCTTCCCCTTGAGCGTCGTCACGCCGATCTTGGTGCCGTCGTCGAGGGTGTTTTCCGTGGTGAACTCCGACCGCGGGCCCGTGGGCAGCCGCGTCTTGTCGGCCACGGCGCCCTTCGCCTGCCGGGCGCCGTCCGACGTCTTCGGGTTGTCGAAGGTGACCGGTTCGCCCTTGTCGGAGGAGCAGGCCGAAAGGAGCAGCGCCGAGGTCAGGGCGGCGGCTGTCGCGGCGAGGACGGTGGCGGACGGGCGGCGGCGGTTCATGGGGACCTCGGAGCGGGGACGTAGAAGGGCAATGCGGTCATTTACTCCCGTGTAGAGGGGAATGCGGGCCCGGCCGTTCCCTCGACGGCCGGAAGTGCCCCCTCCTTTCCTCATTCATTGCCCGGGCCCCCACTACGCTGATCGGCAGTGGTATGGCGCGCGAGGTGTCGGACGGCGCGCCTGGGGGAGGCCAACGTCATGCATCCGCTCGAAGCCGACGAACCCACCGTGATCGGGCCCTACCGGCTGCTCGGCCGGCTCGGTTCGGGCGGGATGGGCCGGGTCTATCTGGGGCGCAGCGAGGGCGGCCGCACCGTCGCCGTCAAGGTCGTCCATCCGCACTTCGCGCTCGACGAGGAGTTCCGCGCCCGCTTCCGCCGCGAGGTCGACGCGGCCAGGCGGGTCGGCGGCGACTGGACCGCGCCGGTGCTCGACGCGGACCCGGACGCGTCCGTGCCCTGGGTGGCCACGGGGTACGCGGCCGGGCCCTCGCTCACGGAGGCGGTGCGCGATGCCGCGCCGCTGCCCGAGCACTCCGTACGCGTCCTGGGGGCGGGCCTCGCCGAGGCGCTGGCGCACGTCCACGGCCTGGGGCTCGTGCACCGCGACGTGAAGCCGTCGAACGTCCTGCTCACCCTCGACGGGCCCCGACTGATCGACTTCGGCATCGCCCGGGCCACGGACGGCACCGCCTCGCTCACCTCCACCGGCGTTTCCATCGGCTCGCCCGGCTATATGTCGCCCGAGCAGATCCTCGGCAAGGGCGTCACGGGCGCGGCGGACGTCTTCTCGCTCGGCGCCGTCCTCGTCTACGCGGCGACCGGCGCATCGCCCTTCACCGGCGACTCGTCGGCGGCGCTGCTCTACAAGGTCGTGCACGAACAGCCCGAACTGGGCGCGCTGGGCGGCGAGATGAGAGAGGTGGCCGCGGCCTGCCTCGCCAAGGACCCGGGGGAACGGCCCACCCCGCAGGAGATCGCCCGCCGGCTCGCCCCGGAGGGCGCGGCGCCGCTGGTGGCCGCCGGGTGGCTGCCGGGGCCCGTGGTGGAGCGGGTGAGCCGCAGCGCGGTGCGGATCCTGGACATGGATACGGGGGCCGGGGCGGGGGCCGCCGCCGCGGGCGCGGAGGCGCTGCGCTCGGGGCCCGTGGCGTTCAACTCGCCTTCGGTGAACGGCGTGTTCGGTCCCGCTGACCCTTCGTACGCCGAGGTGCCGCAGCGCGAGGTGCCGCATCAGCGGGACGCTCGGCCCCCGCAGCCCGCAGGGATCGAGCAGCGGCCCGCCGATGCCAAGCCCGCCAAGCCGCCCGGCAAGCTCTCCGTCTCCGTGGCCGCGACCTCCGCGCCCGAAGGGCCGAACGGGCGCGGCCGCAAGGTGAGTTGTACCGTCGCGCTCGCCGTGGCGGGCGCGCTGGCCGCCGTCACCGTCGGCTCGGTGTTCGTGTTCGGGATGCTGCCGGACGACGACAACTCCTCGAAGGACCAGGGCGCGCGGCCCCCGGCGGCCACCGGCGGGCCCAGCAGCGGGGCGGACGACGCGGACGGCGCCGTCCCCAAGGTCTACCTCGGCAAGTGGAGCGGCGAGGCCGACGCGAACGGCGGCCAGGTCCCGCTCGGCACCTTCGAGGTCACCCTGCGCCAGGCGAAGGCGGGGGAGCGGGTCGGCACCGTCGTGCAGCACGATCCGATCGGCAACACCTGCACGGACGTACTCACCCTGAAGTCGGCCTCCAAGAAGGAGCTCGTGGCGACCGGCAAGGGGGCCCAGGGCAACGGCGGGCAGTGCGCGCAGACCGCGCACACGGTCTATCTGCGCCCGGCGGGCAAGGCCCTCCAGTACACCTCGGACGACCCGGACGCGGGCGACCCGAGGGCGCGGCTGGCCAGGCTGGAGTGAGCGCGCGGGCGGCTCAGTCCGCGCGCCGCCGCCTGACGTACCGGTGGACGAGCCAGCAGCCCACCGCCGAGCCGACCAGCGCGGCGGTGCCCGGCAGGCCCAGGTAGGGGTACTGCTCGTGCACCCAGCACGGCTCGCCGTGGCTGTAGCAGTCGAAGTCCCGGTTGCGGCGGGGCCTGAACGCCCCGAGGCAGATCAGCAGGAGCAGACAGGAGAGCGCCGCACCGGGCAGCGCGGCGGCCGCGCGGGCGAGCGAACGGGCCTTGTCCGCCTTCCAGTCGATCCCCTTCAGGGGGGCGGCGATCGCGACGACGGCGGGCGGCGCGAGCAGCCCCGTGGTCACCGAGAAGCCGTAGCCGCCGCCCGGCCAGGCCGGTGCGAGGTCTCCCCACAGCGTCTCGCCCCAGGCCATGTCGGCCAGGGCGAACACGGCGACCGTGGCGAGCACGGCGAGGAAGACGAGGACGCCGAAGAGCTTGTCGTAGAGCCTCCTGCCCCACGGCTCGCGGCGCGCCTCCGCCTGCTCCCTGGTCCGCGCCCCCGGCACATGGTCGTACCGCAGCGCGGGCCCTGCGGCGCGCCGCCGGGTCCTCCTCGTCGAACCCCCCATGCTCCGCCGCCCCTACAACGGCGTGGTCAGCGTGGCGATTTCACCGGTGCCCAGGTGCAGCATGCCCTTGCCGGGCGCGACCGGGCCGCCGACCATGCTGCGCGAGATCCGCAGACCGATGAGGTCGCCGCTGGAGCTGTCCTGCGGGGAGAGCAGGATGCCGCGGCGGCCCTTCTTCGCGTCGACCTGCCAGCCCGAGAAGCCGCTGCAGACGTCCTCCTCGTCACCGGCGAGGACCAGTGCGAGGCCCAGGTCGGCGCCGCGCTGGATGATCCGCTTGAACTGGCTCGCGGCGTCGGCGTCCTCGTAGATCTCGGCGTCGTCGATCAGGACGACGACCGGGTTCTCCGGCGAGGCGTCGGCCTCGTCGATGAGCTCCTCGAACTCGTCCTCGTCGATGTCGTCCTCCATGAACACCTTCAACACGCCCTCGGTGCCCTCCAGTTGCCGCATCGGCGACTGGCGCGGCGCCGCGATCACCAGGCGTACGCCCTGGGCGCGGAAGGACCGGGCCATGTTCAGCAGGACCGTGGAACGGCCCGACTTGGCCGGGCCCGCGATGACGAACGCGGGCACGCCCTCGGCGAGGTCGGGGCCGTGGCCCATGACCTCGTCGCCGCCGATGCCCACCAGGGCCCACAGCTTGGAGCGCGAGGCGTCCGGGTCGCGCAGCTCCCACGCCTCCTCGAAGGTGATGCGGCTCGGCAGCGTGTCGACGCGGAACGGGCGCCGGGAGCGCGGCACTTCGGCGTCCCGCGCCGTGGCCGCCTCGCCGATCGCGGCGATCGCCGCGGCCTGCCCCTGACCCGTGACGTCGGCGGAGAGCAGCGCGAACTGCGTCTCCGTGCCGCTCTCGTTCTTGAACGCGCGGCCCGGGGCGATCTCCTCGGGGACCTTGCGGGCCGGGATGCCGAGCATCGAGAAGTCGGAGCGGTCCGCGAGCCGCAGGCCGTACTTGTCCTCGGTGAGGGAGGAGATGCGGCCCACCAGGATCTGCCGGTCACCCGTCATCACCATGTGGATGCCGACGCTCGCGCCCTCGCGCATCATCGTGCTGATCTCGTCGGTCAGCGAGCCGTGGTCGACCTCGCCGAGCGTGGGCAGCCAGCCCTCCCAGCGGTCGAGCAGCACGACGAGGTGCGGCAGGCGCTGGTCCTCGGGGACGTCGGCCCGCTGCTCGCCGATGTCCGCGTAGCCCTTGTCCGCCAACAGGTCCTGGCGGCGCGAGAGTTCGCCCTTGAGGCGGTTGATGAGGCGTACCACGCGCTCGGTCTGGTTGCGGCTGACGACGGCGCCGCAGTGCGGAAGCCGGGTCAGGGCGTTGAGCGCGCCGTTGCCGCAGTCGATGCCGTACATGTGGACGTCGGCGGTCGAGTGGGTGCGGGCGAGCGAACCCGCGATGGTCCGCAGGACCTGCGAGCGTCCCGAGCGCGGGGCGCCGCCGATCATCAGATGGCCGAAGTGCGCGAAGTCCACGACGACCGGGCGGCGTGCCTGGTCGGCGGGCAGGTCCTCGACGCCGTACGCGGCGGGCGCGAGGGCACCCGGGGTCGTACGGGCCGCGGGGACGGGGATCTCGTCGAGCAGCAGGGTCTCGCCGAGTGCGGGCAGCCACGGGCTGTGCTGGGCGGGGATGCCGAGGGTCTGGTTGGCCTCGATGATCGTGTCGACGAGGACCTTCAGGTCGGTGATCTCCTCCTCCTCGCGGGCCTCGGCCTTCGGCTTGGTCGCCGCGGGACGGCCCAGGGACGTCCAGTCGAGCGCGTCGACCCAGGGCGCGAGGACCGTCGGGTCGGCGGCGCCGGGCCTGCGGCCACCGACGCGTCCCGACTGGAAGGGCACGAGGGAGGCATGGCCCAGCCTGACGTACGCCCGTCCCGGGGTGTTCTTGGAGATGTGCCCGGCGTCGGGGGCGTCGATGACGTCGGAGGACTCGCCGCCGTCGGTGACGCGCAGCGCGATGCGGAGGTTGGTGTTGGCGCGGATCTCGGGGGAGACGACACCGGAGGGCCGCTGGGTGGCGAGCAGCAGGTGGATGCCCAGCGAACGACCACGCTGGGCGATGTTCACGAGACCCGTCACGAAGTCGGGCAGGTCGCGCACCATGGAGGCGAACTCGTCGATGACGATGAGGAGTCGGGGCACCGGAGCGTGCGAAGGATCGCGCCGCACCAGGTCCTGGTAGTCCTCGATGTCCTTCGCGTCGGCGTCGGCGAGGATGTGCTCGCGCCGCTTCAGCTCGGCGCCGAGCGATTCGAGGGCGCGCTCCACGAGGTGCGCGTCGAGGTCGGTGACCATGCCGACGGTGTGCGGCAGCTTCACACAGTCCTTGAAGGCGGATCCACCCTTGTAGTCGACGAGGACGAACGTCATGTTCTCAGGGGTGTTGGCCACCGCGAGCGCGGCCACGATCGTCTGCAGGAGCTCCGACTTACCGGAACCGGTGGTACCCGCGATCAGACCGTGCGGCCCGTCCTTGCGCATGTCGAGGCCGAAAGGACCGTCGTACGACTCACCGATGACGGCCATCGTCGACTGGCCGCCCGCCTGCCAGCGCGCGGTGATCGCACCGGACGTCGGCGGCTCCAGCTGCAGCACGTCGAGGAGCCGGCTGGAGCCGGGCAGCGCCGAGTCCTCGGTCTCGCCGCTGATGTCGCGCAACGGCGAGACGGAGCGGGCGAGGCGCAGGCACCAGGCGGGGGTCACGAAGTCGGGGCGTACGTCCTTCAGGCGCTCGGCACCCGTCATCTCCACGCGGAGCCGCAGCTCCTGCGGGGCGCTGGCCTGCCGCGTCTCGGGCGCGGTGGTGTGCCACGCCTGGAAGGAGGGGAAGCCGCCGGGCGCCTGCTGCGGCTGGGCGGGCAGCTGCTGGCCGGCCGCGGCGGTCTCGTGCTCGCGGGGCTTGGGCTCGGCGACCACGAACGCCTGGCACTCGCCGGGCAGGAACCGTTCCTCGGTGTCGAGGCAGAGCGCGTACATGCGCACGGCGGGGCCCTCGCGCAGCAGCCGTACGACGCCGGGCAGCGACCGCAGGCGGCGCGAGCCGTCCCAGACGACGACGATGTCCGGCTCGCTGAAGTTGGCGCCCTGGCTCTTGTTCTCCTCCAGGATCTTCGCGCGCGCGTCGAGGACCTGGGTCAGTTCGCCGATGCGGGCGCCGACCGTCTCGGAGTCGGTGCCGATCAGTACGTTGATGTCCTGGCCGCCCGACGGCCTGGCGTGCGGCAGCCAGCGCACCCAGTCCCAGGACTCCTGCGAGGTGTTCTCGGTCAGGATGTAGAACTGGACGTCCATCGGGCTGTGCAGCGTCGCGGTCTGCGCCACCGCCCAGCGGCCCAGCGCGGTCGCCGAGTCGCCCGGGCCCGCGATGCCGATGACGCCGAGCCCCTTCAGCGGCAGCGCGACGGGCGCGTCCTCGATCTTCCAGGTGACCTGGCGCCGGTGCTCGTCCTTCTCCGGGTCGTCGAGGACGACCTCGGAGGGCAGCTGCCCGGTGCCGAACCGCAGCAGCAGATGGTCGGCGTCGGTGCGCCGCCGCTCCCACAGCCGGGTGCGGGGCCCGGTGCTCAGGGCGAGGACGGCGGCCGGGTCGGGAACGGCGTTGCGCCGGTCGAGCCGCTCGGCGACCAGCGCGTCCTGCGCGTCCTTCTCGATCCGCGCCTTGGTCTCCTTGTACTCCTTGACCTGCTTCGCATGGGACTTGCGCCCGTGCTTCTTGTCCATGAAGTAGTTGCCGAAGAGCATGATGGGACTGAGGCCCGCCATGATCAGGTAGTACCAGCGATTGAAGATCATCGCGGCGACGACGGCACCGACCAGCGGGAAGAGCGCCATCAGCCAGGGCAGCGGCCGCGCCTCGAACTCCCGCGGCGGGGAGGGCAGCCGGAAGGTGGTCTGCCGCTCGGGCGGACGCAGACGAGGGGGCCGGTTGTAGTCGAGCCCGGCACCGTCCTCGGACCACTTCAGCGCGGCGTTCGGCGGGGTGTAGCGGACGAGTTCGAGAAGGGTGTTGCCGAGGGCGATCTGGGCACCGAGGGGCCAGGCAACGGTGTCACGCGGCCCTGCCGCCCGCGCCTTGGCCCGGGCCTCCTTCCGCTCCTTCCACTCCTTCCGCGCCTGCTTCTCCCGCTGCTCCCGAGCCTTTCTGTCCTTCTTGGACTCCCCCTCGGGCACGACCTCCGTGGTCGGCTCGTCCTCTTCCTTCTCCTCGCCGAACGGGGCGCCGTCGAGGGTCACGCCCTCCTTGTCCTTGCCGCTCCCGTGGAGCGTGACCTGGCAGGTGCCGTCGGTTGCAACGGACAACGTGAGGGCGCGCGCCGCCATCTCCGGATCGTCGATACGGATGTACGAGGCGGGCCCGCTGCCGATGTCGTACCGCCCGATGCCGAGCCGGTGCACGGCCCCCGCGGCCGTCCCGCTCGCCACCCGCAGCTCGACCAGACCCGAGGGCTCCCCGGGCAGACACCCCGCAGGATCGTTCAGACTCACCACGGCGCCCTCGCGCAGCGGCGAGGTCACGACGGTCGCCGAAGGATCGACGGCATACCCGTCCACATAGATCATCGGCGCGCCCGCCGCCGGAGCCTGGTGCTGCCCGATCGGAATGACCTGGGCCCCGCTGTGCCCGACCTGCCGGGCCAGCTCCACCGCTATGTCCTGCACGGTGGACTCGGGATCGGCGTCGAGGACCACATCGGCGGTGCCCCCGCCGAACGGATCGACGACGGTCAGAGTCAGGCGCACGATCGTCCTCCCCGGAATGAACAATGGCTGAGACGATATCCGCTCCCCCCTTCCCACAGGCAACGGCCTGTGCGCCGGTACCCCGCACCACCCCGTTCTCGTTGTCCCCCGCGGTGGCCGGAAATCACGACGTGGCGGAGGGGCGCCCTGTGGGCGAGCACACGAGGATCGACGACCTGAACACGATCCGGGAAATGGGTGTCGGACTTGCCCGGATCAAGGACGCTTTCGACGGTCTCGACAAGCTGACCGGACAGTACGAGGACGCCTTCGGCGAGCACCACCTCTCCTGGCGGTTCGGGGACTTCGCCCAGAACTGGGAGAGCCGCCGCGAGGAACTCGGCGACGAGATCAAACGCCTCGCCGAGCTCGCGAAGGCCACCGCGAAGACATACGAGAGGGCCGACGGCGAACTGGCCAGAGCGCTGCGCGAGTCCGCGAGGGTGCCGCGCGAATCCGCGAGGGCGCTGCGCGAATCCGCGAGGGCGCCGCACGAGTCCGCGAGGGCGCCGCACGAATCCGGAAGGCCGAGCCGGAGGGCACATCCCTGATGCCCGCCGCCCGCACCCGGCACCGCCAGGACTGGCAGCCCCTCACCGACCACGACCCGGTCCCCGGCGACCCCGACCGCCTGGAACAACTCGGCCGCACACTCCGCAGGACGGCCGACGAACTGGAGCGACAGGTACGCCACCTCAAGGCGGCCTCCGAGGTGGACTCCTGGGACAGCGACGCGGGCAAGGAATTCCGCGACAAGGCCAAGAAATGCCGGGGCCGTCTGGAAGCCGCACACAAACGCTACGAGGCGGCGGCCGACGCGATCGGCGACCACGTCGTCGACCACGGACCCGACTACGAGTCGAACGCCACCGCCCCGCCCGGCAATTACGCCACCGAACTCCACCGGGCCCAGCGAATCGCCGAGATCGCACGACGGGAGGCGGGCTCCGCACAGGAGATGGTGGACGGCCAGAAAGAGGAGGTGGTGGACGGCCAGAAACAGGAAGACCGCGCCCAGGCCGCCCGGAATTCCCTAGAAGCAGCCAGGGAAAAGCTGCGCCGAGCCCAGCACATCCGCGACACCGCCGCCCGCACGGCATGCGAGGCCCTCGACGTGGTCATCTCCGGCGACGCCCTCAAGGACAGCCTCCGCGACGACTTCGCGGATTTCGTGGAATGGACGGCCGACCGGACCGAACCCATCGCCAAATGGGCCGGAATCGCGGCCCTCGCCGTCGGCTGGATCCCCATCGTGGGCCAGGGCCTCGCGGGCCTCCTGGGCGCCGTCTCCATAGTGGCCACGCTCGTCAACATCGCCTGCACGGCCATCCAGGTCGCCATGGGCGACAAGTCCTGGACCGCGCTCGCCACGGCGGCGGTGGGGCTGCTGCTGATGGGGGCGGGCAAGGCTGTGTCGAAGGTGAGTGGGAGGTATGCGGTGGGGGTGTTGGGGAGGATGCGGTTGGCCCGAGGGGGCCGTCAGACGGCGAGGCAGGGCAAGCGGAACAGGCACAAGTTCAACCGCGATGTCGCACACGTCAGGGGACTTCAGAAGGGCGACATCTCGGAATCGATCCGTGAGCCGGTCACCGAAATCTTCAAGGGCGCCACCTGGTCGGATGCCTTCAAGGGCGGATATCGCGAGTCGGTACGGGTATTGAGGGAACGCGGGAACGGGAGCCTGCTCAAGGGGGCGGGGAGTTCGGTGTCCCTTGCGGATGCCTCTGTTGCGTCGGACCTCAAGGAATTGAAACACCTGGGCAAGAGCCTGGGTGACGGGTACGCGGTGAACAAGTTGTCCAGTCGGGCGACGGTGCTGAATGCGGCCGGTAGCGGAATCACAGCCGGTGGCCTTCTCCTTGATGAGGTGAGCTGATGGAACGAGAGCAGAGGGAAACCGCGGGCATTTCTCCCGGCCCCGAGGACGGCTATCTCGTCGACTTCGATTTCGACGACGGCTGGCTGCCCCTGACGCTGCACGAGGGCACACGGGCAGAGGCCCGGAAGATGGCCGCAGACCTTGTGGAGCAGTTCAATCCACTGCAACTCGGCGTCAGCAAGTCCGTGTTGCGGGAGGAACTGGAGCGCCTTGCCCTGACGGCGTTCGAGTCCGGTCCGGTCCTGACGACCGTCGCGTACACGGAGGGCGGGAGCTTGCTGGCAGACCTCTCGGTCTTCGTCTACGGAGAGGACGACGTCGTGCGTCCCTCGCCGCAGGAGTATCTGTCCCGGCTGGTGAAGTGGTCCTACGCCGAGGTGAAGGGTGAGCCGCAGGTCTCCGACGTCCAGCTGCCGCTCGGGCCCGCCGTCCGCGTGCAGGCGGTGCTCGCCGAGAAGCGACGCCTCGGCTGGGGCAAGAAGCTCAGCGAAGCCCTCCGGTACGGAGTCTGGCCCAACAACCAAGAAGAAATCCTGGTCGTCGAGGCGAGATGGCTCAACTTCGAACGCACGGACGAGCTGACGCACCTCGTGGACCGCCTCATGCCCACCATGCGTCTCCTGCCCGCACCGGACCCCACCGGCGGCGAGCGCTGACGTGCCTCTCCGTGCCGAATGGGACACCGCGCCCAGCGACTACGCGATCCTCGTCCCCGCGGGCTGGTTCCAGTTGCACCTCGACCCCGAGGAACGCGACCGCGGCATCGTCGCGCTGGCCGACCGGCAGTTCGCGGGCGTCGACAACGCCCCCGTACTCAAGGAACGCCTGATGCGGGACCTGCAGAAGCAGGCGAAGGCGGCCCACCGCGAGGGTGGTGTCGAGCTGTACGTCTCGCTGCTGACCGTCGGAGGCCTGCCGCTGGCGTCGTCGCTGCTGGTGAGCCTGCTGCCGGACGGCTGGCCCGGCTGCCATACCGCACATGACCTGGCCCGCGGCCTCGCGGAGACGGGGCGGCCCGCCGAGGTGCGGAGGCTGGACGCCGCGGGTGACGCCGTGCGGACGGAGCGGACCGAAGCCCCTGACCCCGCACGGCAGTTGGGCAACACGCTGGCGACGACCACCGTGACGTACCACGTCCCTGTCCCCGCGAGCAGGCAGTGGCTGACGCTCACCTTCTCCACGCCGATGGAGGGTCTGGCAGCAAAGATGGTGGAGCTCTTCGACACGGTGGCCGGAACACTGCACTGGGAGTAGGCCCTGTCGTAGGCCCTGTCGCGACCCCCTCCCACCCTTCTTCACCTTTCTTCACCGTTTCCACAGGCAACGTCCTGTGCGTCGGCGCACGGCTGTGCTCATAGCAGAGCTGTGACTGAACCGGGGTGTGATCCCATCGGCCCCACCCGTAAGCTGCTGGCGCAAGAGCGGACGATCGCATCATCCGTTCTAACGGGAGCCACGGGGGTTGGCCCTGCGGCGAGTTGATGAGGAGGGTCAATGGCTAACAAGGACCTTGATGTCACATATCAGGACATGCGTGACGCGGCGAAGCACGTCGTCAAGGAGAAGGACAAGCTGAAGGAGAAGCTCGACGGTCTGCGGAAGTACATCGCGAACCTGGTCGAGTCCGGCTTCGTCACCAAGAGCGCCTCGAAGGCGTTCGACGAGAGCTTTGACGAGTTCGTCAAGGGCGCGAAGGACACCATCGACGGTCTCGACGGCATGGGCGACTACCTGACCAACGCCGCGGACAAGTTCGAGCAGATCGATGACGAGCTGGGCAAGGCCGCCAAGAAGTAGGGGCGGCAAGGCGCGCCCGGTGCGACTGTGTGGTGCACCGGGCGACGGTGCCCCACCGGCTCTCGCGCGTGGCTGGATCGGCCTTCGGCGGGAGGCTGGCCGGCTGCTGGCGAGTGGCTGGATCAGCCTTCGGCGAGCGGCTGGCGGAGCAGGTGCATGTGGAGACCGCTGCGGTAGGTCTCCGTCTCGACCCGCAGCCATGATCCGTCGCGGAAGCGCAGCAGGAGCAGGTCGGTCTCGAACTCGCCGTTGAACGGGTCGACGAGGGCGGCTTCGTGGGCGGGCACGCGGGCGACGATCTCCATGTGCTTCTCGCGTCCTGTCGCGACCCGTCGGGGCGGGGCCGCGAGGACGAGCTCTCCCCGGGAGATGACGGCGAGCCGCTGGTGGTGGCTGGAGTGCGTGTACCACCGCAACAGGAACTGTCCGGCGGCGCCCTGCCAGTTGCCGTCGAAGGTCCTGTCGTAGCCCTGCGCGGCGATCGCGTCGTCGCGCCGTCGTGCGTCCTCGCGCCTCCGTGCCCGCTGACTGCTGCTGCTGGACAAGAACCGGTCGAAAGCACCTTCCAGGACCGACAGGAAGCCGAACAACATGACGATTGGCATGAACGGTGCAGAAAGCACTGTGCCGAGCATGGCCAAGGGAGGCTTCGTCCCGGGGCGGAGCCGCGGTGAGCCTGCCGCCCGGAGCACCTCGGCCGGAGGCTCGGGGATCTTGCCGATCGTGCACCATTCCGAGGCGTCGACCTGGATGCCGAGGCGCTCGGACTGCGTGCCGAGGCGCTCGGCTATCGCACGTTGGTTGGCCCTGGATGTCACGTCAAGACACTCCTCGTCGGCACGGAACAGACTTGCTGCAAACGTGAGGGTATCGGGTGCCGGGCGGCACCCGGGAGGAAGAAATCGGTTGGTGAGACCGGTGTTGTCAGGTGCTTAGCCGGAATCAGCCAGAAGGGGGGTGGTCCTCGTGGGGGACCACATCAAGGCGGATCTAGCCGCCATCAAGAAGTGCTCGCGAGATCTCGGCAAGATCCACGACGAGTTCGAGCGCAACGGAAATCCCGCCGACGAGTACGGGAACGCGGTGGGGCATGGTGGCCTCAAAGATGCCTTTTCGGATTTTGGGGACACCTGGAAGAAAACCAGGAAGAAGCTCATGAAGGAACTCGAGAAGCTGGCCGAGTTCACTTCTACCGCCGCCAAGACGTACGACAAGATCGATCATGAGCTGGCCAAGGCGATCAGGGACGCCAAGTCGCAGAGCAAGGGGAAGAAATGAGCAGGACGGACAGCGACTGGCCGCCACTGTGGCATGACGACCCCACTCCGGGTGACCCGGAGGAAGTGGCCGAACTCGGTCGGAAACTGCGCAAGATGGCCGACATGATCGACGAGCAGTCCCGGGTCATCAAGGCCCTCTCCTCGGTGGAGGGCTGGGACAGCGAAGCGGGCAAGGGCTTCCACGAAATGGCGGGCGGCACCGCCGACAAGCTCAAGAAGTCGTACGAGCGTTACGACGAGGCCGCCAAGGCCGTCGGTGAGCAGGTGCGCGAGGGCAGCTCGGACGAGTTCGCCAGCGAGATGCGCAGGGCGCAGCGCAAGGCGGACAAGGCGCTCAGCGATTATCGCGAGGCCAAGGCGGACCATGACATCGCCGAACGCGAGGTCAAGAAGTTCACCGACAAGTACCCGATGAACAACATTCCCGCGAAGGACAAGGACGAGTACGACCGCTGGGTCAAGAAGGAAGCCGATTCCCTTCATCGCATCGGCGGCGCGCGGGTCCTGGTGAGCGAGGCCAGGGAGATCTACGACGACGCGGGGGACAAGGCCGCCAAGCACATCAAGAATGTCGTGCACCACGACGACGTGCGCGATCCCGGCGGATTCATGAACTTCCTCGCGGACTGGGCCGACGCGCTGTCGAACATCTCGGCTGTTCTGTCCGTGCTCGCCGTGATCTGTGCGTTCGTCCCGCCGCTGCAGTTCCTCGTGCCGATCTTCGCGACCCTGGCCGTGCTGACCAGTGCCGCCGCGCTGGCGGGCCATGCCTACGACATGGTCGCGCGCGGCGGGAAGCTCGACTTCATGAAGCTGGGCACCGACCTCCTGGGAGTGCTGCCAGGACTCGGCGCCCTGAAGGGCTTCAAGCTGGTCAAGGGCCTCAAAGGACTGTCCAAGCTGAAGGCCGTCCGGTTCAGCGGTCTGCGCGCCCTGGACGGCGTCGGGCACAACTTCCTGAACGGCATCGCGGTCAAGGGGGCCAACAAGCTTCTCGGGCGTACGGCGCGCAAGGACCTCCTCGACGGCAAGAAGCTCACGGCGGCCATCAAGGGAGGGGGCCTGGCGAGCGCCCTGAACCGCATGCTGCACGGCGAGAACGGTGAGCGCACCGGCTACCAGGAGCCCGCCAAGAAGCCGGCCCCCACTCCCACGCCGTCCCCCTCGCCCAGGCCCTCGCCGAAGCCGTTCAACGCGGCGCTGGCCGCCTGACGGGCAGGAGGAGCGACCAATGGACGACGAGCGGTTCGAGAATGAAGGTTGCCATGGCCACTGACATGGTCGAAGAGGACCAGCACAGCCTCGCCGGGGGCGAGGGCATCGAGGTCCGCTGGGTCATGCCCGAGGGATTCCTCGAGCTGCCCTTCGAAGCCGATGACCTGGACGATCTGGCCGACCAGCTCATGGAGTTCGCCGCCGCATCGCTGCCCGGCGCCGATGAGGAAGTGCAGATTCAGTGGGCCGTCATGTGCGTGCTGAACTACGACGACTTCATCGACGCGGGCGTTCAGTACGCCGGGTTCGTCACGACCGAGGTCGAAGGGGTCCGCTGCACCGCCACGGTCAACGTCAGCATGACCGACCTGGACGAGCGGGCAGGGCGCAACCCCGCCGGTTTCATCGCCACCACGATGCGGCACCTCGACATCGGCGAGGTGACCGAGGTGATGCTGCCGTGCGGCCCCGCGGTGACGTGTGTCGGCAGCCGTACGGCGATGGTGGACGCCGCCCTCACCCAGACCGGGCAGTCCGAGCCCATCACCACCTCCTTCATCCAGGTGCAGATTCCCGTGAACAACGGGACCGCCGTGGTGCTGGAGATGGGCACCCCGACCGCGGAAGGGTGGGACACCTTCTCCGCCATGTTCGCCGGAATCGTGAAGAGTGTCCGCTTCTTCGACGATCACGGAGGCCCTTTGGTGATGCCGGGGTGAGCGAGGCAACGGAGACAGTGCAGGCCCCGGAGACCCCGGAGACGGCCGTTCCGAGGGACTACCAACTGCTCGTCCCCCGCGAGTGGTTCCGCATCGATCTCACCCAGGACCGGTGGCGGAGCCAGCTCAAGACGTTCGTGGACCGGCAGGCGGAGGGCCGGGCCGTCTCCGCGGACCTCACGCGGAAGGTCTGGGTCAGCCTGCGCAACACGGCGGAGACGGGCCGGGCCCGCGGCGCCATGGAGTTCTACCTCCTGGCGACCTCGCGGGACGGCCGCATGCCCGCCTCGCTCCTGGTGTCCATGGTGCCGCTGGGCAGGACCCCGGCGGACCCGCACGAGTACGCGGCATGGCTCGAACTGAGGGAGCCGGGGGAGGGCGGCCCGCGCCGGGAGATCTCGGTGGTGGACCTCCCTGCGGGCCCCGCCGTCCGCGTCCTCGGCCCCGCGTCCCTGGACATCCACGTCCATATGCCGCGCGGCACGGGCTACTTGACGCTCTCCTTCGCGGCGCCGCTCACCGGGATGGCGGGCCCGATGGAGCGGCTGTGCGATGCGATGGCGGGGTCGCTGCGGTGGGTGGAGTGAACCCGGATCCGCGGCGACCCGGCCGCCTCATCGGTTGATCGACTGGATCTCCTTGACGGCGACGTCCTGCTCGAACGTCGACAGACCGTCGGGGAGGCCGGGCTGCTGCGGGGGCCCGTCGGGGTTCGCGGAGTTGGTCCAGGTCACCTTCCAGGTGACGCGGGCCTGCAGCGGGTACGCCCCGTCCCGCGACGACTTCCGGTAGGTGATGTTGCAGCCGTCCTTGGACGTGTCGAGCTGATACCTGGACTTCGACTTCGTCAGGTCGTACGTGCAGGCCTGCGGGTCGGCGAACTCGGTGCCCGCCTCCACCCGCAGGGCGACGGGCTTGGCCACCGTGGTGGCGGCGATGTCGACGCCGAGGTGGTTGAAGCTCGCCGTCACCCAGACCGGATCGATCGGGGCCTCGAACTTCACGTGCGTGGCCAGGTTCACGACCTGTCCGTCCGCGGCAGGGCGCAGCGTGACCGGGGGCGCGGGGAGCTTGGTCTCGGCGTATGCGAGTCCGGCCAGCGCGAGCGGCGAGATGGCGTCCTTGGGCGGGTCGCCCGCCTCCACCCACTGGATGCCGGGGATCGGGGTGCACTTCGCCAGGTCACCGGGCTTGACGTTGCCCGACTTCAGCTGGTCCACGGCGTACGTGCGGTACCACCAGGCACCCTTGTCCTTCTCGTGGAAGTCCTTCCCCTTGTCCCAACCGGGCAGCGTCTTACCGGTGTTCGGGTCGATGGGAGCGGTCTTGCCCTGCTCCTCCTTGTACTGCTTGCCCGTGAACTTCGGCTGGGTCCAGCACAGCGGAGGATCCCAGGTGCCGCCTTCGCTCTGGGCTATGGGGCTGGCGCCCTTTCCGCCCTTGAAGTTGGTCTTGTACTGGACCTGCGCCCCGATGGAGCCGCTTCCGGAGGAGCCCTCGCCGCCGCCCGAACCGGCCGGCGGCCCTCCGCCGGTCCCGCTGCCGTCGCCCGCCGCCGCCGAACCCACGGGGCAGAGCAGAAGGAGCGCCGCGAGACCCGAGCCGGCCGCGGCGCGCGTCAGGTTCTTCACATTCCTCGCCTTTCTCACTGGCACTCCTTCGCCGATGTCTTCCCGCGGAAGGACTGCACGAGCCAGGTGCCGTATTCGGTCTTCCTGAGTGTGGCCGTGTTCTTGATGAAGTCCTCGGGGCTCGGCTCCGTCTTGCGCGTCTTGCCCGACTTGATGTCCTTGGCGTACGCCTTGGAGCGGTCCTCGCAATAGGTGACGATCGCGCGGTCGTCGTTGCTGTCCACGATCTTCCGGTCGTAGTAGCGGTAGTGCCCCGTGATGGTGCGGCCTTCGGCCTTCGCCTTCTTGATCTCCGCGACGTAGTAGGCGCGCGCCTCGCCGTCGTAATAGCGCGTCAGATAACGGGAATTGGGATCCAGGTCCACATAGATGCGCTGCCGGGCCATCAGGCCTTCGGCCTGTTCCTGGAGGATCCGGTCCTTTGCCTTGTCGCCCGTCGCGCCCGATTCGATGTCGACCGTCACGTCATCGGGCAGACCGAAGTCCGGGAGCTTCGCCGGCTTGGTCGGCGAAGTCGTCGGGCTCTTCGACGCCGTGCTGGTGTCCCCGCCCGCCCCCTCGATCTTGTCGCTCGACTCGGATCCGCTGCTGCAGGCGGTCAGGATCAGGGCCGAGGCCGCGGCGAGCGCGGCAACGGTGGGCATGGTGCGGCGATTCACGGTCGGCTCCCGGTGGGCGAAGATATCTCCATCCGACCGACGGTATCGGTGGGGTTGTTGGCTACGCCAGCGAAGAAAGTGGGGTAACTCGCGCTATACGGACGCCGTGCCGTGCCGTGCGTGTGGAGTTGGACACGGCGCATTGCGGACGTGTTCCTCAGAACCTGTTTCGCCCGGGCAGATCGAGTTCGTCCGCCTCCGGGTGGAAATTGGCCGCGAAGGGATACGGGCCGTAATGCGGGTAGAAGGTCGGGACGTCGGCGCCGTTCTCGGCGGCGATGTGCGCGATCTTCCGATAGGCGGCCGCCCGGGCCCTGACTTTCTGGCGCGGACGGTTTCCCCACTGCCGGATCAACGTGACGACGAAGTACAGGACGCTTGCCGCGAGTACGGCACCGGCTCCCGCGTAGTAGAGCGTCTTGTTCCGGTCCGATTCCCAGTACTGGACGTACGCGCCCCAGTAGGCGAAGACCCCGAAGAGAATCAGCGCCAAGGGGAAGCCCGCCTTCATCCCCGCTCTGGTCAGCTGCGTGTCATCGATGTGGCGCAGCCGCAGCATCTTCAGGACCGCTTCGTCGTCGAAGAAGTCGAACTGCACCCTGCGGCCCTCGACTTCGGCGGCCCGCCTGGCGGCCGGTACCGCGGCGATGACCTCGCCCGGAATCATCTTCCTGATGATTCCTTCGCGCGCCCGGTACTCCCACGGTCCGGGTTCACGGTCTTCGTCGTCCCGCTCGTCCCGTTCGTCCTGCATGGGAGACGTACTCCTTCGTCGGTGGGTGTGGCGTCGTCCTGTCGGTCAGATCCACCGTAGTGACTCGGCGATGGCCGTACACAGGTTTCCCATGGGCCCCTCTGTTCCACTCAGCGGCAGGGCGAAGGCCAGCAGGAGATAGCCGACGCCGCCCGGCATGCGGATATGGAAGTCCAGTGTGGCGTCCGTGGCGGCGCGGACCGTGTCACCGGCCCCGAGCGCGACCGTCGTGATCTCCGAGGCCGGGCCGCGGCGCCCGGCGAGCGTCGCAGCGAGGTCCGCGGTCTCCGGCGCGAGGCCGCGCGGGGTGGGCAGCAGGGAGACCATGAGGGAGGCGGGGAGCCCGGTGTGTCCCGTCTCGTGCGGCTCGGTCTTGAGGAAGAACTCCAGGGCGCCCCGCGCCACACCGCCCTCCGCGGTGTTGCGCAGCGTCGTCCAGACCTCGCGCCGGGCCTGCGCGGGCGCGCTGCCCGCGGCGGACTCCCGGTCCACGAACGTCTTCAACTGGCCGCGCCAGCGCTCGTGCGTCAGATCCACGCGGAACCAGTCGCGGGGCACGAGAAGGCGGTAGTCCGAGGGCGGTCCGGCCATGCTCACGCGTCCGTGTCCCGGTCCGGGACGATCAGCGGGGCGCCGTCCGAGGTGAACAGGCGGATGCTGCTCACGACGTTCCCGAAAATCGTGGAGAACGTGTCCCAGCCGACCGGCGTGGGCGTGCTCATCTCCATCACGACCGTGGTCAGGTTGGGCAGCGGCAGGTAGACGCGGATGAACGACGTCGGGAGCGTGAGGCCGTCCGGCGATTCGGTCAGATCGCTGCTGACCTTGTCCTCGCGGGAGCCGACGCACGACACGGCGGGCCCGCACGGGAGTTGGATCTCGGCGACCTCGCCGAGGCCCTCCCTGCGCAGGCTGGACGAGATCGCCGCGATGACGTCGTCGTCCTCCGCGTCCGGGCTGTCGACGAGGGTCGTGAAGACGGTCGCGGTGCACGGGTCGGCGCCGACGGCTCCCACACAGAGGGCCGCGTACTCGGCCCGTCCCGCCAGCAGGTCGTCGATGCCGAGCGCGACGAAGATCGCCAGCTTCAGCTGGTCCTCGGGCTCCGCCCCGGGCAACGCCCGCTGGGCCAGCTCCTCCAGGAGCCGGACCGTCTCGTCCTCGTCCTCCTCGTGCAGCGGGATGTCCTGGAAGATCTCCGGCATCACCCAGCGGATGTGGATGGTGTCGGAGCGGACCGTGGCCTCGGCGTCGACGGGGGCGGCCTGCATGGGGATGAACTCGAGGCGGGTCGGCAGCTCGGTGGGGGTGCTCACTTGGGGCCGTTGCCTTCCGGGAGGACCGGGACGGGGTGCTCGGGGGCCTCGGGGAAGAACTTCCGCGAGGTGGCGTACATGCCGTAGTGCGGGTAGAGGGTCGGAACGTCGGCACCCCCGTTGCGCGCGAGGACGACGATCTTGCGGTAGAGCCGGGCCCGGCACCGCATGTTGCGGTTCGTCTCGTCCAGCAGGCTGCGCCGCCTCAGCAGGTACAGCGAGACGAGCAGCCCGCAGACGATCACGGCGTCGGCGGCGATGAACCCGATCTGGAACGGCCGCGGCTTCTCCGAGGCGACCAGGTCCCAGAAGGGCCAGGCGCCCGCCGTGAAGACGAACAGGGGCAGGGTGAAGAGGCAGCCGAGCACGCCCGCCTTCCCCGTGTCCCGACGGCGGTGGTACAGCATCCGGAGTACGGCCTGGTCGTCGAGGAAGTCGAACCGCACCTCGCGCCCGTACCGTTCGGCGGCCTCCCTGGCGGCTGGGACGGCGGCGATGACGCTGCCAGGGACCAGGTCATGGGGCTCGCCACCGTCGTCGGTGAACTGGCCGTTCTGCAGTGCGTCGTACTCACTCATCGGCATGGGGTCCTCCTTACCCTGCGGGTGCCAGCGCGCCATGGAACGGCGCGGACGTCGGACTCGGCCGCGGGGAGGGGGACGGGGTGCCGGGCGCCGACGGCGGCGCGCTGGGGCCCGGGGTCGGGTGCGGCCGCGCACCGGGACCGGCGTCCGGGGTGACGTGCTTGGGTGCCTGGTCGTCCCCGCCGTCCAGGATCCGGTTCAGCTTGATCGCCGACTGCACACCGAGGTTGGTGAGCGCGGCGCCCTTGATGACACGCGTCACGTTCTCCGGCAGGAAACCGGCGCCGGGGACCTTCGAGCCGATCGTGGTCAGTCCCGGTACCTTCGCGGCGAGCTTCCCGGTCAGCAGCTTGGACGTGAGGCTCACGCCCTTGTTGATGCTCTTCACCGCGATGCCGTTGGTGAACATGCGCCAGGCGGTCGCCTGGGCGGCGCCGAGCCGGGTGAGGCCCTTGGCGCCCACCGCGAGGCCCTTCAGCGCGCCGACGCCGGGGATGATGCCGAGCACATCGATGGTGATCTTCACCCAGTCGAACTTCCCGCCGCGCGCGAACACGTCGTACAACCGGCCTGCCAGCGCCGTGGCGCTCAGCGCGGCGGCGAGTCCGACGATGATCGCGGCGATACCGCCCGTGAGCACCACCGCCGCCACGAGGGCCACCACCGCGAGCACGGTGGCCGCCGCGGAGAACCAATCGGCGTGATCCGCCAGCCAGTTCATGAATCCACCGGGGTCCCGGACCCCGTCGTGGTGGATGATCCGCTTGATCTTCTTGGCCGCCGCGCTCGCCGCGTCGTCGCGGATCTCCACGGCGTTCATGATCGTCTGACGGTGCTTGGCCATCACGGACGTGGCGTCGTCGAGCTTCTTCTGCTGCTTCGTACGATCGACGCTGTCCTCCTGCGAGGAAGGCACCGTCCCCTTGGTCTTGTCCAACGCGGCGCGCGCGGCCTTCTGTTCGGGTTCCACGGCACGGAACTCCTCCAGCGCCTTGTCCGCCATGCGCTGCGCGCGGTGCAGCTCGCTCGCGTACTCGTTCGACTTGCCGCCGCCCTCGTCGACCTTGGTGCCGAGCGCTTCGGCCGCCTCGTCGTAACGGTCGTACGCGTCCTTCAGGCGCTTGGACGTGTCGCCCGCCGTCTCGTGGAAGGCGCGCCCGGCCTCGCTGTCCCAGTGCTCGACGGACGCCAGCGCCTTGATGTTCCTGGCCTGCTTGTCGATCTCGTCGGCCATCCCGCGCAACTTCTTGCCGAGCCTGGCCACTTCGTAGGGATCACCGGGTACCGGATCCGAGTCGTACAGGGGAGTCCAGTCGGTCGGCCGCGCGGTCACCTCTTGTCCCCCTTGGCGTTCTTCTTCGCGTCCCGCAGGGCTTCGGCCAGGGCGTGGTCCACCTCGTCATACGTCTTGGCCGCCTCCGCCGTGTACTTGGCGAGGTTCTCGATGTCCTTCATGAGCTTCTTGCGCGTCTTCTTCCACGTGCCGGAGAAGTCGTCGAAGATCTCGCGGAGTTTGTCGCTGCCGAGGGCCGTCTCGTAGCCGTCGGAGGGATCTCCGTGCTCTTTGAACTCACGATGGATGCGGTACAGCGAATCCGAACAGTCCTTGATGAGGTCCAGATCCGCCCTGAGTCTGTCGCCCATGCCTGCTTCCCCCGCTTCGACTCGGACCAGGTTGAAAGTAGCCGTGAGACCAAGGTGGCGCCAGTGACGATAGTGGGGGCGCGGCCATACTTTCGGCGGATTCCGCCGCATCGACGCGCCCCGGCCGGTCCGTCAACCGGCCTTCTTCTCCTACCTGTTGATGGACTGCACTTCCTCGACCACCACATCCTGTACGACCTCGATCGTCCCGTCGGGCATCCCCACCGGCGCCGCCTGGCCGGTGCCCGTCCAGGTGATCTGCCAGGTGAGGGCCGCCTTGAGGGGGAACGTGGCGCCGCCGGACGAGCGGCCGTAGACGATGCCGCAGGGCGGGGTCTCCTTGGACCTGCCCTTGGCGTACGGCTCGCCGATCCTGCCGTCGACGATGGGGCACTCGCCGTTCGCGGGGATCAGGGTCGCGTCGCCGGTGCCGGGCTTCAGGGTGAGGGCCTTGGGGGTCGCGGTCGTCGTCGCCTCGTAGTGGAAGCCTGGGGCGTCGACCGCGGCCGTCGCCTTCACGTCGTCGAAGACGGCCTTGTCGAGCCAGGCCCAGGTGGGCAGGTTGACCTTGGTGGTGCCGTCGGGGGCGAGGGACACCTTGGTGTCGGGCAGCCGCATGTGCCGGTAGGCGAGGGCGGCGAGCTTCTCGGGGTCGATCGCCTCCTCGTACTGCGGCGGCGGGGCCTCGCCGTTGTCGACCCAGAAGGGCAGGTCGGTGCAGGAGTTGCGCTTGAGGTAGTCGGGCTCGTCGGGGTTCGGGACCCCGGCCCAGAACATCCCCTCGCCGTCCTTGTCGACGTTGTAGTCCTTGTAGCCGGGGGTGTCGGCCCAGCCGTAGTCGTCCTCGTAGTGCCGCTGCGTCTCGGCGAGCGCGGCGCCGGCGTGGCCGGTCATGCCGGGCTTGCCCATGGCGTCCTTGAGGTCGCCGGACATCTTCTTCTTGAAGTCCTTGGCGCCGAGGTACGGGGCGTACCAGCAGGGCGGCGGGTTCCAGGTGACGTCGGACGAGGTGATGTTGCCGGTGCCGCCGTTCTTGGCCACGGCGCCGGAGTAGGTGACCCGGGCCGCGGCGTAGATGCCGGTGCCGCCGTCCTTCTCCTGGGTGCTGCCGCCCTTGCCGTTGCCTATCTCCTCGTCGGCGTGGGCGACTTGGCCGATCGTGAGGGTGCCGACGGCGACCGAGAGGGCGAGGAAGGCGGTCGCGGTCCTGCGGGTCACGCGCATTGTCTTGCCTTCTCCGTCACGAACACGAGCGATGCGCGCCACAGGTCGTCCTTCCCCGGGAACTTGTTCATCACGATCTTGAAGTGGTCGTACGAGGCGGGCCCTGCGGAGTTCCCCTTGCGGATCTTCTCCGACTTCACTTCCTTCGAGAAGAACTTGCTGGAGTCCACGCAGAACGACACCTCGATCGCGTTGCCGTTCGGGGACTTGCGCGTCTGCTCCTGGTAGTGGCGGCGCGTGCCCGTCGAGGTGAGCCCGGCGTCGACGCGGCTCTGGATCTGGGTGCGCGCGTAGCTGAGCCCCTCGCCGGTCGCGTACGCGGCCACGGCCGGGTCCTTCGCCGACTGCTCGGCGACACCCTTGTAGATGGACTGCACGTAGTGCCGGGCGTCGTCCAGCGCCGCGGCCTCGTCCTTGCCCTTCGGCCTGTCCCAGTCGAAGACCAGCTTCAGGTCCGCGGGCAGGGCGAGGTCGACGCCGTCCGGCTTCTCCTCGTTCGCGGTGTCCGCGGGGTCCTTCGACTTCTCCGGCTTCTCCGAGCCCTGCCCGGCTCCGGCGATCTTGTCGCTGTCCTCGGACTTGTCGCCGTCGCCGCCGCACGCCGTCAGGAGCAGGGCTGCGGTCGCGGCGAGCGCGGCGGCGACAGGCATGGTGCGCGTGGTGCGGCGGTTCACGGTCGGCTCCCGGTGGGGCTAGGGGTGTCTCCAA
This sequence comes from Streptomyces sp. NPDC059002, assembly GCF_042740435.1. NCBI lineage: Bacteria > Bacillati > Actinomycetota > Actinomycetes > Kitasatosporales > Streptomycetaceae > Streptomyces > Streptomyces sp. NPDC059002. The sequence goes on along the minus strand of NZ_JBHYJI010000026.1, from coordinate 68,165 downwards.
CGGGCCGACGGTAACCGGGGGTTGTGGGGGACCGCCAGGAACGATGTCCTGAAAAGTCGCCTCATCTCGGCGGACTGTCATCGTGTCGTGACGCGGGAGCGCAGGGGGACGTATGGGGGGCTGTCCGCGTTCGGGGGCGATGATAGCTTCGATCTACACAGGTGTAGTAGAGCAACGCGGGGCCGCCGATGGCCTTTTGGCCAGGAGCGGAAGGGGGGCTGTCATGGGTGATCAGGAAGCGGACATCGACCGGATCAAGGAATGCGCCGGGGCCCTGAAGCGCATCCATGACACGTTCGAGAAGCGGGCCAATCCCGCCGACGGGTACGGCATGGCCGAGCTCGGCTCGCAGCGGCTCCTGGACACGTTCTCCACGTTCGGCAGCAACTGGAAGATCCACCGCAAGAAGCTGACCGAAGAGCTGCAGTCCCTGCACGGGATCACCAAGGCCGCGGCGGAGGCGTACGAGACCCTCGACCACGAGCTGGCCGAGGCGCTGCGCCGCAGCGACAAGCAAGGTTCCGGGAAGCCGGGTTCCGGGGGGAATCCGGGTTCCGGGAAGAAGGCCGGCGCATGACCGCCCGCCGCCCCGCCGCGCACCGCTGGAGCGTCCTCGACGAGTCGTCCGACCCGATCCCGGGCGACCCCGAGGAGGTCGCGAGGCTCGGTCGCGAGCTGCGCAGGACTGCCGAGGCGATCGACAAGGAAGCCCGCGAGATCAAGGCGCTGGCCTCCGTCGAGAACTGGAAGGGCAAGGCAGCCACCGAGTTCCGTACGTCGGCGGAGGGCGCGGGCGACAAGCTGCGCAAGGCCTTCAAGCGGTACGACGAAGCAGCCGACGCCCTCGGCACGAAGGTCGTCGACGGGGCGTGCAGCAACGAGTTCGCCTCGGAGCTGCACCGCGCCCAGCAGATGGCCGACAAGGCGCTCGCCGACGCGGAGGCCGCCCACGACGACGCCTCCGCAGCCAAGCGTTCCCTCGACGGGCAGCCGGACGACACGCCCAAGGACGATCCGGACACCCGGAAGTTCGAGAAGCAGAAGGAGCGGGCCTCGTCGGCGCTCGGCGACGCCAAGGAGGCGCTGAGCGCGGCCAAGGGGATCCGCGACCGGGCCGAGAAGCTGGCGGCCGAGGCGATCCACGACGTCATCGAGGGCGACGGGCTCAAGGACGGCTGGAAGGACAAGTTCAAGAACTGGGTCAAGGAGAACTCCGGCTGGCTCACGCAGATCTCCAAATGGGCGGGGCGCATCGCCCTGTGGGCGGGGGTGGCCGCACTGGCCCTGGGGTGGATCCCCGTGATCGGCCAGGCCATCGCGGCCGTCGCCAACGTGATCGCCCTGGCGGCGAGCATCGTCGCCCTCGCCACCGACCTCGTGCTCGCGCTCGGCGGTGAGGGCAGCTGGAAATCGGTGTTCCTCGACGCGGTGGGCGTGGCCACCTTCGGGCTCGGGCGCGCCGCCATGGCCGGGGCCAAGGGCGCGGCCGCGGGCACCAAGGCGGTGGCGCGCAGCTCCCTCGCCAGGAAGGCGCTGGCGTCCGGCATGAAGCCGAACAAAGCCTGGAACCTCGCCAACCGGGGCAGCCAGGGGGCGCTGCGCGGCAAGTCCGCGGCGGAGGCCATGGCGAAGATGCCCAAGGGGAAGCTGCCGAACTGGAACAACATCAAGGAGGGGTTCAGCCCTTCGGCCATGGCCCGGGACACCGTCGACGGCGTCAAGTCGGTCAGGAACGCCTTCTCCGGACAGGCGTGGCGCGACGGGCTCAAGGGCATGGCGGCGCCGCGCTCCGCGGGCACGCTCGACCCCGATCTGGCCAGGGCCGCGTCGGACCTCCGCGGCATCTCCCCGGCGGCGACGGGCATGCCGAACGTCAGCAACGCGCTCGGCAACTTCTCCGGCCAGACCAACGTCTGGGCGGGGGCCACGGCCACCGGCGTCGTCGCGGGCGCCGAGGGTGCGTACGGTTCTGTCACGACGCTCACCGACAAGGTCACGGGGTGAACCGGGCCTGCCCGCCCCGATCGACATGCGCACCACATCCCACATGAACGACGACGCCCGCCGCCCCGCCGCTCCCGGGGAACCCGCCCCGCAGGAACCCGCCCTGCGCCCGAGGGCCGACCGGGGCCCCGGCGTGGAGCTGAGCCGCCGGGCCCGGCTCTTCGTCGAGGGCGACGAGCTGGTGCTGCGGGGACGCTCCGGCACGCGGCGACGGCTGCGGATCGGCGGCAAGGGCAGCAGCGATACCAGTGACGGCGGCGCAATCAGCCGCGCCGTCTTCATCGACGTGCCGCGCCCCGACGCCGAACGCATGGGCCCACCCGTCCGCGGCTCCTGGGGCGAGCTCCAACTCCAGAACGGCGAGGGCGAGTTGATCGCCGCCCTCGACCTCGACGACTGGCTGCCCGAGTCCGGTGAGCTGCCGAAGCGCTACGTCCAGGGGGAGCAGCTCCTCGCCCGCACCGGCGCGGCGGGCCTGCTTGCCGCCGCGGGCATCCCGCTGCACACCGTGCGGGACGAGAACGACCCGCTCGTGGACCGGCGGACCCGCGCCCCCCGGCTGACGCCCGGCAGCACGTTCCCCGTCTGGTACTGGACGGTGCGCGGCGCCGCCGCGTTCGTCTGGTTCGCCGCCTTCACCGTGCTGGTCTTCTCCGGCGCGGACACGCCGTGGCTCGTCCTGGTCTCGGCGGCCGCCGCACTGACCGCACCGGTGGCCCGCCTCGCCCTGCGCGCCTGGACCCGGCTGCGGCTGAGGCGCGGCGTGCCCGCCGTGGTGGCCCGGATCGTCCCGTGCCCGGCGCCCGGGGCGGGCGCCACCGTCAGGTTCCGCCGCGCCACCGAGCTGCGGGTGCAGGACCGCGACCTGGTCCTCAAGGACCTTGCCGGGCAGGAGCACTGGCTGGCCCGCAGGGGTCCGCATGCCGTGACCTCACTCGTTCTCGTACGGGACAGGGCGGGTGCGCCCGTGGGGGTCGAACTGCGCGGTCCCGACCGGCAGATCCGGGCGGTCCTTCCCTGGGACCAGTGGTTCGGCGGCGACAGCGCAGGTCGCGACGGCTGGGCGGCGCTCCAGCGCGCCATGGGCCTCACCGCCACCGAGCGCAGGCTCACGGGGCGCGCCGACTGGCCCAAGGGCCCGGCCCTCGGGCTCCGCATGCTCCCCGCGTCCGCGCGCGAGGCCCGGGCGATGTCCCGCTTCCCCGGCACCCTCGTGGGCGTCTCCTCCACGGCCGTCATGGCCGTCGGGGCCTTCTTCTCCGTGGCGCAGGGCACCCGGCTCATCGACGCGCACCCCGCCGCGGCGTGGGCGGCGATGGCCATGGGCGGCGCCGCGGGCCTCCTCCAAGCACTTCCGTACGCGATCCATCAGGTACGCAGCCGTTGCCGGCTCGACCGGCAGGCCCGACAGCAGGAGACGTCGTCGTGACGAACCCGGACAAGGCCGCGCGGCAGCCGCAGGCGGACGCCCCGCCGAGCGACTACCGGCTCCTGCTCCCCGACGGATGGTTCCGGATCCTGCTCGATCCGGACGAGCGGGAGAAGTCGGTCGCCGCCCTCGTGGAGCGCCAGTTCCAGGGCATCGACAACGCGCCCCACCTCAAGGAGGGGCTGCGCAAGGACCTGCGGAACCGGGCGGCCAAGGCGCACCGCAGCGGTGGCATCGAGCTCTATCTGAGCCTTCAGGAGGTGGGCCCCTTCACCATCCCCGCCTCCCTCCTGGTCACGCTCGCGCCCCTCCGGCACGCCGAGGAACTGCCGCTCGACGCGCTGGCGCGGGCCCTGGCCGACGGGGGCCCCGCGGGGCAGGAAGTGAGCGTCGAGGAGCTGACGTCGGGCGCCGCGGTGCGGGTCAGGAAGCAGGTGGCGCAGCCCGCGGACGACGCGACGGACCGTGCGTACGCCTCCACGTCCGTGGAGTACCACGTGCCGGTCCCCGGTACGACGGCCTTCCTGCTGCTCTCCTTCTCGACGCCGCTCGAACCGCTCGCCGACGCGATGGCGGGCCTGTTCGACGCCGTGGCCGACTCGCTGACCTGGACGGAGTGACCCTCATGACCGATCTGACGAACATCGGGATCGAGTGTTCGGAGGACTGGGTGCCCTTCCCCGTCACGGACACCCTCGACCTCGACTACTGGGCGGAGCAGCAGGGCCACGAACTCGTCGCACGCTATGAGCGGGACGGCGAGCGGGGTGACGCGCGGCGGCTGAGCCGGGACCTGAAGCGCGCCGCGTCCGACAGCCGTACGCGCGAACCGCTGGCCGCCTTCGGCTGGTACCTGAGCGGCCACCCCACCGTGGCCGCGATCCTCGAACTCGACGCCGTCCTGCCCGACGACACCGTCCCGGTGATCACGCTGCCGTGGCTGACGGAGCACTTGAGTGCGAGTGACTTCGGGGAACCGGACGTCCGTGACGTACGACTGCCGCTGGGCGAGGCCGTCCGCATCCGGCAGAACCTCATCGGCGGGAAGAAGCGGCTCCTCGGCCCCCGCCCGGTCATCCGCACCCTCATCCACGGCATCCGCCCCACCGGGGCCGACGGCGCCCTCACGATGTACGTGTCCTGGACGGAGCCGGTGCTCGACGAGACGCTGGAACAGATCGTCGACGGCATGGCGCAGACGCTGTCGCTGTGAGCGGCCCCCAGGCCTCAAGAGCCTCAAGGCGGGCGGCGCCGCTCACGCAGTGGGCACTGCCGGGGCTCAGAGCTTCGCGCTCTGCGCGTCCACGACGGCGGTGGCGACCTTCGCGTCGCCGGGCCGGGACTGGGTGAACGCAAGGCCGTCGACCGCGAAGTAGAGCGCGAGGGTCTCGCCGTGGCGCACGGCCTGGCCGCGCACGGTGTGCGTGAGGTCCTGGTACTCCGTGGTGGCCTTGAAGGCGACGGACTCGTCGGCACCGGCAGGCTTGGCCGCGGACTCCGCGGTGACGGAGGTGTACGTACTGGTGTTGCCGCCCGCCTTGGCCGTGAAGCCGCCGCCGCAGGAGCCGACGGCCTTGGAGAACTCGGCCAGGGCGGTCTTCGCCCCGCCCTTCGCGTACGTGGCGAGCGTGACGTAGGTGAACGCGCCGGGCCCCTTCGCGCCCGTGGCGACGCGCGTCAGGTCGGACTCCGGGCTGCCCAGGGGGAATTGGTTCGTCGCGTACGCGAGCGGGGCGCAGCCCGCCTTGCCGACCTTGATCTCGTCCCTGGACTTGGCGAACGCGTACTCCTGGTCAGGCTTCTTGACCGTGAATCCCTTGACCTCGTCCTTGGCCAGGGCGACGTCGTCGAGCTTGGCCGCGGGCTCCACGGCCTCCGGGGCGGACGCCTTGGGCTTGTTGCCGGCGGAGTCGTCCGACGAACCGGAGTCCGAGTCGGAGCCCCCGCAGCCGCTGAGGGCCGCGGCGGCGAGGAGGGCGAGAAGGGGCACGGCCACAGCGGTCCGATTCCGCTTCTGCTTCTGCTTCTTCATGAGGGCTCCTGATCTGTCGCCCCTGCGCGCCCCGGTCGGTCATGGGCCTGCAGGATGTCGTTCCTGTGACGGGTGGGACCGTGCGTCCGCGGCACTCTACTGTGCGGTCCGGACTGTCTGTTGTGCAGTCCGGACTGTCTGTTGTGCGGTCCGACCGACCGGCACGGGCGCATCGGACGGCCCGACGCACCGCCGAGGGCGCCTTCCAGAGATGCGCCAACCACCCGCCCGCCTAGGGTGTATCGCCATGTACATCTCCCCCCGCGCCCTGGACGGCAGCCGTCGGCACCGGCTCGTCGTCGGGACGATGCTGTTCCTAGGGACGGGCGGCATCGGCACCGGCCTGCTGATCGCCATGTTCGCCGCCGGTACCGGCATGCCGGCCCGTACCGGGCTCGGAGCGGGAGCCGTCGCCTTCCTCACCGTCGCCTGGTGGTGCGCCCGTTACTGGTACGCCGCCTTCTGCACCGGCCGCCGCGAGCCCCCGGTCCCCGAGCCCAACCCCTGGCCCTGGACCCTCCCTTGGGCGGTCGCCACCGTGGCCCTCCTCGTCACCGGCGTCCGCCAGGTCGCCGCGGGCGAGAGTTCCGGCTGGTTCGCCCTCGGCTTCGGCGGTCTCCTCGGGCTGCCCATCACGGTTCTGTCCCTGCTCACGCTGTACTTCACGGCGACGGAATCACGCCGTACGGAACGGGCGACCGCCCGACGGCCCGCACCGGAACCGCCGCGTCCACGGCGGGACTGGGGACCGATCGGCTGAGCACGCGGAGCACGCCGAGCACGCGGAGCACGCCGAGCACGGGACCGGAGGCGCCCCCGCCCCCCTCAACTCCCCCCGACCACCACCCCGGAGAGAAATTCCGAGCAGCCCTCGACCGGGCGTCGGCATGATGGCCCGATGCCCGACGACACGCTCCCTCACGCGCCCGCCCGCCCCAGGAACGAACCCCCACGTGCCGGGGCCGGTGAGCGGGCCTCGCTCACCGCTTTCCTCCAGTACCAGCGCGAAACCCTCGCGATGAAGTGCGCGGGCCTGACCGCCGACCAGTTGCGGGAGCGGGCCGTGCCGCCCTCGGAGATGTCGCTGCTCGGGCTGGTCCGGCACCTCGCGGAGGTGGAGCGGAGCTGGTTCAGGAATGTGCTGAACGGCGAGGGGCTGCGGGCCCGTTGGCAGAGCGGGGTGCCCGGCGCGTACGCCGACTTCGACGTGGCGGACGCCGACCCCGACGAGGCGTTCGAGGTCTGGCACGCGGAGTGCGCGCGCTCCCGCGCCCTGGTGGACGCCGCCGACTCGCTCGACACCACGGTTCGCTTCCGCGACGAGACGTATTCCCTCCGCTACATCCTCACCCACATGATCGAGGAGTACGCCCGCCACAACGGCCACGCGGACTTCCTCAGGGAGCGCATCGACGGAGCGACGGGGGAGTAGGCGAAGCAGGGGAGAGGGGCGGCGGCCCGGAGCCGTGGAAGTGCACCACCACCCCGGGCCGCCTCAATTCCCGGAGGATCAGCGGCGGTTCAACGCCCGCTTCACCTTCTTGCCCGAAGGCGACTCGTCGAGCGTCTTCCACAGCTTGGCCGAGCTGAGGGACGTGTAGACGCCGGGGGCGCCCTGCGCGCCGCAGCCGTCGCCGTAGGAGACGACGCCGATCAGGATGGGGGCCCTGCGGCCGGGGACGTTGCGGAAGATGGGGCCGCCGCTGTCACCCTGGCAGGAGTCCTTGCCCTCCACGCCCGCGCAGAAGTTGACCTTCGAGTCGTACTCCTTGTAGCTCGTGCCGCACTCGGCGTGCGAGATGATCGGGACCTTGACCTGGCGCAGCCGGTCGGGGGTGTAGGTCATCTCGGTGTCCGTGTTGCCCCAGCCCGCGACCGTGGCCTTCTGGCCGGGGCGGATCAGGGCGTCGGTGCCCTGCGTGGGGAGCGCGACCGGGGCGATGCCCGTGACCGGCTTCTCCAGCTGCAGGAACGCCACGTCGTACGCTTCCTTGCCCTTGAGGTAGCGCGGGTGCACGACCACGCCGCCCTTGGCGATGTTGCGTATCTGGCCCTGCTTGGCGGAGAGCACGGTGCGCCCGACGGCCACCTGGAGGGACTTCGGCTTGACCGGCTTGCCCGCTTCGTCGACGAGGCAGTGCGCGGCCGTCGCGACGGTGTCCGGCGTGACGAGGCTGCCGCCGCAGAACTGGCGGTCGAGCGGGCTGCCGGAGCCCTTTTCGAGGAGCGCCACCATGAACGGGTAGGCGTCATTGGAGACTTCGGTGCCGCCGACGATGGCGTGCGCGGCGGGCGCGGTGGTGGCGACCATCGCCAGAGCGGCGGCGGACGCGGCGATCCCGGCGGCCGTTCTCGTGAGGGTTGTCGTGGGGGTTGTCGTGGGGGTTGTCGTGGGGGTTCTCATGGGGGGTTGGTTTCTCTTTCGTGCGACAGGAATTGCGGTCATTGCTCGATGCACGCGAAAGGTCCGGACCAAAGAACTGTCAACTGCCGTGAAATGAACGACGTTTGGTCTGTCGTTCAACAACTCTTCTCGAATCCCCTCGCGCCGGAATGTGAGAGGGGAATGGAGGGGGTCCGGTTCATTCGGCTTGGGGTGGGGCCGAGTTGCGTGGGTTGTGAGGAGGAGTGGCGCGCGTTCCGTGACGGCACTCCCGGGGGAGGTGTGCGTCGCCGAGCGGGGAGCGCCAGGTGGGAACCGGTCGGGGTCTCCCGTGCGTCCCTCTCATGGCCGACAAGTGCCCTGTCGTGCAAAGCGTCTCAATTCGCGTACGCACATCAATCCGACCCCCGCCGGATCGCGGAACGGCGTCGGAACCAGGGAGTGCGGATTGCGCGTGGGTAACGATGAGGGGCCTGCGCTTCACGATCCTTAACGCGCCTTGAGGGGCTTATGTGCTGCTGATACGGTGCGATGACTTGACACTGAGCCTGGGGCCGAATAGCCCGCCCGAGGTGGAGCGTAGAGAGTCGCGAGTGTCGCGAATGATGGAAATTGACCGAATCTTCTTGGGCGTGCGGGGAGCAGTTGCGTGAAGATCCAGGAGCGTACGGGGGCGGGCAACAACCGTTCCGCCGCGCCGGTTCAGCCAGGCGTCGGTGAGCGCCTTCCCGCGCCGCCTCGCGAGCGCAAACCGGCACTCGCCGCACTGGCCGTCCTGCTCATCCTCGTCGGCGCGCTCGGCGCCACGGTCCTCGTGCTGCGGGCCGGTGACCGGATCGAGGTGGTGCGGGTGACCGCGCCCATCGCCGCGGGCGAGTCCCCTGCCGAGGGCAAGAACATCGACTCCGTGCTCGTCGCCGACGACGGCGGCATCAACTACGTGAAGTGGGAGCAGCGCGGCGCCCTCACCAAGCTGAAGGCGAAGAGCGCCATTCCCGCGGGTGCCGTGGCCGTCGGCGAGATGTTCGCCAAGAGCTCGGGCCTGCCCGCGGGCAAGGCATCCGTCGGCCTCTCCCTCAAGGAGGGCCAGTACCCGGCCGACCTGAAGGCCGGTGACACCGTCGCCGCGTACCCGGTCGTATCGGGCACCTCCACCGGCAAGGGCTCGGCGAGCGGCAGCGGTGCCGCGGCCGGTGAGCCGCTGGTGTCCTCGGCCCGCGTGAACACCATCGCGGCCAAGAGCGACGCCACCGTGAGCACGGGCAACCTGAACATCACCCTGCTCGTACCGCAGGAGGATGTCGCGGGTCTTGCCAGCTCCGCGTCCGACGGCAAGGTCGTCATCGTCCGCGTCACCGACAACAGCAACTAGAGGCGAGTAGAAGAGACATGGCGCTCATCGCTCTCGCCGCGGACAAGGGGTCCCCCGGCGTCACCACCGCCGCCGTCGCGCTCGCAGCCGTCTGGCCGCGCCGCGTGCTCGTCGCGGAGACCGACCCGGCCGGCGGCGACCTGGTCTACCGCAGTGCCGCCGCGCACGGCGGCCCGCTCAACCCCAACACCGGCATGCTGAGCATCGCCGCCACCGCCCGGCGCGGCCTCGTGCCCGACCAACTCTGGGACCACACCCAGCCGTTGTCGGGCGGCCTCGAAGTGCTCGTCGGACTCGGCATCGCCGAGCAGGCCGCCGGGCTCGCGGGCCTGTGGCCGACGCTCGGCCGCGCGTTCTCGCAGCTCGCCGACTCGCCGCACGCGCCCGCCGACGTCATCGCGGACTGCGGGCGGATCAGCGGCGACACCCCGGCCGTCGAACTCTTCCCGCAGGCGGCGCTCGTCCTGCTCGTCTCGCGCACCGAGCCCGAGGCCATCGCGCGCGTGCGCGACCGGGCCGCGGCCCTGGCCGCCAAGCTGCACGGCGGACCGCGCGGCGCGGCGACGCTCGCCCAGCCGCTCATCGGTGTCCTCCTGATCGCCGACCCCTCGACATCCGCGAAGCTCGTCCACCAGGTCAACGACATGCTGGTGGCCGCGCAGACCGGCGCCCGGGTCGTGGGCACCCTCGCCGACGACCCGGCGGGCGCCGAGCAGCTGGCCGGGCGCAGGCGCGGCCGGCTCGACAAGTCGATGCTCATCCGGTCGGCCCGCAAGGTGACCGTCGACCTGTACCAGCAGTACGGGGCGGCCTGGGCCAACCCGACCGCCGGGGCGGGCCGATGAGCGCACCCGTCGACCACCAGCTGGTCAAGCGGTTCCGGCAGGACGCCGGTGACCGCATCGCCGAGCAGCGCCGCCTCGACCAGGTCTCCGGCGTCACCCCGATGTCGGGCGAGGACGAGCGGCACTACGCCCGCGCCGTCATCGCGCAGATCCTCGAGGAGTACGCGCGCGCGGAGATCAACGCCGGGCGCACCCCGCTCGACGCCGAGACCGAGGAGCAGTACGCGGCCGCCGTGCACGCCGCGCTCTTCGGCGTCGGACGGCTGCAGCCGCTGCTCGACAACCCCGAGGTCGAGAACATCGACATCAACGGCTGCGACCAGGTGTTCGTCGGATTCGCCGACGGCCGCGAGGTCAAGGCCGACCCGGTCGCGGAGACCGACGAGGAACTCGTCGAGCTCATCCAGGTGCTCGGCGCCTACTCGGGCCTGTCGTCCCGCCCGTTCGACTCGGCCAACCCGCAGCTCGACCTCCGGCTGCCCGACGGCTCGCGTCTGTCGGCGGTCATGGACGTCACGCGCCGCCCCGCCCTCTCCATCCGCCGCGCCCGCATGGGCAAGGTCTTCATGTCGGACCTGGTGGGCAACGGCACCCTGACGCCGGAGATCGGCCACTTCCTGGCCTGCGCCGTCCGGGCCCGCAAGAACATCATGATCGCGGGCGCGACGAACGCGGGAAAGACCACCCTCCTGCGGGCCCTCGCCAACGAGATCCCGCCGCACGAGCGCCTGGTGACCGTCGAGCGCGCCCTGGAGCTCGGCCTCGACACCTTCGCCGATCTGCACCCGAACGTCGTGGCGTTCGAGGAGCGGCTGCCCAACTCCGAGGGCCAGGGCGAGATCTCGATGGCGGAGCTGGTGCGCCGTTCGCTCCGTATGAACCCCTCCCGCGTCATCGTCGGTGAGGTGCTCGGCGACGAGATCGTGACGATGCTGAACGCGATGTCGCAGGGCAACGACGGCTCGCTCTCCACGATCCACGCCAACAGCTCCAGCGAGGTCTTCAACCGCATCTCGACATACGCGCTGCAGGCGTCCGAGCGGCTGCCCATCGAGGCCAGCCAGATGCTCGTCGCGGGCGCCGTGAACTTCGTCGTCTTCATCCAGCGGCGCAACGACTACCAGTCCGGCGGCAAGCTCCAGCGCATGGTGACCTCGGTCCGCGAGGTCAACGGCGTCGACGGGCGGGTGCTCTCCAGCGAGGTCTTCGCCGAGGCCCCCGACGGCCGCGTCGTCGCCCACGCGCCGATCGCCTGCATGGACGACCTGGCGGCCTTCGGCTACCGGCCCGCCGGGCAATGGGGGTGAGCACGACATGAACTCACTCGGCTCGATGGGCGGCATCTTCTCGCTGCCCGTCCTGTACGCGCTCAGCTGCGGCGTCGCCGCGGGCGGCGGCCTCGCGCTGCTCGCGATCGCGGTGCGCGGTCTGCCCGCACGGCCCGCCCACGAGAAACACCGGGCGAGCGAGCGGGCGAGCGAACTGATCGCCTTCATCGGCCGCCGTGGTTCCGCGGCGATCGGCGTCGGCCTGGTCGTCCTGCTGCTGACCCGCTGGGCGGTGGCGGGCATCGCCGCAGGCATCCTCGTCTTCTTCTGGGACAAGCTCTTCGGCGGCGCCGCCGAGGAACGCGCGCAGATGCGCCGCGTCGAGGCGCTCGCCGCCTGGACCGAGTCCCTGCGCGACACGATCGCGGGCGCGGTCGGCCTCGAACAGGCCATCCCGGCGTCCGCGCGGGCCGCGGCCCCGGTGCTCCGCCCGCACCTGGACGCCCTCGTGGACCGGCTCCGCGCGCGCACGCCGCTGCCCGAGGCGCTGCAGGTGCTCGCCGACGAGATCGACGACGCGTCGGCGGACATCATCGTCGCGGCGCTGATCCTCAACGCGAAGCTGCGCGGCCCCGGTCTGCGCCACGTCCTCGGCGCGCTCGCCAAGTCGGCGCGCGAGGAGGTCGACATGCGCCAGCGCGTCATGGCGCAGCGCGCGTCGACGCGGCGTTCGGTGCAGATCGTGGTGGCGGTGTCGGTCGCCTTCGTGCTCGGCCTCTCCATCTTCAACCGCGACTTCGTCGAGCCGTACGGCACGGCGGTGGGACAGGCCGTACTCGCCCTGGTCTGCGGCCTGTTCGCGCTCGGGTTCTGGTGGCTGCGGAAGCTGTCGACGGTGGAGACGCCGGACCGTTTCCTCGTCAAGGACGAGCCGGGCGTGCAGTTCGTGCGCCCGCGCGGTCCCGCCGGTGCCCCGGTGCCCGGCGGCCCGGAGCAGCCGGTCCAGCAGGGTCTTCCCGGCTACTCGAATCCTGAGGGGGTACGTCGATGAGCCTGACCATGCCGATAGTGATCGGCGCCGTCCTCGGCCTCGGCATCTTCGCCCTCGTACGCGCCCTGATGCCGTCCAAGCGCAGCGCGGTCGCGACGGTCGCCCGCATCGACGCGATGCGGGCGCGCGGCGCGGCGTACGAGTCGCAGCGGGCCACGTCGGACACCGAGACCCCCGGCCGGTTCGGGGCCATGCGGTCCCGCGTGGGCCAGCGGGTCGCGGACTTCTACCTCCAGCAGGGCTGGGAACAGCGCTCGCTCCGCGCGGACCTGGCGGTCCTTGACCGCAGCTGGGAGAAGTTCCTGGCGACCAAGGTCCTGCTGGCCGCGGTCGGTGTGTTCTTCGGTCCTTTCCTCTTCGCCGTCATCTGGACGCTCGGCATCGGCCGCAGCCCGATCATCCCGGTGTGGCTCGCGCTGATGTTCGGCGCGCTCTTCTTCTTCCTGCCGGACCTGGAAGTACGCAGGGACGCGGCAGACAAGCGGCGCGATCTGCGCCGCGTCATCGGCGCCTATCTGGACCTGGTGTCGATGAGCCTCGCGGGTGGCCGTGGCCTCCCCGAGGCGCTCATGGCGGCGGCGGAAGTCTCCGACGGATGGGCGACGCAACGCATCCGAAATGCTCTGGCCGATGCCCGCATCACGGGCGTCAGCCAGTGGCAGGCCCTCGGCTCGCTCGGCGAGGAACTGGGCGTCGAAGAGCTCAAGGACCTGTCGGCGTCCCTGGCGCTGGTGGCGGACGACGGCGCGAAGGTGCGCGAGTCGCTCGCCTCCCGCGCCGAGACGATGCGGCACCGCGAACTCGCCGAGATCGAAGGCAGTGCGGGCGAGAAGTCCCAGTCGATGCTGGTCGCACAGCTGATGCTGTGCGCGGGATTCCTGGTCTTCCTCATCTACCCGGCGGCGATGCGCGTGTTCCAGGTCTAGCGGCAGCGGTCCAACGACGACGGCGGTGCCGGACGACAACGGGGCCCGGCACCCATCCCCCCACCACTCCTGAGAGGACAACTCACCATGAACGGACGGAACTTCAGCACCGGCAACCCGGGTCTGGACTTCATGATCACTTTCCTGCAGGGCCGGGTGCAGCGCGCCCGCTCCGGCGAGCTCGACCGCGGTGCGTCCGCGGTCGAGTGGGTCATCATCTCGGCCGTCGTGGTCGCGATCGTCGGTGTGGTCGCAGCGGTGATCAACGCGGCCCTGGACAAGGGCGCGCACAAGGTCAGCGACTGCATCGAGGGCGCGGACGCGGGCAGCACCTGCTGACGCCACCGCTTCGGCTACTGACGGCATCGTGAAGGGCGACGGGGTTCGGGTGCGAAGAATGCGTGGATTCGTGCGCCGCAGGGTGGAGGCCGCCTCCACCCGCGGCGAATCCGGCATGACCGCGGTCGAGTTCGTGCTGCTCACCCCGGTCCTGTTCTTCATGATCTTCGCTACGGTGCAGTTCGCGCTGTACTTCTTCGCGGACCATGTCGCCCAGGCCGCCGCCCAGGCGGGCGCGCGCAAGGCCCGCGCCACGGCCGACGAGAACGCGGGCGGCTGGCGGGGCGAGGCACGCGACGTCGCCGACGCCTACATCCGCCAACTCGGCCCGAAACTGGTCCTCAACCCGGCCGTGAAGGCCATCGAGCCCGGCCAGAACACGGTCGGCGTCGAGGTCACGGCGAAGGTGCCCTCGGTCTTCCCCGGACTCGACATGACGGTGCACGCGCAGTCGGCGGGACCGGTGGAGCGGTTCGTGGAGGAGAACGAGTGAGGCGGCAGTGCTCCGGCGAGGACGGGGAGTTCCGCCACGACGACCACGGCGACCGGGGGCTCTCCAGCATCGAAGTCGTGTTCCTGGCCCCCGTGATGATCCTCTTCATCCTCGTCCTCGTGGCCTTCGGCCAACTCGTGGACGGCCGCGGGGCCATCGACGGCGCGGCCCGCGACGCCGCCCGCGCGGGCTCGATCCAGAAGGAGCACGGCACGGCGATGGCCGAGGCGAGGAAGGCCGCGCAGGCCGACCTCGCGGACGTCTGCTCCGGCCCGGTCAGCGTCATCCAGAAGAGCGCCGGATTCGACCCCGACGTCGACCCCTTCTTCACCGTCGAGGTGAGCTGCCGGGTGAAGGGCCTCGCCATGCTCGGCCTCGACGTCGCCACCACCCTGAAGGCGGAGTTCAGCTCTCCGCTCGACCCCTACCGGAGGTCGGCGTGACCCTGTCCCCGGCCGTGCGCGACTGGCTCGCAGCCCGCCGCGACCGCCTCGACGACCGCGGCTCGGGCGCCGGAGCGGTCATCATCTTCGCCATCGTCTTCCTCACGCTCTCCGCGTTCGTCATCGACGGCGGCCTGTCCATCTCCAAGCGGGAACGCGCCGCGGACATCGCGGAACAGGCCGCGCGCTACGCCGCGCAGGACCTCGACACCGAGGGCATCTACGACGGTGCCAAGGGCGCCCCCATCAACTACGAGAACTGCGGCGCCCGGGTCCGCGCCTTCGTCGAGGAAGCGGGCCTGATCGGCGCGGACGTCGCGGGCACCCACTGCGTGACGGCCAACGCCCAACAGGTCGAGGTCGAGGTCCAGATGACCTACAGCCCGGTCTTCACGGGCATGTTCTACGGCGGTGACGTGACGGTGAAGGGCCGCGCCGTCGCCGAGAACCAGGTCGGCTGAGCGGCGGCGGCCCCGCCCGTCGCCGTACTAGCGGTTGATGGACTGGACTTCCTGGACGTTCATGTCCTGAGTCGTCTCGAAGGTGCCGTTCGGCAAGCCGTGCTTGTCGTCGTCGTCCGATCCCACCCAGGAGATCTCCCAGGTCACGGACGCCTTGAGCTGATACGGCTCACCGTTCGTCGCCCGCAGGTACGTGATCCCGCACGGCGGCTCCTCCTTGGAGCTCCCCTTCTTGTACGGCGTCCCGATGCTGCCGTCCTCATTGATCGCACACTCCCCGGACGCGGGAAACGTCTCCGCGTCATCGGTACCGGGCTCCAGATGAAGCGACTTGGGCTTGGCGGTGGTCTCGGCCCACAGGGGCGTGTTCGGGAGTTCGGCGCGGACCTTGACCTCCTTGAAGGTGCCCTTGTCCAGCCAGGCCCAAGTGGGCAGGTTCACCGTCGACTTGGCGGCGGGCTTGAGCTCCACCTTGGTCTCGGGGACCTTCACCTTGTCGTACGCGTACTCGGCGAGCATCTTCGCCGTCGGCGCGTTCGGGTCGTCCGGGATCTTGCCGCCGTCGACCCAGAACATGATGCGGCCGCAGTCCCATGACTTCGGGTCGGAGTCGTCGGGGGCGACGCCGCGCCAGAAGCGGCCGTCCTTGCCCTCGTTGTAGTCCTTGTAGCCCTCGGCGGAGCTGTTCTTGGGGGAGTGGAGGTCGAAGTTGTCCGCCGGTTTGCCGTCGCGGTAGTGGTCGGTCCAGAGCCCCTTGCCGAACCACGACTCGTGGATGCCGACGTCGCCGCCGCCGTCCTTGTCGACGAAGTCCTTCAGCTCCTTGGAGGTGAAGGCGGGCTCGTACCAGCAGGCCGGGGGCTTCCAGTTGGGGTCGATCGGGGCGAGGTTGCCCTTCTTCCCGCCGCCTCCGCTGTTGCCGCCGGGATAGGAGAACTTGATCGAGGAGGCGCCGGCCGACAGGTTTCCGTTCTTGTCGGCGCCTCCTCCGGTCGTCCCGTCGGCGGGCGGCTTCGTCGTGCCGCCAGGGATGTCGTCGGCGTGCGCGGTGCCCGCGGCCCCCAACGTCAGTACCGCGACACCTGCTGCCAGGAACTTCCACGAACGGAAGCCATCGGTCATCCTCGGCATTCCTTGACCCTCCCCTGCACCTCGATCTTCTGTGCCTTCCAGACCTTGTCCGCGCCGTTCGGCGGGCTCATCAGGACGCTGAACTTCTGGTAGCTGTCGAGCGATTCCTTGCCGTAATGGACCTTTCCGCCCTTGATGTCCTTGCTGAAGGACTTCGCCTGGTTGCGGCAGAAGGTGACGAGGACGGCCTTGCCGCCGCTCAGCTCCGTGGCCTCGGACTTGAAGTAGCGGTCCTTCCCCGTGGGCACCCAGCCGCCGTCGACCCACTCCTTGATCTGGGTCTTCGCGTACTGCGCGGCCTGCGCACCCGAGTAGTACTGATAGGCGGGGTCGTTCACGTCCTGCTTGACGATGCCGTGCTTGAGGGCCCGGATGTAGTTGGCCGCGTTGTCGACCGCCTTGGCCTGCTTGGGGTCCGACGGCGCCGAGAAGTCGAAGACGAGCTCAAGGTCCTTCGGCACGCTGACGTCAGGGCGATCCGCGTCGGCCGACGCCGGCGCCGAAGCCGACGGCGAGTCCGAACCACCCCCCGCCCCCTCGATCTTGTCGCTGGAATCGTCGCCACCGCCGCCGCAGGCGGTCAGGAGCAGCGCCGTACCGACGGCGAAGGCGGCGGCGGTGGGAAGGGCGCGTCGGGCCACGATCACAGTCCCCCAGAGTTTCGGCATACACGCGGATGGGTGCGGGTGTGCAGGTGTGCAGGAGAGAACGAAGCTACCAAGTGGGCTTGGGCGGTAGCTGAGCGCTGAGGGAAGGATTTCGTGGTCATCGAGGTGACGGAAGTGAACAGTTGGTAAGTGCTACGCGGGCGCAGCGATTCCGTGCCGGAACTGTGACGGATGGCGTCGGACTCGGGCGCCGGGCGATCAGCCGGGGACACAACCGCGCAGGGAGAGTCGGGCCTTTGGTGCGGGAGGTGATGAAACGGGCAGGTGGGAGGGCTGATGCCCCTGTCTGACCTTCGGCACCTTCCGTACCATCACCTCAGTAGGCTCATGCCACCGATCCGAATCCACCAGCTTCATCCACTCCTCACCACAGGACACCAGGACACCCGCCATGGCGCGCACCACCTCGAACTCGACGAGCCCGCCGAACCCGCAGTCTCCGCGGAACAGGACGCCGCAGCCCCTGCCGGGGCGCCGTCGTTCCTTCGGTGACTTCGTCAAGGCGTTCCTTGCCTTCGTCGCGTTGACCGTGCTCCTCGTCGGCGTGCCCGGAGCCCTCGCGTACTTCGTGGGCTGGCCGCTGCCGGGCGGTGCGCCCTCCCTGGACTGGCTGCAGCAGGAGATCACCGTCAGCACGTTCATCAACGTGCTGACCGTCGTCGTCTGGCTCGCCTGGGCGCAGTTCACCGCCTGTGTGCTCGTGGAGATAAAGGCCGCGTTCTCCGGTGTCGGCATTCCCGGCCGGGTGCCGGGCGCGGGCGGCAGTCAGCTGCTCGCGCGCCAACTGGTCGCCGCCCTGCTGCTCGTGGGCGCCACGGCAGCCAGCTTCGCGCCGGGGCTCTCGCAGTTCGGGCAGTCCCTCGAGGGGAACCAGAAGCCCGCGTCGGCCGCCTCCGCCCAGCAGACCCCGGGTCTGTTCGGGCAGGAGCAGCAGCAGGCCGCGAGCGCCGCCGACGCCCTCGCCGCGCAGGCAGAGCAGGCCGCCGCGCACGCGGAGGGCGGCGGCAGCGCCAAGGACGGCGACACGAAGTACTACCGGATCCAGCCCCCGGAGGGCCGTCACCACGACTCCCTGTGGGAGGTCGCGGAGCGGCACCTGGGCGACGGCCGCAGGTACAAGGAGATCTACCAGCTCAACAAGGACCGCGAGCAGCCCGACGGTTCGCGGCTTTCCGAGGCGAGCCTCATCCGCCCGGGCTGGATCATGGAGATGCCCGCGGACGCGTACGGCGGCGAGATCGTCGAGATGCCCGACGAGGCGCCGAAGGTCTCCAAGGACGTGCAGGAGCAGATCTCCGACTACGCGAAGTCCGGGGACCACCAGCAGGGCGGCGGCGAACAAGGCAGCAGCGGCAGCGGCAGCGGTCACCAGGGCGGCGGCGGTTCCGTCGACCGCGACACCGCGCACATCTCGCTTCCCGAGCAGCGCCCCGCGGGGGACGGACAGGGCCAGGGCAAGGGCGAGCAGCCGCACCGGACGCCCGCCGCGACCGGCGCCTCCGACGACTCCTCCTTCGGCCTCCCCGAGGCACTCCTCGGCGCCCCCCTCCTCGCCGCGGGCCTGCTCCTGGCGCTGGGCCGGCGCAGGCGGCACGCCCTGTGGCAGTCCGCCATGGGCGCGGCGGGCGGCCGCCGCGGCATGCAGCCGCCAACGCCGACCGGCGACGCGGCCGACGTGCAGGACGCGCTGCTCGTGGGCGCCGACCCCGAGGGCGTACGCCTCCTCGACCTGTCGCTGCGGGGTCTCGCCGCCGCGCTCGCGGAGGAGAACCGCCCCCTGCCGACCGTGTACGCCGCGTGGCTGAGCAACGGCGATCTGCACCTCCAGCTCGCGCAGCCCGCCGGACGGCCGCCCGCCCCCTGGCAGTTGGGGCAGGACCAGACGTTCTGGATGCTGGCGCGCACCGACGCCGAGCGGTACGAGGACGTCGACACCGCCGCGCCCTACCCGGGCCTCGTCAGCCTCGGCACCCTGGACGACTCGCGGCTCCTGCTCAACCTGGAGTCCGTGCCCGGCATCGTCTCGCTGAGCGGCAGCGAGGCCGACCGCGCGGCCGTCTTCGCCTCGGTCGCCGCCGAGCTCGCCACCAACGGCTGGTCGGACCGCATGACGATCACCGTCGTCGGCTTCGGCCAGGACCTCACCCCGCTCGCGCCCAACCGCCTCCGTCACCTGGAGGACGTCGAGGCGCTCATCGAGACCATGGAGGCCGAGACCCGGCAGCGGCGCGGCGCGCTCGGCGCCGCGGGCCACGACTCGGTGCTCACCGGCCGCACCGGCCCCGCCCAGCACACCCGCTGGGCCCCGCACCTCGTGCTGCTCGCCGCCGAGCCGAACGCGGACGACGCGATCAAGCTCGCCGAGCTCGCCGCCGACGCCAGCAGGCTGGGCATCGGCTACCTCGTCGGCACCGAGTCCGGCGACCTGCCGGGTGCCGCCTGGCAGATGGAGATCACCCGCGCGGGCAAGCTGCTCGCCCCGCTGCTCGGCCTCGAACTGGAGGCGCAGGCGCTGCCGGAGGCCCAGCAGCGCGCCGTCGTACGGCTGTTCACGGAGGCCGACCCGGAGAGCGCGGGCAGCCCCGGGGGCCCCGAGGGCGGCGCGCCCGCCGTGGCCCCGCCGTTCCTCGTCGACGTCACCGAGCAGGGGCGGCCCGCGGTCTACGCCCGCCTCGTCGGTACGTACGAGATCATCGGCCTGGAGACCCCGGACGGCGAGCGCAGCCCGCTGATGCACGAGGCCCTTGCCCTGCTGCTCCTGCACCGCGAGGGAGTGCACCCCCGGGTGCTCGCCTCCGCGCTGTGGCCGCGCGGCGTCACCGACGACGTGCGGGACGCGCTCGTGGACCGGCTGCGCGAGTGGCTCGGCACCGAGCCCGACGGATCGCCGCGGCTGCGGGCCGACCGGACGGGCCGGCTCACGCTCGCCAAGTCCGTCGTCTCCGACCTGGACGTACTGCGCTCGCTCTACCACGAGGCCACGCAGGGGCGCGGCGCCAACAACCGTGCCGTGCGCGGGCGCATGCTCACCGACGCGCTCGTCCTGGTGCGCGGGCCGCTGCTCGCGGACCGGCCGCAGGGGCGGTACACCTGGCTCACGCACGAGATCATCGACGCGCAGCTGCCGCTGCTCGTCGCCGACATCGGGCTCGCGCTCTCCGAGTTCCACCTGGAGAAGGGGCGGGCGGAGAAGGCGATCGAGGCGCTCAACGCGGCGCTCGGCTCCGCGCCGGGCGACGAGCGGCTCTGGAACGAGCTGCTGCGCGCCACGCACGCCACGGAGGACCCGGCCCGCCTGCAGCAGGTCGCCGCGGATCTCGTCGCACGGAGCGGTGCGCGGGGGCTGCCGCCGCGGACGGAGGCGCTCCTCGACGAGCTGCTTCCCGCTTGGCGCAGCGGCCTCACTGCGGTGAGCTAGCGCCTCGGTCATCGGTGCTCCGCACCGGGGCGTTGTGCCCACCCGTTCCGCCGTGCGGAACGCCTGCCCACAACGGGGGAGACGGAATCCCTTGCAACTGATCCTCGTCCTCGGCGGCGCCCTCTGGGGCGCCCTCGCCGGGCTGTTCGTGCCGCGCGCCGCCTACCGGCTCTCGGTCCCGTCCGGTGAGGACTGGCGGACCGAGACGCCAGGGGGCGACCCCATCGTGAGCTGGGTCGGGCTGGCCCGGTGCCCGAAGGGTGATTGGTACGGCCCCCGGACCTCCGGGGTCACCCCCGCCACCGCCCTCGTCTGCGCCGCGCTCGCCGCCGCCACCGGCGCACGGCCCGAGCTCGGCGTCTGGCTGCTGCTCGCGCCCTTCGGCGTGCTGCTCGCCACCGTCGACTTCACCGTGCACCGGCTGCCCGACGTGCTCACGCTGCCGCTCGCGGGCGCCGCGCCCGTGCTGCTCGGGGGCGCCGCGCTGCTGCCCGAGGCGGGCGGTTCGTGGACGGGTTCGCTGTACGGGGCGCTCGCGCTGGCCGGTGCGTACTTCCTGCTCTTCCTCATCAACCCGAACGGCATGGGCTTCGGGGACGTGAAGCTCGCGCTCAGCCTGGGGGCCGTGCTCGGCTGGTACGGGTGGGGCGTGCTGCTGCTCGGCACCTTCGCCGGGTTCCTGCTGGCCTCGCTGTACGGCATGGGGCTCGTCGTCGCCCGCCGCGCCGGGCGCAAGACGGCGATCCCGTTCGGCCCGTTCCTGATCGGGGGCGCATTCATCGGGGTGCTCCTGGGGGCGTACTCCGCCTGACGTCGGCTGCCCGAGGGGCCTGGCGTAGGCTGGCTCGGTACGTTCGCAACCCTTACGAAAGGGACCTCCGGTGACCGAGAAGGCCGACCTCCAGTCCGTCCTCGACCGTGCCGCCGCAGGTGGGCGGATCACCCCGGAAGAGGCGCTCGACCTCTACCGTGACGCCCCGCTGCACGCGCTCGGTGCCGCCGCCGACGCCGTGCGCCGCCGCCGGTACGCAGGGACCGAGCACATCGCGACGTACATCATCGAGCGGAACATCAACTACACGAACGTCTGCGTGACGGCGTGCAAGTTCTGCGCCTTCTACGCCGCCCCGAAGGACACCAAGAAGGGCTGGAGCCGCGATCTCGACGACATCCTGCGCCGCTGCGCGGAGACCGTCGAGCTGGGCGGCACCCAGATCATGTTCCAGGGCGGCCACCACCCGGACTACGGCGTCGAGTACTACGAGAAGCACTTCGCGGCGATCAAGAAGGACTTCCCGCAGCTGGTCATCCACTCCCTCGGCGCCTCCGAGGTCGAGCACATGGCCCGCATCTCGAAGGTCTCCGTCGAGGAGGCGATCCAGCGCATCCACGCCGCGGGCCTCGACTCCTTCGCGGGCGCCGGCGCCGAGCTGCTGCCGGAGCGCCCCCGCAAGGCCATCGCCCCGCTCAAGGAGTCCGGCGAGCGCTGGCTGGAGATCATGGAGATCTCCCACAACCTCGGCGTGGAGTCCACCTCCACGATGCTCATGGGTACGGGCGAGACCAACGCCGAGCGCATCGAGCACCTGCGCATGATCCGCGACGTACAGGACCGGACGGGCGGCTTCCGGGCCTTCATCCCGTACACGTACCAGCCCGAGAACAACCACCTCAAGGGCCGCACCCAGGCGACGATCTTCGAGTACATCCGCATGATCGCGATCGCCCGGATCTTCCTCGACAACGTCGCGCACATCCAGGGCTCCTGGCTGACCACCGGCAAGGAGGCGGGCCAGCTCACCCTGCACTACGGAGCGGACGACCTCGGCTCCGTGATGCTGGAGGAGAACGTGGTCTCCTCGGCCGGTGCCAAGCACCGCAACAACCTGCGCGAGATGATCGAGATGATCCGCACCGCGGACCGCGTCCCGGCCCAGCGCGCCACCACGTACGAGCACCTCGTCGTGCACGACGACCCGGCGAACGACCCGATCGACGACCGCGTCGCCTCGCACATCTCCTCCACGGCGATCGAGGGCGGCACGGCCCACCCCGAGCTGAAGCTCCTCGCCACCAACTGAGGCCCTGTTGCTGACACTTCACGTCGCCGAGCACTCCCCGGAGGCGGCGGTCCTGGCCGACGGCGCGACCATCGCCGCCGTCGGCCCGTACGAGGACCTGGCCGCCGCCCACCCCTCCGCGCGTGTCCGGCGCTGGCCCGGCATCCTCACGCCGGGCCTG
This sequence comes from Streptomyces sp. NPDC059002, assembly GCF_042740435.1. Taxonomy (NCBI): domain Bacteria; kingdom Bacillati; phylum Actinomycetota; class Actinomycetes; order Kitasatosporales; family Streptomycetaceae; genus Streptomyces; species Streptomyces sp. NPDC059002. Next base: position 45,661 of record NZ_JBHYJI010000026.1, on the reverse strand, counting down.
CTCAACCCGTACGGCCCCGAACTCCTCGAAGCCACCTACCACCCGGACCCGCGCGAGGCCGCCGAGCTCGGCACCGAGCCCATCGGCGGCGAGCGGGCCCTGGCGATCTTCCGCGCGGACCCCTCCCGCCTCGGCGCCAGCGCCCGACGCGGCGTCCAGCGCCTCCTCGCCCACGGCACGGTGGCCGTCGCGGGCGAACTGCGCGCCCGCCCCGCCCTGGACGCGGTCCGCAGAGCAGGCCTCGCAGTGGGCGCCCGCCCACCACGCCTCCCGGGCCCACCGTCCCTGTCGCCGACTCCGCTGATCCTGCTCCCACCGCTGGCAGCGGGGGGTCCGGCCCGCTTCGCGGTCTTCGATGTCGCAGACCGGGGTGAACTGGTGGGGCGAGGGGCGGGGACGTGCGTGGCAACGGTGATCGCGGGCCGTTTGGTGTACAGGTCCCGCTGAACAGCTGACGTGAGGGGAGCCCCGTCAGGGGCGCGGGGCTGTCACATTTGCGGCTCCGCCGCGTGGGCGCGAGCAACCACAACAAACCCGCACCCGCCAGAGACGGAACAAGGCAGACGCGACAGCGAAATGCCCGCCGCAGGCGAAAGAACCCCGGCCTGCCACAATGACCAAGTGACCCGAGCCAGCCTGGAAAAGCAGCCCCACGAAGTCGCCACGATGTTCGACGACGTGGCGGAACGCTACGACCTCACCAACGACGTGCTCTCCCTCGGCCAGGCCCGCCTCTGGCGCAAGGAGGTCGCCAAGGCGGTAGACGCCCGCCCCGCGCAAAAGGTCCTCGACCTCGCCGCCGGCACCGCCACCTCCTCGCAGCCCTTCGTGCAGGCCGGTGCGTACGTCGTGCCGTGCGACTTCTCGATGGGGATGCTGCGGGTCGGCAAGCAGCGCCACCCGTGGATGCCGTTCACCGCGGGCGACGGGACGAAGCTGCCGTTCAAGGACGACACGTTCGACGCCGTGACGATCTCCTTCGGGCTGCGCAACATCCAGGACACGGACGCCGCGCTGCGCGAGCTGTACCGCGTGACGAAGCCCGGCGGACGCGTCGTGATCTGCGAGTTCTCGCACGCGACGTGGGCGCCGTTCCGGACGGTCTACGAGGAGTACCTGATGCGGGCGCTGCCGCCGGTCGCGCGCGCGGTGTCCTCGAACCCGGACGCGTACGTCTATCTCGCCGAGTCGATCCGTTCCTGGCCGGACCAGCCGACGCTGGCCGGGCTGCTGCAGGACGCGGGCTGGTCGAAGGTGGCCTGGCGCAACCTCACCGGCGGAGTGGTGGCGCTGCACCGGGGCTTCAAGCAGGCCTGAGCGAACAGCCATTGATAACGCTCCAGTTGAGACTGGGGTTCCCCGTGCCCACGGGAACCAGCCACCGGGCAAGATATGTCCGTTGTAACGACCCGGCCGTTTCCTTATGCGGTTCTTACGGGTCGGTCCTTCTTGCTGGTGATCTCCTGGACTGACGGAGCGTTTCGATGGCGTCGTACTGCCCACACTGCGGGGCTCCCGCTCCTGAGGAGGCCCGCTTCTGCATGAAGTGCGGCCGCGAACGGCTCCCGGAAGCCGAGCCCGGGACGCCCCCGCCCCCGCCTCCGGCCCAGGCCCCCGCCCTCGCCCCCGTCACCCCCTCACCCGTCGGCGCCTTCTTCGGGCGTACGTTCCGCGGGGACTGGGCCGGTGCCGTGCAGGCCGCCCTGTGGCCCGTCGTACTCCTGCTGCTCGGCGCCGTCGCGCTGGCCATTCCGTCGTACGGCCAGGACGACGAGGTGGTCGTCGACTTCACCGACCGGCTGCGGATCAGCCTCGCGCTGCTGCTCCAATCCGTGGGCGGCGGCTTCGAGTTGTCGGGCAGCGAGCAGCGGCCCGGGTTCGGCGGGTCGACGGGGCTCGGCACGGACTCCTCGGAGCAGGTGCTCCAGGGCACCGCGTCGCTGCACTTCGTCCCGCTGACCGTGACCGCGCTGTGGATCGTGGCGCTGATCATCGGCGTACGCGTACTGCGAGGGCGCATCCTGGTGCGCGGCGCCGCACAGGGCGGCGGCGGTACGCACGGTGGCGGCGGTGCGCACGGCGGCACGTCGGGGCTCGAAGCGGCCGTCCGCGTCTCGCTGGCGGTGACCGCGGGCGTGCTCGTCCTCGCGCTCTTCGCGCAGCCCGAGATCGAGGGCGTCGAGCTGTCGTCGTCCCCGGTGCTCGCCGCGCTGGGTGCGCTGCTGCTCGGACTCGCCGTCTCCTGCGGGGTGTTGCACCGCGACGACCTGGCCCACCGGATGGCCGCGCACCCCGGTGTGCAGGCCCTGGTCCGGGCCACCGGCACCGCGTTGCGCGCCCTCGCCGTCGTCCTCGTGCTCTGCTCGGTCGTCGCCTTCATCAGCCTCACCCAGATCGACGACCTGGCCGAACTCACCGACCTCGACGACGCGGACCTCTCCCCGCTCCTGGTCGCGCTGCTGATTCTGCCGAACCTCGCGGTCACGGCGCTCGGCCTCGGCTGGGGCGCGTCCGCCGACGCCTCGGTGAGCGGCAGCAGTTCGACGTACGGCGGGGGACAGCAGAGCGGCGCCTTCGGCCTCTCCGAACTGGGCGATGTCACCAACGACTGGGCGATCGTGGGGGCGTTGGCGCTCGGCCTGGTCTGTGCGCTGACGATCGGCGTGCTGGCCGCGCGGCGCTGCGCGGGCCGCGGCGAGCAACTCCTCGCCGCGGGCGTCTTCTTCGGGTTCATCCTGCTGCTCGCCGGTTTCAGCGGGATCGGCGTCGAGATGTCGGGCCAGAGCGCGGGCGGGGGTTCGCCGTTCGGCGGGACCAGTGGCAGCGGCGGTGTGGAGGCGGGGATCGGCGTCCCCGAAGTGCTCCTCTTCGGTCTGCTGTGGATCGCCGCTGCGACGTTCCTCGCGCCGTTCCTGCTGCAGATGGCGGGGCGGCAGACGGGTCAGGCCCTGCCCGCGACGCCTCCGGCGACACCGCCCGCCGCACCCGTGACCCCACCCGTGACCCCACCCGTGACCCCGCCCGTGACCCCGCCTGTGCCGGGCGCACCGCCCACACCGTCGTACGAACACGGCGCCACCCCCGCCCACACCCCCCAGGCCGTCCACATCGGACAGCAGCCCGCCGCCCCCAACTCCCGTGGCCGCGCGGGTGTCTGGGTGGCCACGATCGCCGGGGCGGTCGTCATCGGCGGCGGCGCGGCGGCCGGGATCCTGCTCTGGCAGGACGGCGGGGACGACATGAAGGACGGGGCGGCCAAGGACGCCAAGCCCTCGGCGAGCCAGTCCCAGGAACCGAGCCCGGTGGCGTCCGATGCGACCGGGAGCCCGCAGCCGAACAGGAGCGAGGACACCGACGGCGCCCAGGGCGCCGGCTCGGTGGCGGTCCCCGACGGCTCCGAGCTGATGACGGACCCCGAGGGCTTCTCCTTCGCGGCGCCCGAGGGCTGGACCCGCCAGGACGTGGACCCGCAGCGCCCCGGGCAGATCACCTACGCCGGTTCGACCGGGCGCGAGGAGTTCCTCGTCGGCGTCGTCACGGACGCGCCCTACACGTCGTACGAGAACTTCACGAACATCGAGAAGCACACCAAGTCCGCCCCGGACAAGTCCGACTACGAGCGCGTCCGCATGGAGCGGAACACCTTCCAGGGGCGGGACGGCGCGATCTGGGAGTACACCTACACCGACGAGGCGGACCGCACGATCCACGCCATCAACCAGAGCTACATCGCGGACAACGGCACGGAGTACGCCATCCAGTTCTCCTGGCGCGAGGACTTCCTGCCCGCGGGTGAGGGCGCGAAGACGCACCGGACGGCGCTGGACACCTGGCGGCTCACCGGCTGAGTGGCCGCGGGGCGCCGTCACCACACGGCCGTCACCTCGGACCCCGGCTCGTCCAGTTCGCGGCGCATCGCGCCACCCCCCGGCGGCCCGGGGCGGCGCGGCTCGCGCACCCCGGCGCCGCCCTCGCCCTCGCCGGGACCCAGGTCGAACCAGACGGTGACGGCGGCGCCCGGCGGCACCTCCGCGTCGGGCGGCGGATACTGGCGTACGACGTGGTCGACGACGACGTCGTGGAAGTCGGGTCGATCGGGTGCCACGAGCCGCACGCCGTACTGCGCGGCGGCCTCGCGCGCGTCCATCGCCATCAGGCCGATCAGGCGCGGCACACGCACCCCGGGCGGCAGCGGCTCGGGCAGCTCGGGCGGAATACGCACAGATGTCACCCCCTGCGGTACGGGCAGGGTAGACCCGCTACAGGGTGAGCCGGAAGCAGTAGGCCTTGCGGCGGGGTTCCGGGTCGTCCGGTGTCCACGGGGTGGTGAACGTCTCGGCGAGCGTCATGCCGAGCCGCCGGGTCACCGCGACGGACCGTTCGTTGCGGGCGTCGACCATCGCCACCACGCTCGGCACGCCCGCCGAGCGCACCCGGCCGATGGTGGCGCGGGCCGCCGCGGTCGCGTACCCGCGGCCCCAGGCCGGGCGCGCGAGCCGCCAGCCGATCTCGATCTCGCCCGTGGGCCCCCAGTCGCGCGGCCAGGGCTGCGCGCCGGTGAAGCCGATCGGCTCGCCGTCCGCGTCGAGCAACGTCCAGAGGCAGTAGCCCAGTTCGGCGTCGTGTCTGCGCTGGCGCGCGGTCAGCTCCTCGTACATGGAGAGCTCGGCGGACGCGCCGCCGTGGAACTCCATGACCTCGGGGTCGTCGAAGAGCCGATGCCAGACGTAGGCGTCCTCGTCGGTGGGAACCCGCAGTTGTACGGCGGGCAGGGTCGCTGTCCGGTCGGTCACGTGTGGCCCTTCGGCTGGCTGATCGGTACCGCCTCATAGACTGCCCGTATCCCGTGCCGGTCGGCACACAGATTTCGAGCCTTGGGGAGAACCCGCCGTGACCGAGCCCCTCTCCGAACACACCGCGGACGTCATCGTCGTCGGCGCCGGGCCCGCCGGTTCGACGACGGCGTACTACCTGGCGAAGGCCGGGCTCGACGTACTCCTCCTGGAGAAGACCGCGTTCCCGCGCGAGAAGGTCTGCGGCGACGGCCTCACGCCCCGCGCCACCAAGCAGCTCGTGTCCATGGGCATCGACATCTCCGAAGAGGCGGGCTGGCTCCGCAACAAGGGCCTGCGCATCATCGGCGGCGGCATGCGCCTCCAGCTGGACTGGCCGGAACTCGCCTCCTACCCGGACTACGGCCTGGTCCGCAAGCGCGACGACTTCGACGAACAGCTCGCCCGGCAGGCGCAGAAGGCGGGCGCCCGCCTGCACGAGCGCTGCAACGTCGGCGAGCCGATCATCGACGACCGCACCGGACGCGTCACCGGCGTGCACGCCAAGCTCGGCGAGGAGAAGACCCCGGTCACCTTCCACGCCCCGCTCGTCGTCGCCGCCGACGGCAACTCCTCGCGCATCTCCCTCGCCATGGGCCTGCACCGCCGCGAGGACCGCCCGATGGGCGTCGCCGTCCGGACGTACTTCACCTCGCCCCGCCACGACGACGACTACCTGGAGTCCTGGCTGGAACTGTGGGACCGGCGCGGCCCCGGCGAGGACCGGCTCCTGCCCGGCTACGGCTGGATCTTCGGCATGGGCGACGGCACGTCGAACGTCGGCCTCGGCATCCTCAACTCCTCCAAGGCGTTCCGCGAGCTGGACTGGCGCGAGGTCCTCAAGGCCTGGTGCGCCTCCATGCCGGAGGACTGGGGCTACACCCCCGAGAACATGACGATGCCGATCCGCGGCGCCGCCCTGCCGATGGCCTTCAACCGCCAGCCGCACTACACCAAGGGCCTGCTCCTGGTCGGCGACGCGGGCGGCCTGGTGAACCCCTTCAACGGCGAGGGCATCGCCTACGCCATGGAGTCGGGACAGATCGCGGCCGACGTCATCGTCCAGGCACACGCGCGTGCCACCCCCGCCCAGCGCGAACTGGCCCTGCAGAACTACCCGCAGACCCTCAAGGACATCTACGGCGGCTATTACACGCTGGGCCGCGCCTTCGTGAAGCTCATCGGCAACCCGAAGGTCATGAAGATCGCCACCCAGCGCGGCCTGACCCACCCGATCCTGATGAAGTTCACCCTGAAGATGCTCGCCAACCTGACGGACCCGACGGGCGGGGACGCGATGGACCGGATCATCAACGGGTTGAGCAAGGTGGCGCCGAAGGCGTAGGCCGCGGGGCGCCTGGGGTATGTCCCCGGGCGCCCGGTTTGCCCCGCCCGCCGGTTCCGAGGCAGGGTGGTCGGATGATTTTCATCGCCGTCAAGTTCACCGTCCGCCCCGAGCACAGCGACAGCTGGATCGAGCGGACCGCCGCATTCACCGCCGCCACGCGCGCGGAGCCGGGCAACCTCTTCTTCGAGTGGTCCCGCTCCGTCGACGACCCCAACCAGTTCGTGCTCCTCGAGGCCTTCGCCGACGGGGACGCGGGCGCCGTGCACGTCGGGTCCGACCACTTCAAGGCCGGCCTGGAGACGATGGCCGAGGCGATCGCCTCCGTCCCGGAGATCGTGAACACCGAGATCGAGGGCGCCGGTTGGTCGCGGATGGCCGAGCTCTCGCCGAAGAACGGCTGAGCCTACGTCCCGAAGAACGGCTGAGCGTACGTCTCAGGGCATGCCGAGGGCCGGAACCCCACTGGGGGGTTCCGGCCCTCGGTCGTGTCTCTAAGAGGCCGTCAGAGGACGCGCACGGCGCCCGAGGCCGGGTAACCCGACAGGTCCTGGATGACAACGCCCTTGCCGGGGTTGGCGGCGTCCAGGTACTGGCCGTTACCGATGTACACACCGACGTGGTACGCGGAGCCCTTGCCGCCCCAGTAGAGGATGTCGCCGACCTGGAGGTTCGAGGTGCCGACCTCGGTGCCCATCGTCGACTGGTCCTGCGAGACGCGCGGGAGGTCCACGCCGGCCTGCTTGAACGCGGCCTGCACGAGGCTGGAGCAGTCCCAGGCGTTCGGGCCCGAGGCACCCATCACGTAGGCGTCGCCGAGCTGCGCCTTGAGGAAGCTGATGACCGAGCCGACGCTGCCGCTGGCCGGGGCGACCGAGTCGGAGGAGCTCGCGGAGGAGCCGCCACCGGACGACTGCGTGGAGAGGTTCGTGCGCTCGGCGGACCGCGAGGCGCGCTCCTGCTCCGCCTTCTTCTTGGCGGCGGCCTCCGCCTTGCGCTTCGCCTCGGCCTTCTTCTCGGCCTGCGCCTGGTCTTCCTTGGCCTGCTTGGCGGCCTTGGTGGCGGCGGCGTCCCGCTCGGCGCGCGACTCGTAGGAGTCGGCGGCCTGCTGGGTGGCGTCGGCCGACTGCGCGATCTGAGCGGTCAGATCGGCGGTGAGCGTGGGCATCTCGATGGTCTCGGTCACCGGCTCGGCCGCGTTCGCCGTACCGGCCGCCGCGGCCACTGCCAGGGTGCTGAGGACGCCACCGGCAACTCCGGCGCGCAGCGCGATCTTAGAGGCGCTGCGACGGGGCTTCCGGTGGCTGGGTATGTGAGCGGTGTGGGACATGAGAACAACCGCTATCAGGGACTCACGGTTCCCTTCAAGAAACGTGTGCTGCGCCACAGTTGCGCGTCGCGCGGCCGAATCCCGGGCGTGTCGCTCTTTATTGACGCCGTAACGGGCAATGCGGACAGCGCCGATCACGCCTGTGATCATGGGTTTTCTGCGATACGTCCGAATTGCCCTCGGTCTACCACCCGTTGAGCCCGTTGGCCAAGCCCGGTTTATTCGGCGCGAGAGGCTCTGTGGCACAGGTCACACCGTGACCCTCTCGGGGGTCTCCCTGAGATCTCGCTGAGACCTCCCTGAGATCTCCCGGAGTTTTGGGCCGGAGTTTCACCGGCGGAGGGCGGCGCCTCGTCCGCTCGTGAATCGGTGCACGCGTCCACACCCGTCCACATCTCTCCCGCCAAAGTGTGAACGCGGCTCCTCTATCAAGCGCTCGCGTCCAGCGCCAATTTGCTTGCGGGTGCCATGTCTTGATAGTGCGGCACGCCCTCGACCAGGGGCAACGCGTCAAGTTGTCACCTCTAGTGATCACTCAGGCGCTTCGCGTACGAAGATCACCGCTCATCCGACTTCATGATCCTTCGTCAGGTGGTGGAGATCACAAAGCCGTTGCCGTACCCCGTGTCGCAGATCACAGACCCCCGGGCATAAGATGCGGGGCAGTTGGGCTTGTGACCTGCTTCACATGTAAGCGATCTTCGATGGGATTCAGGGCTCGGGTCCGACGCAACCGCCAACAGTCAGTGCCGACTGAGAGGAGCGAGGAGCGTGAACGCCTATGCGCCCATCCTCGTGCTGGGAGCCCTCGGGGCAGGCTTTGCGATCTTCTCCGTGGTCATGGCCACGCTTATCGGTCCAAAGCGGTACAACCGCGCAAAGCTCGAGGCCTACGAATGCGGCATCGAGCCGACGCCGACGCCGGCCGGTGGTGGGCGATTCCCCATCAAGTACTACCTGACGGCGATGCTCTTCATCGTCTTCGACATCGAGATCGTCTTCCTCTACCCCTGGGCCGTCACCTTCGACGCCCTGGGGATTTTCGGGCTCGTGGAGATGCTGCTCTTCGTGCTCACCGTCTTCGTCGCGTACGCGTACGTATGGCGGCGCGGCGGCCTGGAATGGGACTAAAGGTCTGAGGGGCCAAAGAGCATGGGACTCGAAGAGAAACTGCCGAGCGGTTTTCTGCTGACCACCGTCGAACAAGCCGCGGGCTGGGTGCGCAAGTCATCCGTCTTCCCTGCCACGTTCGGCCTCGCGTGCTGCGCCATCGAGATGATGACGACGGGCGCGGGGCGGTACGACCTGGCGCGCTTCGGCATGGAGGTCTTCCGCGGTTCACCGCGCCAGGCGGACCTGATGATCGTGGCGGGCCGGGTGAGCCAGAAGATGGCGCCGGTGCTGCGGCAGGTCTATGACCAGATGCCCAACCCCAAGTGGGTCATTTCCATGGGGGTTTGCGCCTCATCGGGCGGGATGTTCAACAATTACGCGATTGTTCAAGGTGTAGACCATGTTGTCCCAGTTGACATCTATTTGCCCGGTTGCCCGCCGCGCCCCGAGATGCTGATGGACGCGATTCTCAAGCTCCACCAGAAGATCCAGGGCTCCAAGCTCGGCGTGAACGCGGAAGAAGCGGCCCGTGAGGCGGAGGAGGCGGCCCTCAAGGCGCTCCCCACCATCGAGATGAAGGGGCTGCTGCGGTGAGCGACGCGCACGACTCGCACGACGAGCACCTGAACGGCAACGGAGTACCCGCCCCGCGCGGCGAGTCCGGTGAGGTCATCGGCGTACGCAGGGGCATGTTCGGCGCCGACAACGGCGGCGACACCTCCGGCTACGGCGGCCTCGTGCGGACCGTCACGCTGCCCGGGGCCTCCTCGCGCCCCTACGGCGGCTGGTTCGACGAGGTCGCGGACGAACTGGAAGGGGCCCTGGAAGAGCAGGGCCTCGTCCCGGAGAACGCGATCGAGAAGACGGTCGTCGACCGCGGCGAGCTCACCTTCCACATCGCGCGCGAGCACCTCGTCCGCGTCGCCCAGACGCTGCGCGACGACCCCGCCCTGCGCTTCGAGCTCTGCACCGGAGTGAGCGGTGTGCACTTCCTCGGCGACAAGGGCCGCGAGCTGCACGCCGTCTACCACCTGCGCTCGCTCACCCACAACCGCCTCATCCGGCTCGAGGTCAGTGCCCCCGACGCCGATCCGCACGTCCCCTCGCTGGTCGCGGTCTATCCCACGAACGACTGGCACGAGCGCGAGACGTACGACTTCTTCGGCCTGATCTTCGACGGCCACCCGGCGCTCACGCGGATCATGATGCCGGACGACTGGCAGGGCTTCCCGCAGCGCAAGGACTACCCCCTCGGCGGCATCCCCGTCGAGTACAAGGGCGCCCAGATCCCGGCTCCGGACCAGCGGAGGTCGTACAGCTGATGAGCACTTCACACGCCCACCCGTCTCCCGGCCACCGCCCCTCACCGAGTCCCTCCGGGACGCACCTTTCCGATGCCCGCGAGACGACCGAGGGGACCGTATATACGGTCACCGGCGGCGACTGGGACGAGGTCGTCCAGTCCGCGGCCAGGGCCGACGACGAGCGCATCATCGTCAACATGGGCCCCCAGCACCCGTCCACGCACGGCGTGCTCCGGCTGATCCTGGAGATCGAGGGCGAGACCGTCACCGAGGCCCGCTGCGGCATCGGCTATCTGCACACGGGCATCGAGAAGAACCTCGAATACCGCACGTGGACGCAGGGCACGACGTTCGTCACGCGCATGGACTATCTGACGCCGTTCTTCAACGAGACGGCGTACTGCCTCGGCGTCGAGAAGCTCCTCGGCATCGAGGACCAGATCCCGGACCGCGCCTCGATCATCCGCGTGCTCCTCATGGAGCTCAACCGGCTCTCCTCGCACCTGGTGTGCATCGCCACCGGCGGCATGGAGCTCGGCGCGACCACGATCATGATCTACGGCTTCCGTGATCGTGAACTCATTCTCGACATCTATGAGTTGATCACCGGCCTGCGGATGAACCACGCGTACATCCGGCCCGGCGGACTCGCCCAGGACCTGCCCCCGGGCGCGGTGGACCAGATCCGCGAGTTCGTGAAGAAGATGAAGAAGAACCTCCCGGAGTACGACAAGCTCGCCACCGGGAACCCCATCTTCAAGGCCCGCATGCAGGACGTCGGCTATCTCGACCTGTCCGGCTGCATGGCGCTCGGCGCCACCGGCCCGGTCCTGCGCTCCGCGGGCCTGCCGCACGACCTGCGCAAGACGCAGCCCTACTGCGGCTACGAGACCTACGACTTCGACGTCCCGACCGCCGACACCTGCGACTCCTACGGGCGCTTCCTGATCCGCCTGGAAGAGATGCGGCAGTCGCTGCGGATCGTCGAGCAGTGCCTGGACCGGCTCGCCCCCGGGCCGGTCATGGTCGAGGACAAGAAGATCGCCTGGCCCGCCCAACTGGCACTCGGCCCGGACGGGTTGGGCAACTCGCTCGACCACATCAAGAAGATCATGGGCACCTCCATGGAGGCCCTGATCCACCACTTCAAGCTGGTGACCGAGGGCTTCCGGGTCCCGGCGGGACAGGCGTACGCAGCGGTCGAGTCGCCCAAGGGCGAACTCGGCGTGCATGTCGTCTCCGACGGGGGCACCCGCCCCTACCGGGTCCACTTCCGCGACCCGTCCTTCACCAATCTGCAGGCCATGGCGGCGATGTGCGAGGGCGGCCAGGTCGCCGACGTCATCGTCGCCGTCGCGTCCATCGACCCCGTGATGGGAGGCGTCGACCGGTGACCACCACTCCTTCCGAGCAGGGCACGGGCGTCAGCCTGGGCATGCCCCAACTCCCCGCCCCCGACTACCCGGCCGACGTACGGGCCAGGCTGGAGGCGGACGCCAAGGAGATCATCGCCCGCTACCCGGGGTCGCGGTCCGCGCTCCTGCCCCTGCTGCATCTCGTGCAGTCCGAGGAAGGGCACGTCACGCGCACGGGCATGCAGTTCTGTGCCGATGTGCTCGGCCTGACCACGGCCGAGGTCACCGCCGTCGCGACCTTCTACACCATGTACCGGCGCAAGCCGTCCGGCGACTACCAGGTCGGCGTCTGCACCAACACGTTGTGCGCGGTGATGGGCGGCGACGCGATCTTCGACGAGCTCAAGCAGCACCTCGGCGTCGGCAACGACGAGACGACCGAGGACGGCAAGATCACGCTTGAGCACATCGAGTGCAACGCCGCCTGCGACTTCGCCCCCGTGGTGATGGTCAATTGGGAGTTCTTCGACAACCAGACCCCCGAGTCCGCCAAGCGCCTCGTCGACGACCTGCGCGCGGGCGTGCCGGTCGAGCCCACGCGCGGGGCGCCGATCTGCACGTACAAGGAGACCGCCCGGATCCTGGCCGGCTTCCCCGACGAGCGGCCCGGCGCCGTCGAGGCGAGCGGCGGCGCGGGCCCCGCCTCGCTGATCGGACTGCGCCTGGCCAAGGGCGAGTCGGCCCAGGCGCGGGTCGTCCACCCGCGCGATGAGTCGCCTTCTGACGCGGGCACCGAGGAGGGGGAGTGATGACTGTGGCAGCCGAGATCAACAACGAGACCAGCCCCGAGAAGCTGCTCGCGCCGGTCCTTTCGGCCTTCTGGGACGAGGAGAAGTCCTGGACGCTCGAGACCTACCGCCGCCACGAGGGGTACGAGGGGCTGCGCAAGGCCCTCGCCATGGACCCGGACGACCTCATCGCGTACGTGAAGGACGCGGGCCTGCGGGGCAGGGGCGGCGCGGGCTTCCCCACCGGAATGAAGTGGCAGTTCATTCCGCAGGGCGACGGCAAGCCGCACTATCTAGTTGTCAACGCCGACGAGTCGGAGCCGGGGACCTGCAAGGACATCCCGCTCCTCTTCGCGAACCCGCATTCCCTCATCGAGGGGATCGTGATCGCGTGCTACGCGATCCGTTCGTCGCATGCCTTCATCTATCTGCGGGGCGAGGTCGTCCCCGTGCTGCGCAGGCTGCACGAGGCCGTCCGCGAGGCCTATGCGGCGGGCTACCTCGGCAAGGACGTCCTGGGCAGCGGACTCGACCTCGAACTCACCGTGCACGCGGGCGCGGGCGCGTACATCTGCGGTGAGGAGACCGCGCTGCTCGACTCGCTCGAAGGCCGTCGAGGCCAACCGCGACTGCGTCCCCCTTTCCCTGCGGTCGCGGGCCTTTACGCATGCCCCACTGTCGTGAACAACGTCGAGTCCATCGCATCCGTTCCCGCGATCCTCAATCGCGGAAAAGACTGGTTCAAGTCGATGGGGAGCGAGAAGTCCCCGGGCTTCACGCTCTATTCGCTGAGCGGGCACGTCACCAACCCCGGCCAGTACGAGGCGCCGCTCGGCATCACCCTGCGCCAGCTGCTCGACATGAGCGGCGGCATGCGGGCCGGGCACCGGCTCAAGTTCTGGACGCCCGGCGGCTCTTCGACCCCGATGTTCACCGACGAGCACCTCGACGTACCCCTTGATTACGAGGGTGTGGGCGCCGCCGGATCCATGCTCGGCACCAAGGCGCTGCAGTGCTTCGACGAGACGACCTGCGTCGTGCGGGCCGTGACCCGCTGGACCGAGTTCTACGCCCATGAGTCCTGCGGCAAGTGCACACCCTGCCGCGAAGGGACGTACTGGCTGGTGCAGTTGCTCCGCGACATCGAGGCGGGCAAGGGCGTCATGGCCGACCTCGACAAGCTGAACGACATCGCCGACAACATCAACGGCAAGTCCTTCTGCGCCCTCGGCGACGGCGCCGCCTCGCCGATCTTCTCCTCGCTGAAGTACTTCCGCGAGGAGTACGAGCAGCACATCACCGGCAAGGGCTGCCCCTTCGACCCGGCCAAGTCGACGCTCTGGGCCGACAGGACCGGCCACACCACGGAGGTGAACGCATGACAGTGACCACCAATAGCGCTCCCTCCGGGGGCGGGGAGGCGGCGGTCCCGCCCGAAGACCTGGTCTCGCTGACCATCGACGGCATCGCCATCAGCGTCCCCAAGGGGACCCTGGTGATCCGCGCCGCCGAACTGCTCGGCATCGAGATCCCCCGGTTCTGCGACCACCCGCTCCTCGACCCGGCCGGCGCCTGCCGCCAGTGCATCGTCGAGGTGGAGGGCCAGCGCAAGCCGATGGCGTCCTGCACGATCACGTGCACGGACGGCATGGTCGTGAAGTCGCAGCTGACCTCGCCCGTCGCGGAGAAGTCGCAGCGCGGTGTGATGGAGCTGCTCCTCATCAACCACCCGCTGGACTGCCCGGTCTGCGACAAGGGCGGCGAGTGCCCGCTGCAGAACCAGGCGATGCAGGTCGGCGACCCGGACACCCGCTTCGAGGGCAAGAAGCGGACGTACGAGAAGCCGGTGCCGATCTCCACCCAGGTCCTGCTCGACCGCGAGCGGTGCGTGCTCTGTGCGCGCTGCACCCGCTTCTCCAACCAGATCGCGGGCGACCCGATGATCGAGCTGATCGAGCGCGGCGCGCTCCAGCAGGTCGGCACGGGCGAGGGCGACCCCTTCGAGTCGTACTTCTCCGGGAACACCATCCAGATCTGCCCGGTCGGCGCGCTCACCTCGGCGGCGTATCGCTTCCGCTCGCGCCCCTTCGACCTCGTCTCGTCGCCGAGCGTGTGCGAGCACTGCTCGGGCGGCTGCGCGACCCGCACGGACCACCGGCGCGGCAAGGTCATGCGGCGCCTCGCGCAGGACGACCCCGAGGTCAACGAGGAGTGGATCTGCGACAAGGGACGCTTCGGCTTCCGGTACGCGCAGAAGCCCGACCGGCTCACCACGCCGCTCGTGCGCAATGCGGCGACGGGTGAACTGGAGCCCGCCAGTTGGCCCGAGGCACTGGAGGCGGCCGCGCGCGGTCTCGCCGCCGCGCGTGGGCGTGCCGGTGTGCTGACGGGCGGCCGCCTCACCGTGGAGGACGCCTACGCGTACAGCAAGTACGCGCGCGTGGCCCTCGACACGAACGACATCGACTTCCGCGCGCGCGTGCACAGCAGCGAGGAGGCCGACTTCCTCGCGGCGCGCGTCGCGGGGCGGGGCAGGGACCTCGACGGGACCGGCGTCACGTACGCCGCCCTGGAGAAGGCGCCCGCCGTCCTGCTCGCCGGATTCGAGTCCGAGGAGGAGGCGCCCGGCGTCTTCCTGAGGCTGCGCAAGGCCTGGCGCAAGCACGGCCAACGCACCTTCTCCCTCGCGACATTCGCGACCCGCGGCCTGGAGAAGGCGGGCGGCACGCTGCTGCCCGCGGCTCCCGGCACCGAGACGGAGTGGCTCGACGCACTCGCCGCCGGGGTGGGCCTCGCGGAGGACGGCACCGAGGCCGCCGAGGCGCTGCGTGCTTCAGGGTCGGTCATCGTCGTCGGCGAGCGCCTCGCGGCCGTGCCCGGCGCGCTCACCGCCGCGGTGCGGGCCTCCTCCGCCACCGGCGCGCAGCTGGTGTGGATTCCGCGCAGGGCGGGGGAGCGGGCCGCCATCGAGGTGGGCGCGCTGCCTTCGCTGCTGCCCGGCGGGCGCCCGGCCACCGACCCGCGCGCGCGGGACGAGGTCGCGGCCGCCTGGGGCGTCGCCGAACTCCCGCACCGCTACGGCCGGGACACCGGCCAGATCGTCGAGGCCGCCGCGACCGGTGAACTCAGCGCTCTCCTCGTGGCGGGCGTCGAGGTCGCCGACCTGCCCGACCCGGCACGCGCGCGTGAGGCGCTCCAAGAGGTCGGCTTCCTGGTCTCCCTGGAGCTGCGGCCCAGCGAGGTCACGGACCACGCCGATGTGGTGCTTCCCGTGGCCGCGGTCGCGGAGAAGCCGGGCACCTTCCTCAACTGGGAGGGCAGGGCGCGGATGTTCGACGCCGCGCTCAAGCCGGACCAGATGACGCGCAGGCTGGCGCCGACCGACGCACGCGTGCTGCACATGCTGGCCGACGCGGGCGACATCCACCTCGGCCTGCCCGACCTGCTGACCACCCGGCGCGAGCTGGACCGGCTCGGCGGCTGGGACGGGCCGCATGCCACGGAACCCCTGGAGACGGGGTCCCAGCCGCCGCGGCCCGCTGCCGGAGAGGCCGTGCTCGCGGGACACCGGCTGCTGCTCGACCGGGGCCGCCTCCAGGACGGCGACGACGCGCTCGCCGGGACGCGGCACGCGGCCCACGCGCGCGTGTCGGCCGCCACGGCCGCCGAGGCGGGCGTCAAGGACGGCGACACCCTCGCCGTGAGCGGCCCGGCAGGGACGACCGAACTGCCGCTCCAGGTCACGGAGATGCCCGACCGCGTGGTCTGGCTGCCGCTGAACTCGGCCGGGGGAGGCGTCACTTCGGACACCGGGGCGCGCCCCGGCGACCTCGTCCGCATCGGCCCGGCGGTCCTGCCGGAGCCCTCTGAGGCCCCGGAGGTGACGTCGTGACGCACACTGTGGTGCCGCTTGCGGCGGAAGACCTGTCCATGTTCGGCCGCGACCCCTGGTGGCTGATCGCCCTCAAGGCGGTCTTCTGCTTCGCGTTCCTGATGCTGACGGTCCTCTTCTCCATCGTGTGGGAGCGCAAGGTCGTCGCCTGGATGCAGCTGCGCATCGGCCCCAACCGGCACGGTCCCTGGGGCATGCTGCAGTCCCTCGCGGACGGCATCAAGCTGATGCTGAAGGAAGACCTGATCGTCAAGCGCGCGGACAAGGTGGTCTACATCCTTGCCCCGGTCGTCGCCGCGATCCCGGCCTTCATGGCGATCGCCGTGATCCCCTTCGGGCCCGCGGGCAACGAGATCTCGATCTTCGGCCAGCGCACCACGATGCAGCTCACGGACCTGCCGATCGCGATGCTCTACATCCTCGCGGTCGCCTCCGTCGGCATCTACGGCATCGTGCTCGCGGGCTGGAGCTCCGGATCGACGTATCCGCTGCTCGGGGGCTTGCGGTCCTGCGCGCAGATGATCTCGTACGAGATCGCGATGGGCGCGGCCTTCGCCTCCGTCTTCCTCTACTCCGGGTCGATGTCGACCTCGGCGATCGTGGAGGCGCAGGCCGACCGCTGGTACGTGCTGCTGCTTCCCGTCTCGTTCCTGATCTACATCGTGACGATGATCGGTGAGACCAACCGCGCGCCGTTCGACATGCCGGAGTCCGAGGGCGACCTCGTCGGTGGCTTCAACACCGAGTACTCCTCCATCAAGTTCGCGCTGTTCATGCTCGCCGAGTACGTCAACATGGTCACCGTCTCGGCGGTCTCGGTCACGCTCTTCCTGGGCGGCTGGCGGGCCCCGTACCCGGTCAGCACCTTCTGGGAGGGCGCGAACCACGGCTGGTGGCCGATGCTCTGGTTCGTCATCAAGGTCCAGTTGCTGCTGTTCTTCTTCATCTGGCTGCGCGGCACGCTGCCACGCGTGCGCTACGACCAGCTGATGAAGCTCGGCTGGAAGGTCCTGATCCCGATCTCGGTGGTCTGGCTGATGCTCGTGGCCACGGTCAGGGCGATGCGGAACGAGGACTACGACTTCACCTCGATCGCGCTCTATGTGGGCGGCGGGGTCATCGCACTCCTTTTGCTCTCCGTGGTCGTCGACATCTTCCGCGACAAGCGCGAGAAGGGTGAGGCGGAGCTCGCCGAGAAGGAGGCGCCGGTCGCCTTCGACCCGATGGCGGGCGGCTTCCCCGTGCCACCGCTGCCCGGCCAGAGCCTGCCACCCGTGCCACGCCGACGCTCGCGCCAGGAGCGGGAGTTGATTGTCAGTGGTGGCCCCGATACTCAAAGTGACGGAACCAGCAATGACGGAAAGGAGGCGTCCGATGGCTGAGCAGTCGAACCAGCCGGCCCGGTCGGGCAAGTCGAAGCTGCCGGCGCAGCCGCAGCAGTCGGCTGACCCGAACCAGTCGAATCAATCGAAGCAGGGGTTCCAGAACCCCGTGGCGGGCTTCGGCGTGACCTTCAAGGCCATGTTCAAGAAGCGGCTGACCGAGCAGTATCCGGAGCAGCAGAAGACCACAGCTCCCCGGTTCCACGGCCGGCACCAGCTCAACCGCCATCCGGACGGCCTGGAGAAGTGCGTCGGCTGTGAGCTCTGCGCCTGGGCCTGTCCCGCGGACGCCATCTATGTGGAGGGCGCGGACAACACCGAGGAGGAGCGCTACTCACCCGGTGAGCGGTACGGCCGCGTCTACCAGATCAACTACGCCCGCTGCATCCTGTGCGGACTGTGCATCGAGGCGTGCCCCACGCGCGCGTTGACGATGACGAACGAGTTCGAGCTGGCCGACAGCAGCCGCGAGAGCCTCATCTACACCAAGGAGCAGCTGCTCGCCGGGCTCGACGAGGGCATGGTCGACAGCCCGCACTCGATCTTCCCCGGCATGGACGAGCAGGACTACTACCGGGGGCTCGTGACCGAGGCGGCGCCGGGGACGGTTCCCCAAGTCGCCCTCTCCAAGGGGGAGACGCCGCAGGAGGCCGCAGCGGACTTCGGGGACTCCGAACCGGCGTCGGAGAAGGTGATCGGCCGATGACGCAGATCGCCGCCTACTCCACCTCCACCGGCGAGGCCTTCCAGTTCTGGGTGCTCGGCACGGTCGCGGTGATCGGCGCCCTGTGCACCATCCTCATGAAGAAGGCCGTGCACAGCGCGCTCTGCCTGGCCGGGACCATGATCATCCTGGCGGTCTTCTACCTCGCCAACGGCGCGTACTTCCTGGGCATCGTCCAGATCGTCGTCTACACGGGCGCGATCATGATGCTCTTCCTCTTCGTGGTCATGCTCGTCGGCGTCACCGCCGCCGACTCCCTGAAGGAGACCATCAAGGGCCAGCGCTGGCTGGCCCTCCTGTGCGGGCTCGGCTTCGCGGTGCTGCTCTTCGCGGGCATCGGGAACGCCTCGGTGAAGGAGTTCAACGGCCTCGGCAAGGCGAACGCCGGGGGCAATGTGGAGGGCCTCGCGTCCCTCATCTTCACCCAGTACGTCTTCGCCTTCGAGATCACCGGCGCCCTGCTCATCACGGCGACGGTCGGCGCGATGGTGATGACCCACCGCGAGCGCACGGAGCGCGCCAAGACCCAGCGCGAGCGGGCCGAGGAGCGCGTGCGCGAGGGCAAGCACCTGCCGCCGCTGCCCGCCCCGGGCGTCTACGCACGGCACAACGCGGTGGACATCGCGGGCCTGCTCCCCGACGGCACCCCCTCGGAGCTCACGGTCAACAAGACCCTGCGTGAGCGCGGCCAGATCCGCGACGTGTCCGACGAGGCGCTCGAGGACCTGCGGGCGCTCGAGCAGCGTTCCACCGATCGTCTCGAGCGGCCCGACCTGCGCAGGACCGACATCGGGCGGACCGAGGAGGCGTCGAAGTGAACCCGGTCAACTACCTGTATCTCTCCGCCCTGTTGTTCGCGATCGGCGCGACCGGCGTGCTCATCAGGCGGAACGCGATCGTGGTGTTCATGTGCATCGAGCTCATGCTCAATGCCTGCAACCTCGCGTTCGTCACGTTCTCCCGCATGCACGGCAACCTCGACGGCCAGATCATCGCCTTCTTCACGATGGTCGTCGCCGCCGCGGAGGTCGTGGTCGGGCTCGCGATCATCGTGTCGCTGTTCCGTTCCCGCCACTCGGCCTCGGTCGACGACGCCAGCCTGATGAAGCTGTAAGGGGTCGCAGGAACCGTGAATATGGAGAACCTGATTGCGCTGCTCGTCGCGGCGCCTCTGCTCGGAGCGGCCGTACTGCTGTGCGGTGGGCGGGCGTTGGACCGCGTGGGCCACTGGCTCGGCACGCTGCTCGCGGCCGCCTCCTTCGTCGTAGCCGTCGTGCTGTTCACCGACATGCTGGGCAAGGGCGCCGAGGAGCGCTCGCTGTCGCAGCACCTGTTCAGCTGGATCCCCGTGGAGGGCTTCCAGGCGGACGTCGCCTTCCAGCTCGACCAGCTGTCGATGACGTTCGTCCTGCTGATCTCCGGTGTGGGCACCCTGATCCACATCTACTCGATCGGGTACATGGAGCACGACGAGCGGCGCCGCCGCTTCTTCGGCTACCTGAACCTGTTCCTCGCGGCGATGCTCCTCCTGGTCCTCGCCGACAACTACCTGCTCCTGTACGTCGGTTGGGAGGGCGTCGGCCTCGCCTCGTACCTCCTGATCGGCTTCTGGCAGCACAAGCCCAGCGCGGCCACCGCCGCGAAGAAGGCCTTCCTGGTCAACCGGGTCGGCGACATGGGCCTCTCGATCGCCATCATGCTGATGTTCACCACCTTCGGGACGTTCGCCTTCGGGCCCGTCCTGGAGTCCACGGGTGAGACCGGCGAGGGCAAGCTCACCGCCATCGGCCTGATGCTGCTGCTCGCCGCGTGCGGCAAGTCCGCGCAGGTGCCGCTGCAGTCCTGGCTCGGTGACGCGATGGAGGGCCCGACCCCGGTCTCGGCCCTGATCCACGCGGCGACGATGGTGACCGCGGGCGTGTATCTGATCGTCCGCTCCGGCGAGATCTTCAACGCGGCACCGGACGCCCAGTTGGCCGTCACGGTGGTCGGCGCGGTCACGCTCCTGTTCGGTGCGATCGTCGGTTGCGCGAAGGACGACATCAAGAAGGCCCTCGCCGGGTCGACGATGTCCCAGATCGGCTACATGATCCTGGCCGCGGGCCTCGGCCCCATCGGCTATGTCTTCGCGATCATGCACCTGGTGACGCACGGCTTCTTCAAGGCCGGGCTCTTCCTCGGCGCCGGATCGGTCATGCACGGCATGAACGACGAGGTCGACATGCGGAAGTACGGCGGCCTCAGGAAGTACATGCCGGTCACCTTCGTGACCTTCGGGCTCGGCTATCTCGCGATCATCGGCTTCCCGGGGCTCTCCGGCTTCTTCTCCAAGGACAAGATCATCGAGGCCGCGTTCGCCAAGGGCGGCACGGAGGGCTGGATCCTCGGCTCGGTGGCGCTCCTGGGCGCGGCCATCACCGCGTACTACATGACGCGCGTGATGCTGTTGACCTTCTTCGGAGAGAAGCGCTGGCAGCCCGATGAGGAGGGCAACGAGCCGCACCCCCACGAGTCGCCCAAGTCCATGACGATCCCGATGATCCTGCTCGCCTTCGGGTCGGTCTTCGCGGGTGGCTTCTTCAGCATCGGCGACCGCTTCATGCACTGGCTGGAGCCGGTCACCCACCACGACCACGGCGACTCGCCGCTGAGTGCCACCACGGTCACGGGCGCCACCATGGTGGTCCTCGTCATCGGTGTCGCCCTCGCCTACCTCCAGTACGGGCGCAGGCCCGTCCCCGTCACCGCCCCGCGCGGCTCGCTGCTCACCCGGGCCGCCCGCCGCGACCTCCTTCAGGACGACTTCAACCACGTCGTCCTGGTGCGCGGCGGCGAGCACCTCACGCGCTCCCTGGTCTACGTCGACCACACCCTGGTCGACGGGGTCGTCAACGGCACCGCGGCCTCGGTCGGCGGGCTCTCCGGGCGGCTGCGCAAACTGCAGAACGGCTACGCCCGCTCCTACGCGGTCTCGATGTTCGGCGGCGCTGCGGTACTCATCGCCGCGACCCTGCTGATGAGGGCGGTCTGATACCGATGTCCTTTCCTCTCCTGACAGCGACGGCGGCCCTGCCCGCGGTCGGCGCGATCGCCACGGCGGCCGTGCCCGCCGCCCGGCGGAGCGCCGCCAAGTGGCTCGCGCTGCTCGTCTCGCTCGCGACGCTCGCGCTGGCCGTGACCGTTCTCGTGCGGTTCGACCCGGACGGCGCCCGCTATCAACTCACCGAATCCCGCTCCTGGATCGCGGACTTCGGGGTGCGGTACGAGCTCGGCGTCGACGGCATCGGTGTCGCCCTCATCGCGCTCACCGCGCTCCTGATCCCCTTCATCATCCTGGCGGGCTGGCACGACGCCGACCCCCTGGAAACGAAGTCGTCGCGCTGGCGGCCGACCCAGGGCTTCTTCGCCCTGATCCTGGCCGTCGAGGCGATGGTGATCATCTCCTTCGAGGCGACCGACGTCTTCCTCTTCTACATCTTCTTCGAAGCCATGCTCATCCCGATGTACTTCCTCATCGGCGGCTTCGGAGACCGCGCCCACGCGGGCAGCGACGAGAACGCGGCGGCCCAACGCTCGTACGCGGCCGTGAAGTTCCTGCTCTACAACCTCGTCGGCGGCCTGATCATGCTGGCCGCGGTCATCGGGCTCTACGTGGTGGCGGGGAACTTCTCGCTCCAGGAGATCGCCGAGGCCCGCGCCAACGGCACGCTGGACATGGCCACCAACACCGAGCGGCTGCTCTTCCTCGGCTTCTTCTTCGCCTTCGCGGTGAAGGCGCCGCTGTGGCCGCTGCACACCTGGCTGCCGAACGCGATGGGGGAGTCCACCGCCCCGGTCGCCGTACTGATCACGGCCGTCGTGGACAAGGTCGGCACGTTCGCGATGCTGCGGTTCTGCCTCGGGCTCTTCCCCGAGGCGAGCAAGTGGGCGACGCCGGTCATCCTCGTACTGGCCCTGATCAGCATCATCTACGGAGCGCTGCTCGCGGTCGGCCAGCGCGACATCAAGCGCCTGGTGGCGTACGCGTCGATCTCGCACTTCGGCTTCATCATCCTCGGCATCTTCGCGATGACCTCGCAGGGCCAGTCCGGCGCGACGCTCTACATGGTCAACCACGGCATCTCGACCGCCGCGCTGATGCTGGTGGCGGGCTTCCTGATCTCGCGGCGCGGCTCGCGGCTCATCGCCGACTACGGAGGGGTGCAGAAGGTGGCCCCGGTGCTCGCGGGCACCTTCCTGGTCGGCGGCCTCGCGACCCTCTCGCTGCCCGGGCTCGCGCCGTTCGTGAGTGAATTCCTCGTCCTGGTCGGCGCGTTCGCGCGCTATCCGGTGGTCGGGATCATCGCGACGGTCGGCATTGTGCTCGCCGCGCTCTACACTCTCGTCCTCTACCAGCGGACGATGACGGGCCCCGTGAAGGCGGAGGTCTCGGCCATGCCGGACCTGCGGGTGCGGGAACTGGTCGTCGTCGCCCCGCTGATCGCGCTCCTGATCGGCCTCGGCGTCTACCCGAAGCCGCTCACCGAGCTGGTGAACCCGGCGGTCAAGCACACGATGTCCGACGTACAGAAGAAGGATCCCGAGCCCGAGGTGGAGGCGGCCAAGTGAGCGCATCAGCCGTCCACAGCCTGTGGACAATGGCGGCGGCCGATCCGATCGACAAGATCGACGCGCCCAAGATCGAGTATGGGCAGCTGTCGCCGACGTTGATCGTCATCGGCGCGGCCGTCATCGGAGTGCTCATCGAAGCCTTCGTCCCGCGCAAGTCCCGTTACTACGCCCAGCTGTTCGTCTCCGTGGTCGCGCTCTGCGCCGCCTTCGCCGCGGTCGTCGGGCTCGCCGCCCGCGGATTCGGTACGACGAAGGCGCACATCGCGGCGATGGGCGCGATCGCCGTCGACGGCCCCGCGCTCTTCCTGCAGGGCACGATCCTGCTCGCCGGGCTCGTCGCGATCTTCACCTTCGCCGAACGCCGCCTCGACCCGGTGGCGCACGGCAATCGCGTCGACTCCTTCGTGGCGCAGGCCGGCGCCGTGCCGGGCAGCGAGGGCGAACAGGCCGCCACGAAGGCCGGGTTCACCACCACCGAGGTGTTCCCGCTGGCGCTCTTCGCCATCGGCGGCATGCTCGTCTTCCCCGCGGCCAACGACCTCCTGACGCTCTTCATCGCGCTGGAAGTCTTCTCCCTGCCGCTCTACCTGCTCTGCGCGCTCGCCCGCCGCAAGCGCCTGATGTCGCAGGAAGCCGCCGTCAAGTACTTCCTGCTCGGCGCCTTCGCCTCGGCGTTCACGCTCTTCGGCATCGCGCTGCTCTACGGGTACGCGGGCTCGGTCTCGTACGCGACGCTCGCGAACGTCGTCGAGGGCAACGTCAAGACCGTGGACCCGGCGCTCGCCGACACCATGGGCAATGACGCGCTGCTCCTCATCGGCGTCGCGATGGTCGTGATGGGGCTGCTCTTCAAGGTGGGCGCGGTGCCCTTCCACATGTGGACCCCGGACGTGTACCAGGGCGCCCCGACGCCGGTCACCGGCTTCATGGCGGCGGCGACGAAGGTGGCCGCGTTCGGTGCGCTCCTCCGGCTCCTCTACGTGGTCCTGCCGGGCCTGCGCTGGGACTGGCGGCCCGTCATGTGGGGCGTCGCGATCATCACGATGCTGGGCGGCGCGATCGTCGCGATCACCCAGACCGACATCAAGCGGCTCCTCGCGTACTCCTCGATCGCGCACGCCGGGTTCATCCTCGCGGGTGTCATCGCGACCACCCCGGAGGGCGTCTCCTCCGTCCTCTTCTATCTGGGCGCCTACTCCTTCGTGACGATCGGCGCCTTCGCCGTCGTCACGCTGGTGCGGGACGCGGGCGGCGAGGCCACGCATCTGTCCAAGTGGGCGGGTCTTGGACGCAGGTCCCCGCTGGTCGCCGCGGTCTTCGCGGTCTTCCTGCTCGCCTTCGCCGGCATCCCGCTGACCTCCGGGTTCTCCGGGAAGTTCGCGGTCTTCAAGGCGGCGGCCGAGGGCGGTGCGGGCGCGCTCGTCGTGGTCGGTGTGCTGTCGTCGGCGATCGCCGCGTTCTTCTACATCCGCGTGATCGTGCTGATGTTCTTCAGCGAGCCGAAGGCGGACGGCCCCACGGTCGCGGTGCCCTCGCCGCTGACGATGACGGCGATCGGCGTCGGCGTCGCGGTGACGCTGGTGCTCGGTGTGGCCCCGCAGTACTTCCTGGACCTGGCGGGGCAGGCGGGAGTCTTCGTCCGGTAGCCCGCCCGTTCCCGCGTCGCCGCCCGGCACCCTGTTCGACTGGGGTGCCGGGCGGTGGCGTGTGGGAGGGGCATGTGGGGGTGCAGCCTGTGGATAACTTTCCGGACTGTCGGTGCGGAGCCCTATCGTGGAGGCAGTGGTCGGGGCAGGACGTGCGACGGGGACGACCGGTACGACGGGGGACAGGGCGATGGATGGGATCAGTGGCATGAGCGAGGTGACGGCACCGGACCCGGTGGCGGGATCGGTGACGGAGAGCGACGCGCTGCGGACGCTCCATCGCGTCTTCGGGTACGACGCCTTCCGCGGCGAGCAGGAAGGGATCATCGAGCATGTGGTGGGCGGCGGGGACGCCGTCGTCCTCATGCCCACCGGTGGCGGCAAGTCCCTCTGCTACCAGATCCCGGCCCTGGTCAGACCGGGCACGGGAGTCGTGGTCTCCCCGCTCATCGCGCTGATGCAGGACCAGGTGGACGCGCTGCGGGCGCTCGGCGTCCGGGCCGGGTTCATCAACTCCACGCAGGACTTCGACGAGCGGCGCGTGATGGAGGCGGAGTTCCTCGCGGGCGAGCTCGACGTGCTCTACCTCGCTCCGGAGCGGCTGCGCCTCGACGCCACCCTCGACCTGCTGTCGCGGGGCAAGATCTCCGTCTTCGCGATCGACGAGGCGCACTGCGTCGCGCAGTGGGGCCACGACTTCCGGCCCGACTATCTGGCGCTCTCCGTGCTCGGGCAGCGCTGGCCCGACGTGCCCCGCATCGCGCTCACGGCCACGGCCACGCACGCCACGCACCGGGAGATCACCCAGCGCCTCGGCATGCCCGACGCCAAGCACTTCGTGGCGAGCTTCGACCGGCCCAACATCCAGTACCGCATCGTGCCGAAGGCCGAGCCGAAGAAGCAGCTCCTGTCCTTCCTGAAGGAGGAGCACGCGGGCGACGCGGGCATCGTCTACTGCCTCTCGCGGAACTCGGTCGAGAAGACCGCCGAGTTCCTCTGCAAGAACGGCATCGAGGCCGTCCCGTACCACGCGGGCCTGGACGGCGGCACGCGCGCGGCCCACCAGTCCCGCTTCCTGCGGGAGGAGGGCCTCGTCGTCTGCGCCACGATCGCCTTCGGCATGGGCATCGACAAGCCGGACGTCCGCTTCGTCGCCCACCTCGACCTGCCGAAGTCCGTCGAGGGCTACTACCAGGAGACGGGCCGCGCGGGCCGCGACGGCCTGCCCTCCACGGCCTGGATGGCGTACGGCCTGCAGGACGTCGTCCAGCAGCGCAAGCTGATCCAGGGCGGCGAGGGCGACGAGGCGTTCCGGCGCAGGGCCGCCGCGCATCTCGACTCGATGCTGGCGCTGTGCGAGACCGCCCAGTGCCGCCGGGCCCAGCTCCTCACCTACTTCGGTCAGGAAGCGGGCGCGGAGACCTGCGGCAACTGCGACACCTGCCTCACCCCGCCCGAGACCTGGGACGGCACGGTGGCGGCCCAGAAGGTGCTCTCCACGGTCGTCCGGCTCCAGCGCGAGCGCGGCCAGAAGTTCGGCACGGGCCAGATCATCGACATCCTCCTCGGCAAGCGGACCGCCAAGGTCATCCAGTTCGACCACGACCAGCTCTCCGTCTTCGGCATCGGCGAGGAGCTCGCGGAGGCCGAATGGCGCGGCGTGGTCCGGCAGTTGCTGGCCCAGGGTTTGATCGCGGTCGAGGGGGAGTACGGCACGCTGGTGCTCACCGAGACGAGCGGCACCGTCCTCGGCCGGGAGCGCGAGGTGCGCCTGCGCAAGGAGCCGAAGCGGGCCCCGGCGGCGCGCGCGTCCAAGGGTGAGCGCAAGGCGAAGTCGGCGGCCGCGGTCGCCGAGCTGCCCCAGGAGGCGGTGCCGGTCTTCGAGGCCCTGCGCGCCTGGCGCGGCGCCCAGGCCAAGGAGCAGGGCGTCCCGGCGTACGTCATCTTCCACGACGCCACGCTGAGGGAGATCGCCACGCTGCGGCCCACGTCCGTGGCGGACCTCGCGGGCATCAGCGGCGTGGGCGAGAAGAAGCGGGCGACGTATGGCGAGGGGGTGGTCGGGGTCATGGCCGAGTTCACCGGCGGGGCGCCTGGCGGTGCCTCTTCCGCCGGGGCGGAGCTGCCGTTGAGCGATGAGGTGGAGCCGGACTGGGGGGATGAGGAGCCGGACTGGTAGGGCGGGCTTGGCTGCAGGTCGGCTCCGGAGGGCACCGGAGCCGACCAGGACGGCCTGTCTACGGCGCCTTGGGCGCAGAGCGCCGGGCGGTGATTGCGGTGAGGTCGAGTTCGATGGTGAAGGGGACGGTCACCTTGAGGTCGTCGTGGAAGATGCCGGTGGGCGCGTAAGTGCGCGTCGCGGGTTCGAGTTCGAAGACGTAGACCACCGCGCGGCCCTTGTCGTTCTCCACGCGCCAGTAGTGGCGGATCCCTGCTTTGGCGTACTTGAGAGGCTTGGCCTCCCGGTCGCGGGCCTCGGAATCGGGGGAGACGACCTCGATGGCCAGCACTACGGTTTCTGCGGGGACGCGTGTCTGTCCGGGGTCCAGGATCTCCTCAGAGGGCACGACGATGACGTCGGGCTCGGGCCTGTTCTGTTGGTCGATATCGATGGTGAATTCGCGTAGGACTTCGAGGCCTTCGGAGGCAGCTTCTTCAAGGTGTCGCTCGAAGAAACTGACCGCTCGCGAATGAAAGATGGTCTGCGGACTCACGAAGACAAGGCTCCCGTCGATCAGCTCCGTGTGCGGAGGCAGATTCGGAAGCCGGTCCAGGTCGTCGGCCGTCCAGCCACCCTTGGGCGGGACCGGCCACGTAGGCCCGGAAGCCTCGGGTTCGACGCTCATCAGTGCTCCCATGGGGTGGAGTCTCACCGGGTTGTCCAGCGTATCGAGGAGGAACCCGCAAAGGTGCCCACGCACGTGTGAACGAGTGTCGGAGCCTTGACCCGAGAGGGTGCGTCCGGCGAGGTCACGTGCCGTCCAGCACTCTCCGCACCGCCCGCACCGCCCTCGCCCGGAGTCACCGCGCAGCCGAGATCCGCCCCGTCACCTCGCCCAGGCCCACCTTCGTCCCGTCCGGGCCCGGTGCCCATGCCGAGAGGGTGACCTCGTCGCCGTCTTCGAGGAACGTGCGCTTGCCGTCGGGGAGTTCGAGGGGGTCGCGGCCGTTCCAGGTGATCTCGATCAGGGAGCCGTACTGCCCGGCGGAGGGGCCGCTGACCGTGCCCGAGCCGTACAGGTCACCGGTGCGCAGGGACGCGCCGTTGACCGTCATGTGCGCCAGCTGCTGCGCGGCGGTCCAGTACACGCTGGAGAACGGCGGCTCGGAGATGACCTGGCCGTTGAGGGTCACGGTGATGCGCAGGTCGTAGCCGCCGGGCTCGTCCGCGACCGGCTCCGCGGTGTCGTCCAGGTAGGGCAGCAGCTGGTGCGTGCGCTCCGGGGGCGCGACCCGGGCCGCGTCCAGCGCCTCCAGCGGGGTGATCCACGCGGACACCGAGGTGGCGAAGGACTTGCCGAGGAACGGGCCGAGCGGGACGTACTCCCAGGCCTGGATGTCGCGTGCCGACCAGTCGTTGAGGAGGCACAGTCCGAAGACGTGCTCCCGGAAGTCCGTGAGCGGGACGGGCGTTCCGTGCGTCGAGGGCGCGCCGACGACGAAGCCGACCTCCGCCTCGATGTCGAGCCGGACCGAGGGCCCGAAGACGGGGGCGGTGTCGGCGGGCGTCTTGCGCTGACCCGTCGGACGTACCACCTCCGTTCCTGAGACCACAACGGTGCCGGACCGGCCGTGGTAACCGATGGGCAGATGCTTCCAGTTGGGGGTCAGCGGGCTCGGCGCGTCGGGCCGGAAGATCTGGCCCAGGTGGGTCGCGTGGTGCTCCGACGCGTAGAAGTCGACGTAGTCCGCGACCTCGAAGGGGAGGTGCAGCGTCACTTCGGAGAGGGGGTGCAGCAGGGGGCGTACGACATCGCGGTGGGCCGGGACGGTCACCCACGCCGTCAGGGCGCGCCGCACGTCGGACCAGGCCGTGCGGCCCGCGGCGAGCAGCGGGTTCAGGGTCGGCCGGGCGAGCAGCGACCCGTAGGGGGAGCCGAGCGCGGCGGCTGCGGCGCCCGCGTCCAGGACGTACGAGCCGAGCCGTACCCCGACCCTGCGTTGTTCGTCCCCTTCTCCGGCGAGGGAGAAGACGCCGTAGGGGAGGTTGTGCGGTCCGAAGGGGTCGCCCTCAGGGAGGCCGAAGGGGTCGCCCTCGGGCAGGCCGAAGGGGGCACCGTCGGTCGCGCCGCGGGAGTCTTCGGCGGCCGGGTCGAGCGGGGTCTGCTCGGACATGCGTACCTGCCTCGCTTTCCATAGGGGTGTGCCACACGTTACGTGTGCAGCCCCTGTTGCGGCAGTGCCTAAAGAGTTCGCAATGTCCGAATAAGCCTTGCTGGAGTGGTCAATTCCGGCTTAGCGTCCTTTGGGGGACGCGGACGGGGTGGATCCGGGTCGGTAGGGGGCATACGTGGGGGGACCCGTGGCCAGGACGAGCAGCAGCGCGCGACCCACACCGGACCGGAACGTTCCCGGACTGATCGTGAAGTTCGGCAACTACCCACTGCACCACGGCGGTGTGGGAGCGATTCGCAGCCTCGGCAGGCTCGGCGTGCCCATGTACGCGATCACGGAGGACCGCTATACGCCCGCCGCCGTCTCCCGCCATCTGACGCGGGCCTTCCCCTGGCCGACCACCGGCACCGAAGAGCCGGAACGGCTGGTCGAGGGGCTCCTCCGGATCGGGCGCAGGATCGGCAGGCCGACCGTCCTCATCCCCACCGACGAGGAAGCGGCCGTCCTGATAGCCGAGCACCAGGACGAGCTGTCCGGGACGGGCACCGGATTCGGCGGATTCCTCTTCCCGCGCGTGGAAGCGGAATTACCCCGCCGCCTCGCGAGCAAGCAGGGCCTGCACGAGCTGTGCGTGGAGCACGGCATCACCTCACCCGCCGCGTCGTTCCCCGAAAGCACGGCGGACATAGTGGAGTTCGCCGCCACGGCATGCTTCCCCGTGGTGGCCAAGAATCGCGAGGCGTTCACCCGGCGCAAACGCCCCGCGGTGAACGGCACGACGCGCATAGAGACTCCGGAGGGCCTCCTCACGCTCGCCCGCGACTGGGGAGAGCGGCCCGGCGTGATACTCCAGGAATATCTGCCGCGCGAGCAGGCGGAGGACTGGATCGTGCACGCGTACTTCGACGGGGACTCGGTGCCGCGCGCGATGTTCACGGGCGTCAAGGTCCGCTCCTGGCCGCCGCACGCGGGCATGACGGCGAACGCGTACGTCGTCGACAACCCGGAACTCGCCGACCTCGCCGCGCGTTTCATCAAGCAGATCGGCTTCACCGGCGTCATCGACCTGGACCTGCGCTTCGACCGGCGCGACGGTCAGTACAAACTGCTCGACTTCAACCCCCGCATGGGAGCCCAATTCCGGCTCTTCGAGAGCGAGTCGGGGATAGACGTCATCCGTGCGATGCACCTTGACCTGACAGGGCGTGCCGTCCCGGAGGGGGAACAGCGCGCCGGCCATCGGTACGTCGTGGAGAACATCGACCTCCCCGCCCTGCTCGCCTACCGCCGCAGTGGTTACACCACGCCGCACGCGCCCACCCGCGCGAGCGGCACGGAACTGGCGTGGCTCGCCATGGACGACATGAAGCCGTTCTTCACGATGCTCGCCCGTTTCGTACGGCCAGGGGCGAAGCATCTGTATCAACTGTGGCGGACGCACCGCCGCGGCAGTACGACCACGAAGTAGGCACACGGATGAAGTGACGTCCTGGGGAGGGACTTCGTGATTCAACCGGTAGCAGTCATCGGGGCCGGGCCGTACGGCCTGTCCACCGCTGCCCATCTTCGGGCGCGCGGCATCCCGGTGCGGGTCTTCGGCGAGCCGATGGTGAGTTGGCGCGCCCACATGCCCGAGGGGATGCTGTTGAAGTCGACCCCTGCGGCCTCGAGCATCGACGCGCCGCAGCGCGGCCACACCCTCGCCGACTACTGCGACGCGGCGGGGATCCGCCGTCTCGTCACCGACGAGGACATCATCCCGGTCGAGACCTTCGTCGGGTACGGGGAGTGGTTCCAGCAGAAGCTCGTGCCCGAGCTCGAGCGGGTCAGGGTCGTCTCCGTGGACCGGCGCGGGCCGGGCGGATTCGAGCTGAAGCTGGACTCCGGAGAGCAGTTCACGGCCCGCGCGGTCGTGGTCGCGACCGGCCTCTCGGGCCTTGCCAGGGTGCCGGCCGAGCTGGCCGCCGCCGTGCCGGACGGACCTGCCCCCACGGGCCCTGTCTCGCACAGCTCTCAGCTGCACGACCTGTCCCGCTTCTCGGGCCGCGACCTGATCGTGGTGGGGGCGGGACAGTCCGCCCTGGAGACGGCCGTGCTCGCCGCGGAGGCGGGCGCGCGGGTGCGTGTGGTGGCCCGCGGCAAGGGCGCGGTGGCCTTCGGCGAACCGCCGTGGCGGCAGCCGAAGTTCCGCCCCGAGTCGCCCTTCGGCCGGGCCTGGTCGTTGTACGCGATCAGCTATCACGCCGATCCGTACCGCCATCTGCCGCCCACCGCACGGCACTTCCTGGTCCGGCGGATCCTCGGCCCCCTGGGCGCGTGGTGGCTGTGTGAGCGCTATGAGGGCAAGGTCCAGACCCGCGAGGTGCGCCGCATCAGGACCTCGCACGTGCGGGACGGACAGACCGTCCTGACCGTCGAGACGCCGGGCGGCCGTGTGGCGGAGCTCACCGCGGACCACGTGGTGGCCGCGACGGGTTATCGCGTCGACCTCAAGGCCATGGACTTCCTCGGTCACGAGCTGCGGGCCCGGCTCGCGGTGAGCCGCGGCACACCGAAGCTGGGCGTGGGCTACGAGTCGTCCATACCGGGCCTGTACTTCACCGGAATGCTGGGCGGCTCGTCGTACGGACCGGTGATGCGGTTCGTGTGCGGCACGGAGTTCGCGTCACCGCGGCTGGCGCGACATGTGGCGCGGACGTACGGCTGATCCGAAAGGCGCCGGTACGTCCGGCCGTGACCGGTGTCCTTCCGGAATAAGATCTTCCACTTTCTGGTGAACCGCGGTCGGCACGGCCGCCCCCGGTCCCACTTGAGCCCTGTCAAGCCGCATACGGCAGGGCTCCGGGTCCGTATTCTCTCGATCATGGCCGCTCGGATCGCATATGCCCTTATCGCCACCGACCTGGACGGAACGCTGCTGCGCGGCGACGACACGGTCTCCGACCGGTCGCGGGCCGCGCTCGCGGAGGTGGCGGGCGCGGGGGCCCGCCATCTGGTGGTGACAGGGCGGCCCGCACCGAGAGTCAAGCCCCTGCTGGACGATCTGGGGTACGACGGGCTTGCCGTCTGCGGCCAGGGAGCGCAGCTGTACGACGCGCGCGCGGACCGCATGGAGTGGTCGGTGACCCTCGACCGCGAACTCGCCGAGGCCGCGCTCGGGAAGATCGAGGCGGAGGTCGGGCAGGTCTACGCGGCCGTGGACCAGGACGGCGTGGAGGGGCTCACCCTCATCGAGCCGGGGTACGAGATGCCGCACCCCACGCTGCCCGCGGTGCGCGTGCCCGGCCGCGGAGTGCTCTGGGAGGAGCCCATCAGCAAGGTCCTGCTGCGCCATCCGACGCTGGCGGACGACGAGTTGGCCGCGGTGGCGCGGGACGCCGTGGAGTCACTCGCGACGGTGACGATGTCGGGGCCGGGCACCGTGGAGCTCCAGCCGTGCGGGGTGACCAAGGCGACCGGGCTCGCGCTGGCCGCCGAGCGGCTCGGCCTCACGGCCGCCGACACGGTCGCCTTCGGGGACATGCCCAATGACATCCCCATGTTCGTGTGGGCGGCGCACGGCGTGGCCATGGCCAACGCCCACCATGAACTGAAGGCCGTCGCCGACGAGTTGACCCTGTCGAACGAGGAGGACGGAATCGCCGTCGTACTGGAGAAACTGCTCGGGCACGGCTAGCGCGCCCCTCCCCGCTGCAACAGGCCCCCACGCGCGCGTGCAGGCACTCACCGCGCCGTAACAGACCCCCCACGCGCGCGTGCAGGCGCCCACCGCGCCCGACACGCCCCCGCACCCGCACGCCCAACGAGCCCCGCTCAGCCCGCAGTCCGCCGGATCCGCCGCTCCCACGTCCGATGGAAGACGACCTCGCCGCCGTCCTTGCACACCACCTCGTTCGAGGTGATGAAGTCCGCGGCGTCGCAGGTGATCTCCGAGTGCGTCTCGATCGTGACGTCCCAGGCGAGTTCGGGGCGGTGCAGGCGGATCGTCCAGTCGGAGCGGGTGCGGGCGCTCAGCGGGTCGGACTCGTCGATCGTGTACGTCTCCAGCGCGTCCTCGGTGAATTCGAGGCCGTCGGGGTACACGCGCGTGCCGCCGTAGCGCGGGTCGACCTCCAGGCGCCACTCGCCCTTGGCGACATCGCGTACGACAAGGCGCTCGGGGCGCTGCTCGTCCAGGGTCGCCGGGTAGACCACGCCCAGCGGCTCCGACTGCTCGGGGGCCTCGAAGGTGATGGAGGGGTCCGAGTCGCCCTCGCGCACCGGGAGTTCGAGCGAGCTGCCCACCGGCTCCAGGGTGAAGCCCGCGGAGTCCGCCTGCGGCCAGATCCAGGGCCAGTACGCGGAGGAGACCGCGAGGCGGATGCGGTGGCCCGCGGGGAAGCTGTGGCCGATGCCGTTGAGCTCGAACGTCACGTCCTCGGTGGCGCCGAGCGGCCAGGCGTCCGCGCGGTCCCTGCCGTGGCGTGCGGAGAGGTTGAGCACACCGCGGGTGACCAGCGTGGAGGAGCCGTCCGGGGCCACGTCGCAGACGCGGGCGATCGCCTGCCCGTAGGGGACGTCCATGCGCAGCCGCAGTGTCACCTTCGGGCGCCCGAGGACGCGTACCTCGGAGGGGACCTCGAACTCGAAGCACGCCGACTTCGCGTCCTCGTCCCGCTGGTCGGGCGGCAGGTCGGCGTCGTTGCCGAAGGGGAAGAAGCGGCCCGCGTCCAGGCCCGTGTGCTGCGGGGAGTCGACGATCAGAGGGCTGCCCTGGAGGGCGTACGAGACGGGGGTGACCTTCGGGGAAGGCCATGAGGTGTCGCCCACCCACTGGCCGCTCAGCAGCTCGTAGACCGTGGCGGGCGGATGCGAGTCGCTGATCCAGGAGCGGAGTTTCGGCTCGGCCATGACGCCCGTGTCGATGCCCTTCAGGTGGTGGTCCCACCAGCGCAGCGTCTCCTGGAGGAAGCCGATCGCGGGTCCCGGCGGCAGGCCGCGGTCGGGGTACTGGTGCGACCAGGGGCCGATCAACCCGCGTACGTCGCCGGGCAGATGCTCGACCAGGCGCAGGACCGTGTCGCGGTACGGGTCGTGCCAGCCGCCGACCGCGAGGACCGCCGCGCCGATCGCCGAGTAGTCCTCGCAGACGCTGCCGTGCCGCCAGTAGTCGTCGCGGGTCTGGTGGTCGAGCCAGGTGTGGATGAAGGGTTCGACGGCCGCCAGGCGGGTCAGCCACATCTCGCGCCAGGCCTCGCCGACGAACTGCGGGTCCGGCGGGCGCGCCACGAAGGCGAGCATCGTCGCCGCCCACGTGTGCATGTCCACCGCCAGGACGGAACCACCCATGTAGTGCACGTCGTTGTCATAGCGGTCGTCCGCGGAGCAGACCGTGACGATCGCCTTGAGCGGCTCGGGTGCGAGGGCCGCGATCTGGAGGGAGTTGAAGCCGCCCCAGGAGATGCCGAACATGCCGACCTTGCCGCTCGACCAGTCCTGCGCGGCCAGCCAGTTCACCACCTCGACGCCGTCCGCCAGCTCCTGCGCCGAGTACTCGTCGGTGGGCAGGCCCTCGCTGTTGCCGTGCCCGCGGACGTCGACGCGCACGGAGGCGTAGCCGTGGCCCGCGTACCAGGGGTGGCGCTGCCAGTCGCGCGGTGCCGTCCAGTCGCTCAGCCGGTAGGGGAGGTATTCGAGGAGCACGGGGACGGGCTCGTCGGTCACCGGGCGCCACACGCGCGCGTAGAGCCTGGTTCCGTCGGCGAGGGGTACGCGGATGTCCTCACGAGTGGTCTCGTTCGGGAAGTCGGTCCTGATCTTCGGGGTGTGCGACATGGGAGGAACCTCAGTGGACGGGGTGCATGGTGCGGCGCAGCCAGGGGGCGAGCGCGATGACGGCGATGCCCGCGAGGACCGCGATGCCACCGTTCACGCCGAAGTACGCGGGGTTGGAGACCTCGCCGTACAACTTCACGACCTGCGCCTGGATGCCGTTGGCGAGCGCGAGGGAGAGGAACCAGAGCGCCATGGTCTGGCTGGCGAAGGCCTTCGGGGCGAGCTTCGTGGTGGCCGACATGCCCGAGGTCTCCAGGAGGATGTCGCCGAGCCCGAGCAGCAGGTAGGAGCCGACGATCCACCAGGCGGCCATCTTGTACGTGTCGTCGCTGTGCCCCGAGGTCGGCAGGACCATCAGCAGGAACGACAGACCGCCCAGGATCACGCCGAACGCGATCTTGTTGGAGGCGTGCGGCTGGCGCGGGCCCATCCGCGCCCAGACGGCGGCGACGACGGGGGCGAGCGCGACCTCGAAGGCGCCGAGCGCGGAGGCGTACCAGCTGGCGGGGAAGTGGTAGCCGAGGATCGAGGTCTCGGCGTTCGACGCGGCGAGCAGCATCATCGTCGAGTACGCCTGGAAGAGGATGAAGTTGAAGACCACCGAGGCGAGGAAGAGCACGACGTAGGGCCGCAGCCGGCGCCGCTCCTCGCCCGTGACGCGCGGGCTGCGGAACATCACCGCGAAGTAGACGACCGGCGCGATCACCGAGACGATCGTGAGCAGGTCGACGAAGCGGTCCATGGTCAGCCAGCCGACGGCGGCGAGCAGCCCCGCGACCGCGGCGGCCACGACACAGCCGATGACAATCATCACGACCGCCCGCCGCATCGCGTCCGGGGGCAGCGCGAACTCGGCGGAGGCCTTGCGCCCGGCGAGGTGACGCCGCCCCGCCACGTACTGGATCAGGCCGAACGTCATGCCGATCGCGGCCGCCGAGAAGCCCCAGTGCCAGCCCTTGTGGTCGCCGAGCCAGCCGGTGATCAGCGGGCCCGCGAAGGCGCCGATGTTGATCGCCATGTAGTAGAGCGCGAATCCGGCGTCGCGGCGCTCGTCCTCGGTGCGGTAGAGCTTGCCGACCATCGAGGCGACGTTCGGCTTGAGCAGGCCGGTGCCCGCGCTGATCAGGCCGAGGCCGACCCACGTCATCGTCGGGGTCGGCACCGCCATCGAGTAGTGGCCGCAGGCGATGAGGATGCCGCCCCAGAGCACCGCGCGGTACGAGCCGAGGATGCGGTCGGCGAGCCAGCCGCCCGCCACGGAGACCAGATAGACCAGCGTTCCGTACGCCGCGGAGACCGAGGCGGCCGTGCCCGCATCCATGCCCATGCCGTCGTGTCCGACGGAGTCGGCGAAGTAGAGGACCAGGATGGCCTGCATGCCGAGGAACGAGAATCGCTCCCAGACCTCCAGGCCGGAGAGGGTGAGCAGGCCGCGTGGCTGCCCGAAGAAGGCGTGGTCGTCGCCCGGCGGCGGGTCCGTCGGCGGCTCTGCGGGCGGCTCGTACTCGGCCGCAGTACGGGACAAAGCGGCTGCTCCCGGTCTTTACGGTTCTTCTGGTGCGAGGGGTTCTTCTCGGTCGTATGGACTGATCAAGAACATACCGGGGGAGATTGCAGTCTGCCCGGCCGCGCTTGTTGGAATGGGGCAGGGGCCGCGCGCAGCGCGTCGAGCAGGGTGGCGGCGGGCGACGGGCGGGCAGGTGCTCGCTGTGATCGAAAGTCGACCGGATACGCTGACTTGAGTGATGGCAGCGACACATCGACAAACCGTGTCATCGACCGAGATCCAATGATCGACCGAGTTCGCCATGTGATCGTCAGCAGACAGGAGAACGTCTCGTGACCGTCGTCGGGCCTTTTGGGCTGAGCGTGCGGGACCAGGCTCTCGAAGCCGATGTCCAGGCCGGGTTGGCGGCTGTCGAGGAGGGCCTGCTCGAGGCCACCAAGAGCGAGGTTCCGTTCATCACGGAGGCCGCCCAGCACCTCGTCCGCGCCGGAGGGAAGCGCTTCCGGCCCCTCCTCGTCATGCTCGCCTCCCAGTTCGGCGACCCCTATGCGCCGGGCGTCGTGCCCTCCGCCGTGGTCGTCGAGCTCACGCACCTCGCGACGCTCTATCACGACGACGTGATGGACGAGGCGGACGTGCGCCGTGGCGTCGACAGCGCCAACCAGCGCTGGGGGAACTCGGTCGCCGTCCTGACCGGCGACTTCCTCTTCGCCCGCGCCTCCTACATCCTGGCCGACCTCGGCCCCGAGGCCGTCCGTATCCAGGCGGAGGCCTTCGAGCGCCTGGTCACCGGGCAGATCCTGGAGACGGCGGGGCCGACCGAGGGGCGCGACCCGGTCGACCACTACCTCGACGTGCTCGGTGGCAAGACCGGCTCGCTGGTCGCCGTGGCGTGCCGGTTCGGCGCGATGATGTCGGGCGCGGACGAGACCGTCGTCGACGTCCTGACGCAGTACGGCGAGCGGCTGGGCGTCGCCTTCCAGCTCGCCGACGACGTCCTCGACATCGCGTCCGACTCGCACGAGTCGGGCAAGACGCCGGGCACGGACCTGCGCGAGGGCATCCCCACGCTGCCGGTCCTGCGGCTGCGCGAGCGCGTGGCACGCCTTGGCCTCGCCGAGGACATCGCCCTGAGCGAGCTGCTCGACTCGGACCTCACCGACGACGCGCGGCACGCGGAGGCGCTCGCCCGGCTGCGGGCCCACCCCGCCCTCGAGCAGGCCCGCCGGGACACCGTGCGGTACGCGGAGGAGGCGCGGGCCGCGCTCGTGCCGCTGCCGGAGTGCGACGCGAAGGCGGCCCTCGTGGAGCTCTGCGACCTGGTGGTGCACCGGGCGGGCTGAGGTCCTACCCGGCCCGTCGTCGTGTGACTCGGGTCACATTAACTGCCCTAGATTGGATTGAGTCCAGGCTCGGATCCATTCCGTACCCATGCCCAGAAGCCGACGCAGGCGGCGTCGGCCCGGGTACGGGGAGATCACACACCATGGGCACCTTCACCACTACAGCGAAGAACCGCCGGCGCACCCTGCTCGTCTCCGGCATCGCGGCCGCCGCGGCGGCGGGCCTGGCCGTCGCGGTCCTGCCGGGCATCGCCGAGAGCGACAGCGCGAACGCCACCCGGAGCAGCGGGCAGAGCGGGCACGGCGGGCACGGCGCGCAAGGCGGCGAGGGCGACGCGTCCGTCGGAGTGCAGAGCGGCGGCGCGGGCACCGGGCGCGGCGGCTCGGTCTTCGCGGCGAGCATGAACGGCGCCAACGAGGTGCCGGTGCAGGGCGGGCCCGCGGTCGGCGACAAGGACGGCAGGGCGCTGGAGTTCGTCAGGGTCAAGGGCGACAAGGTGTCCGTCACGGTCAAGTGGCGCGGCACCGGCAGGCCGACCGCCCTCCACATCCATCAGGGGAACAAGGGCGTCAACGGCGGCATCAAGGTCGACTTCACCGGGCTGCTTGCCAAGATCAAGGGCAACAGCGTCACCGGCACCGTCACGGTCGACGACGCCGCCCTGCTCGCCCAGTTGAAGGCGAACCCCCACAGCTTCTACGCCAATCTGCACACCGCCGAGTTCCCCGGCGGCGCGGTCCGCGGCCAGCTCAACAAGGTCGGCGCCGACGTCGACTTCCGCGGCGCCTCGGCCAACTTCCAGGCCTCCGTGGTCCAGGGCAAGCAGATCTACGAGTGCAAGAAGGCCGACGACGGCTCCGGGAAGTTCGCCTTCGCGCAGCGCGACGTACGGGCCCTGCTCGGCGGCGACATCGCGCACCGCTTCACCGCGCCCAACTCGGGGACCCCGCAGTGGGTCGCCCCCGACCGCAGCGGGGTCAGCGCCCAGCTGATCTCCAAGACCCCGAACGGTGCGGGGAACATCCCCGAACTGGACCTCAGGGCCACCCAGATCGGCCGGCGCGGCGGGCTGCTCTCCTCGACGGCGGAGATCCTGCGGCTGAACACGGTCGGCGGCGTCCAGCCGACCGGCAGCTGCACGCCCGGCAAGATCGTGAGCGTGCCCTACCAGGCGGACTACGTGTTCGTGCAGCGCTGATCGTCCGGTCGGGACCCCTGCTGGTCGGCAGGATGCGGCGGCGCCTTCCCCTACGGGTCGGGGGAGGTGCCGCCGCTTCATGTCATCCCAGGGCAGTACGTGGAGTTGCGCCCGGGGTCTGACGCTTCCCGCTGGCCGATTTGGTCGGATAGAAGCCAGCAAGGACCACCACTCCTGACCAATTCGGGTGAGAATGGCGGCGCAGGGTGGACGAGGCACGTACAGGGAAGGCCGCCGCCGACCACGGAGGTAGGGCACACATGGCACCGTACGAACCGGAGCAGGACACCAGCGAGGCGGGGGATCTCCGCGTGGGCCGCCGCAAGGCCGCGCGCTACGTCGTCCCGATCGCGGTGGCGGGGGTGGCGGCGGCGACCATCGGGCTCGTCCCGGCGCTCGCCACCTCGGGCGACCCCGACCTGCCGAAGATCTCCGCACAGGAACTCGTCGAGAAGATCGCCGCGTCGGACACGCAGCAGCTGTCCGGCAACGTCAAGATCAGCACCGATCTGGGTCTGCCCTCGGTCGGCGGTTTCGCGGGCGGCTTCGCCGGCGGCGGTGGCGGGGACCGGGGTGAGGACGGCGGGGGTTCGGCCGCCGATCCCAAGTCGAAGCTGATGGAGCTCGCCTCGGGCACGCACACGCTGCGCGTCGCGGCCGACGGCCCCGACAAGCAGAAGGTGTCCGTCCTCGACGACGCCGCCGAGTACAGCCTGATCCACAACGGCGACGAGCTGTGGGCCTACGACAGCGCGTCGAACGAGGCGTACCACGCCAAGGACGCCGGGGCGGCCGCGAGCAAGGGCGCAGGCAAGGACGCGGCCAAGGACCTCCCCAAGGACGTCCCCGCCACCCCCAAGGACTTCGCCGAGCAGGCGCTCAAGGCCGTCGACTCCACGACGTCCGTGAAGGTCGACGGCACCGCGCAGATCGCGGGCCGCGACGCGTACCGCCTGGTGATCAAGCCGAAGCAGTCGGGCTCGACGGTCGGCCGGATCACCGTCGCGGTGGACGCCAAGACGGGCACGCCGCTCAAGTTCACCCTGACCCCGTCCTCCGGCGGCGCGGCCGTCGTCGACGCGGGCTTCACCAAGGTCGACTTCGGCAAGCCGTCCGCGGCCACCTTCGACTTCACGCCGCCCAAGGGTGCGAAGGTCACCGAGGCCGATGAACACGCGGACCGGAGCGGTGACTTCAAGGGCAAGGACCAGCTCAAGGGCAAGGACCAGTTCACGGCAGACGGCCTGGACGGTCTGAACGTCATCGGTGAGGGCTGGAACTCCATCGCCGAGCTGAAGCTGCCGGGCGGCCAGGGCCTGCCGACGGCCGGTTCGGGCGACGTGTCGCCGGACGCGCAGAAGCTGCTCGACTCCCTGGGCGACCAGGTCAACGGCAAGTTCGGCTCGGGCACGGTCTTCTCGACCCGCCTGATCAACGCCCTGGTCACGGACGACGGCAAGGTCTACGTGGGCGCGGTCACCAAGGACGCGCTCGTGAAGGCGGCGGGCCGCTAGGGGCACCGCGTACGAGACGTACGACACGTACGAGGCGTACGGAGCAGGATCGGCGGGCCGGGGGCGAGGCAGCCCTCGGTCCGCTCGGCGATCGTCGGGGCATGGTTCGGGTGAGGGGGAGGAATCGGTGCCAGGCACCATCGGGGGAACGTCAGGGCCACGCGAGGCACCGAGTGTGATCGAGACGCACGCGCTCACCAAGCGCTACGGCAAGCACCTCGCCGTCGACCGCCTCGACCTCACCGTTCCCGAAGGCAGCGTCTTCGGATTCCTCGGGCCGAACGGCTCGGGCAAGACGACCACCATCCGCATGCTGATGGGCCTCATCGAGCCGACGTCGGGCCGCGCCCAGGTTCTCGGCCGCCCCATGCCGCGCGCCACGCGCACCGTGCTGCCGCAGGTGGGCGCGCTGATCGAGGGCCCGGCCCTCTACGGCTTCCTGTCCGGCCGCGACAACCTCCTCCGGTACGACTCCGCCGACCCGACCGCCGATCCGCGCACCCGGCGGACCCGGGCCGAGGCGGCGCTCGACCGGGTCGGGCTCACCGCGGCCGCGGGCAAGAAGGCGAAGGCGTACTCCCTGGGCATGAAGCAGCGCCTGGGGCTCGCGGCCGCACTGCTGCAGCCGCGCAGACTGCTCGTGCTGGACGAGCCGACCAACGGACTCGACCCGCAGGGCATGCGGGAGATCCGCACGCTGGTGCGGGAGTTGGCGGCGGAGGGCACGACCGTCTTCCTCTCCTCGCACCTCCTCGACGAGATCGAGCAGGTCTGCACGCACGCGGCCGTGATGACCCGGGGCCGCCTCATCACCCAGGGCCCGGTCGCCGACCTCGCCGCGGGCGCGCGCGGGCGGCTCGTCGTGACGACACCGGACCCGGGCGAGGCGGCCCGCGTCCTGAAGGAGTGGGGCACGACGGACCTCGTCGTGACGGAGGACCGGGTGACGGGCGAGCCGCCGGGACAGGACGTGGAGCTCGCCGATCTGAATGCCGCGCTGGTCGGCGCGGGCGTGCGCGTCCGGGGCTTCGGGCTCGAACGGGCCTCCCTGGAGGACGCGTTCGTCGCCCTGACGGGAGAGGGATTCGATGTCGCGGGCTGAGGCCACGGACGCAACAGAGGCCAGGGACGCAACGGCGGTACGGGCGGCGGAGCCGCGGCTGATGTGGACCCTCGGCCTGTTCCGCAGCGAACTCTCGATCACCTTCCGCCGCTGGCGGACGCTCGCCCTGCTCGGCGTGCTGGCCGCCGTGCCGATCCTCGTCGGGGCCGCGGTCAAGATCGAGACGAGCGACGGCTCCACGATCGGCGGGGGCGGCGAGGGCGGCGGGCCCGCCTTCATCGCGCAGGTCACCAACAACGGCCTGTTCCTGGTGTTCACGGCGCTCGCCGCGACCCTGCCGTTCTTCCTGCCGATGGCGATCGGCGTCATCGCGGGCGACGCGATCGCGGGCGAGGCGAACGCGGGCACGCTGCGCTATCTGCTCGTCGCCCCCGCGGGACGCACCCGTCTGCTCCTCGCCAAGTACGCGACCACGCTGACGTTCTGCCTGGTCGCGACCCTGGTCGTCGCCCTGTCCGCGCTCGCGACCGGCGCGCTGCTCTTCCCGCTCGGCGAGGTCACCACGATCTCCGGCACCCGGATGAGCTTCGGGGACGGGCTGCTGCGGGCCCTGCTGATCGCGCTCGTCGTCGCCGCTTCACTGATCGGCGTGGCGGCGCTCGGCCTCTTCGTGTCGACGCTCACCAGCAGCGGCATCGCGGCGATGGCGACGACCGTCGGCCTGCTGATCACGGTCCAGATCCTGGACCAGATCCCCCAACTGCACGGACTCCACCCGTACTTCTTCTCGCACTACTGGCTGTCCTTCGCGGACCTGATGCGCGAGCCGATCTACTGGGACGACCTCATCAAGAACCTGCAGATGCAGGGGATCTACGCGGCCGTGTTCGGGTCGGCGGCGTGGGCGCGGTTCGGGGCGAAGGACGTCCTGGCGTAACTACGCCCGGTCGTACGGGAAGCGGGCCAGCGGCGGCTCCTGCGCGAAGAACGTCTTGGCGCGCGCCAGGGCGGTGTCGTCCTTGAGCACCTGGCCCGGCCGGGTGCCGTTGCCGAGCAGGACGCCGCCGAAGCGCATCGGGAAGAAGGCGGCGGTGTGGTTGAGCGTGCCGATCAGCGGCTCGGCCACCTCCTCCTCGCGGTGCGCGAGCGCCGTCACGCCCCACAGGGTGCGGCCTTCGAGGGTGTTCTTGAAGTCGGCGTCCGGGGTCTCCAGCCACGCGTCCCAGTAGTCGAGGTAGCGCTTGACGTTGGACGAGAGCGAGTACCAGTACAGGGGCGAGACGATCACGATGTCTGTGGCCTCGAGGGTGGCGTCCAGGAGCAGCGCCTCGTTGTCCCCGACGGGCCGGGGGCGGGCGCGCGGGCCGGTCTCGTCGTGCCGCAGGTCCTCGAAGTCGGGCAGCGGCAGCTCCGCCAGGTTCAGCCAGCGCTGCTCGACGTCCGAGGGCAGCTGCTCGGCGGCCTTGCGGGCCAGGATCTCGGAGTTGCCTCCGGGGCGCGCGCTGCCGAGGGCGAAGAGGAACGTGCGGGTCATGGGAATCCCCTCTGGGTACGGCGATTGCTTGCGCGTGCACTATATGCATGCGCAAGCAATCGCGTCCAGGGGCGAATGTGCTCCCTACGGAGACGGCTCTCTGCAGAAACGGTCTCTACGGAGGCGGTGCCTACGGAGACGGTGTCTACGGAGTCGGACTCCTACGAGGACAGCCCCCACACCGCGTACGCCACCGCGTCGCTGTTGCGGTCGAGCGCGGTCGCGTCGAGGTTCGACTCGTCGTCGCAGGACGAGTGGTAGCACTTGTCGAACGGCTCGCCCGCCGTGCCGCCCCACTTCTCCGCCTGCGCCGCCGACTTGGTGGTCTCGGCGCCGGTGAACAGACCGCCGACCGGGACGCCCGCCTGCTGGAACGGGGCGTGGTCGGAGCGGCCGTCGCCCTCGTCGTCCGGCTCCGTGGTGATGTTCTGGCCCGCGTAGTAGTCCTTGAACGTCTTCTCGATGGTGGGGTCGTCGTCGTAGACGAAGTAGCCCGTGTTCGGGGAGGCGATCATGTCGAAGTTCAGATAGCCGCTGATCTTCGAGCGGTCGGCCGCGGGCAGCTTCTCGACGTAGTGCGAGGAGCCGACCAGGCCGATCTCCTCCGCGCCCCACCAGGCGAACCGCAGGTGCTTGGTGGGCTTGTACTGCTCGCGGGCCACCGTGAGCGCGGTCTCCAGGACGGCGGCGGAGCCCGAGCCGTTGTCGTTGATGCCGGGGCCGTCGGAGACGCTGTCGAGGTGGGCGCCGGCCATGACGATCTTGCCGTCGTCGCCGCCGGGCCAGTCGGCGATCAGGTTGTAGCCCGTGTCGCCGCCCGCCGTGAACTCCTGGACGGAGGTGGTGAATCCGGCCTCGTCGAGCTTGCCCTTCAGATAGTCGATGGACGCCTTGTACCCGGCGCTTCCGTGGGCACGGTTGCCGCCGTTGGCGCTCG
Organism: Streptomyces sp. NPDC059002; assembly: GCF_042740435.1. NCBI lineage: Bacteria > Bacillati > Actinomycetota > Actinomycetes > Kitasatosporales > Streptomycetaceae > Streptomyces > Streptomyces sp. NPDC059002. The sequence continues at coordinate 2,093 of NZ_JBHYJI010000026.1, read as the reverse complement.
CGATGGACTGCAGCTCGGAGAGGTGGGCCTTGACGTTGGCGACGGGGATGTCGGGTGCGGCGGCCGCCTTGGCGGACGTCGTGGGGGACGTCGCGGTGGGCGGGGCCGCGTTGGATATCGCGCTCGTGGTGAGGAGTCCGGCGACGGCCAGGACTGCGGCCGCCGCGGTACGTCCGGGAACGGAGAGTTTCATGTGGGGGCTCCGGTTTCCGTGTTCCGTATTCCGTTTTGTGTGGGGTGACGCGCTCGTATGGCGTACGAGTTCGAGTGCGCCTGATGGTGCGGGTGGGGTCGCGGTGGCGTCAAGAGCGCACACCGGGCGGCGAGTTACGGATATCGGGCGCGATCGGTGTCCCTGGGCGTACATGCACGACCCAGCCGGGAGCGTAGGTGTGCGGCACGACGTGGCGCGGCCAGTCGCGGGCCCAGCGCGGGGGAGCGGCCTCGCGGAGCACCAGGGCGCTGGGGCGGCGCGGATCGTCGTGCCCTGCGGGATCGCAGCGCGCGGCGTACGCGATGGGGATCACGGAGGTGTTCCCGCGCAGGACGCAGCGCGGGGGCGCGCCGCTCCCGTCTCTCCCGCCGTTCTTGGTGCGGCCGCCGCCGACACCGTGTGCGTTCAGCACCTCGGCGACCCGCGCCCAGTCGTCGCGGGCGCCCGACTGGATCCTGGAGTTGCCGTGGACGAGGAGGAGTTGGGCGACGAGATGGCCGGTGAGGGCGAGGGCGAGAACGGCGGGGAGTACGACACCCGCCGCGCGCCGCCGTCCGGGAGTGCGGGCGAGTCCGGCCACGGCGAGCAGCCCCGTCGCCGCGGTGGGGGCGAGGAGGGCGTGGGCGGGGAGCAGGAAGCGCGGGGCCGCGTAGGGGACGAGGAGGAGGTAGGGGAGGGCTACGGAGAGGGCCGTGCCGAGGGCGAGCGCATGGGCGGGGAGGACGTCGGGCGCCCGGCGGCGGAGGGTCCAGAGCCCCGCGGCCACCAGGAGCGGCAGGAGGACCCACCATTGCGCCGGCACGAGCCGGATGCCGTCGCCGTCGCAGGGGCGGCAGAGCAACGGGCCGTCCAGGACCGTGAGATGGTGCACGAACGAGAGCAAGGGACGTAGATCTCCCTGCACTTCGCTGGCCCGCGCGAGCCGTTCACGGACCCCGCCGAACCGGACGTACGCCTCGACGATCCAGGGCAGCGCCCCCGCCCCGAGCCCGCCGAGCACGGCCAGGACACGGCCGCGCCCGCGCCAGGCCCGGACCAGCAGGGCGGCGAGCAGGAGGGGCGCGGCGACGGCGGCGCCGTCATTGGGTCGCATCAGGGTGGCCAGGGCGAGCCAGGCGGCGATCCCCGCGTACGTCGCGGCAGTCGGCCGGGCCCGCAGGAAGAGGCCGACCGCCCCGACGGCGCCCATGGCCGTGTAGTGGTTGGGCATCGCGGCGCTCGCGTAGAACAGCGCGACCCACAGGCAGCCGTACAGACCGGCGGCCACGGCGGCCGCCGACGGCCGGTGCGCCGCGCGCAGCCATGGACGGAACCCCAGGTAGAGCGCGGCGGTCGAGAGCAGCGTCAGCCAGAGCCTGAGCAGGACGACCGAGTCGCTCCAGGAGGCCACGGGCGCGATGAGGAACGGGACGCCGCGGGTGCGGGGCGCGCTGAAGGGGGTGGCGGGCGCGTGCGAGGAGAAGCGGGAGGCGTAGACGAGTTCGTCCCAGCCGAGGGGCAGGGTGGGCGGGACCAGGGCCAGGGAGAGCAGGGCGAAGACGGCGCAGACGGCGAGGAGAAGACGGTGGGCGCGGGCACCGGCCGGCGGCGCGGGGCCTTCGCCGCCGCGCGGGGCCGGGGTCGCGTCTCTCGGCGGCATGCGGGGCGAACTCCCTCGTCGACGGGTGTCCTCGCTGATGGGGTGTCTGTCATCGACAGCTTGCCATCGAGAGCTTCCTGAAGTGGTGATCCGGGAAGAGGCGATGCGGGAAGAGGCGATCCGGGAAGAGGCGATCCGGCCGCCTTTCTGGCTGACCCAAAGGTAAGTACGCACTATTTAGTGGGTACTTGAGGAATTCGGCGCGCCCGTCCGAGCATGAGGAAGCGCCGCCCCCGTAAC
>NZ_JBHYJI010000025.1:119874-124907 GCF_042740435.1 Streptomyces sp. NPDC059002 | reverse complement strand
CCGCACCGGCGGCCCCTGGGGGACCGGCGCGGGCCCGCCCGCGGGCATGGCGACGCCGGGCTGCTGCACGCCCGCGTGGGCCTCGGGGCCGGGGACGTACCCCATCGCGGGGGCGGCGCCCTGGCCGCCGGGGACGAAGTTCCCCCCGCGCTCCAGGCGGTCGAGGCGGGCCATCAGGGAACGCTCGTCGTCGTACGCCGCGGGAAGCAGCACGCGCGCGCAGATCAGCTCCAGCTGGAGGCGCGGCGATGTGGCGCCGCGCATTTCGGTGAGGCCCTCGTTCACGAGGTCGGCGGCGCGGCTGAGCTCGGCGCCTCCGAAGACACCGGCCTGCGCCTGCATCCGCTCCACGACGTCGGCGGGGGCGTCGATGAGCCCCTTCTCGGCGGCGTCCGGCACGGCCGCGAGGATCACCAGGTCGCGCAGCCGCTCCAGGAGGTCGGCGACGAAGCGCCGCGGGTCGTTGCCGCCCTCGATGACGCGGTCCACGACCTCGAAGGCCGCCGCACCGTCCCCGGAGGCGAAGGCCTCCACCACGGAGTCGAGCAACGAGCCGTCGGTGTACCCGAGGAGGGACGTCGCCATGGCATACGTCACACCCGCGTCGCCCGCGCCGGCGAGCAGCTGGTCCATGACGGACATCGAGTCACGCACGGAACCGGCACCGGCCCGCACGACGAGCGGGAACACCCCGTCCTCGACGGCCATGTCCTCGTGCCCGCAGACCTCGGAGAGGTAGTCCCTGAGCGTGCCGGGGGGCACGAGGCGGAAGGGGTAGTGGTGCGTGCGCGAGCGGATCGTCCCGATGACCTTCTCGGGCTCGGTCGTCGCGAAGATGAACTTGAGGTGCTCCGGGGGCTCCTCGACCACCTTCAGGAGGGCGTTGAAGCCCGCCGAGGTGACCATGTGGGCCTCGTCGATGATGTAGATCTTGTACCGGCTCGACGCGGGTCCGAAGAAGGCCTTTTCCCGCAGGTCACGGGCGTCGTCCACGCCACCGTGCGAGGCGGCGTCGATCTCGATGACATCGATCGAACCCGGCCCGTTCCTCGCCAGGTCGCGGCAGGACTGGCACTCGCCGCAGGGCGTGGGAGTGGGACCTTGCTCACAGTTGAGACAGCGGGCCAGGATGCGCGCGCTCGTCGTCTTGCCGCAGCCGCGGGGACCACTGAACAGGTAGGCGTGATTGACCCGGTTGTTGCGCAGCGCCTGCTGCAGCGGGTCGGTTACATGCTCCTGCCCGATGACCTCGGCGAACGACTCCGGGCGATAGCGGCGGTACAGCGCGAGAGACGACACGCATACGAGGTTATAGGCGCCCACTGACAACCCGTACCGCGAACGCAAAGCGCCCCCCACGCACCCGCCAGAGCCGACCTACCCTTGCTGCCTTCCGGCCCTGGGGGAGTTCAGTCAGATAGCGCCACGTGAGGGGCTGGCCCCCACAGTAGCGGATCCCCCGACCGGGAAGCGACGCCGGTCCCGGGCGGGGACGGCTCCGGAGACGATCACGACGGCGACCTCGGGATCGTGTTCGCGAGCACTCCCCAACGTCTTGTATTGTTTGCGGCGGAGGATTCGCCTAGTGGCCTAGGGCGCACGCTTGGAAAGCGTGTTGGGGGCAACCCCTCACGAGTTCGAATCTCGTATCCTCCGCACCCGCCCGTCAGGGCAGCCGAAGGCCCCAACCGATCACGGTTGGGGCCTTCCGCGTTCTCCGAGAAAGAAGATGGGACAGCTGGTGTCACACGCGGCCGCCCGGTGTGGCCGGGCTCTGGTCGATGTTCTGGTCCGTGAGTGGCGGGGGGTGATCGCCGGGCCCTTCCGCACGCTGCGCGGGCGCGGGCCGCTGGGGCTCTCGCTGGCGCTGTTCGCCACGGTCGCCGTGATCGGGCTGCACGCCTACCAGCAGACGCCCACCGGGGAGTCCGTGCTCCGTGTGGTCAGTGAGGTGCGGGCCGACCAGCCGCTGCCGGTGTCTCTGCTGCGTACACCCGTGTCGGTGTTCGTGCCCGCGCAGGACCTGGCGGTGTGGGGCGGGCTGCCCCGGCTGTTCCTGGCGTTCGCGCTGGCCGAGCTGGCCTTCGGGCGAATACGGACGCTGGTGGTGGCCTACGCCGCCACGCTCGCAGGCACCCTCGGGGCACGCGTGATGATCGCGCTCGGGCCCGACCGGCTCGGTCTGCCCGCCGATGCCGCGCACGCGGTGGACACGGGGGCCTCGGCGGCGATCGTCGGGCTCTTCGCCTTCGCCGCGGTGACACTGCGGGCCCCGCTGCTCTTTCTCGCCGCCGTCGTGCCGACGGTCATGGGTTCCCTCGCCGAACTCAATCTCGCGGGCCGCGAACATCTCGTCGCGGTGGTCGCGGCGATGGTTTTCGCCCTCCTTCTTGAGAAGAGCCGGTTCCGGGTGCCGGTGCCGGGCTCGCCGCCGCGCGTTGTCAGTGGCCGCTGACAGACTTGCCGGAAGTCGATCAGGAGGTCGGGCATGGCAGTTCTCGACGTACGGGATCCGGTGGCCGTGGCGGTGACCGAGGCGATTCGCGGCGGTGACGTCGCTGCCCTGCGCGCGCTGCTCGCCGCGCGGCCCTGGCTCGCCTCCGCCGCGATCAGGCAGGACGGCGAGGCCGCGGGGACGCGCAGTCTGCTGCACATCGCCACGGACTGGCCGGGGCACTTCCCCAGGAGCCCCGAGGTGATCGCCGCCCTCGTCGCGGCCGGTGCCGACCCCGACGCCCGGTTCGTCGGCGCGCACACCGAGACACCGCTGCACTGGGCCGCGAGCAACGACGACGTGGCCGCGCTCGACGCCCTCGTCGCGGCCGGTGCCGACATCGAGGCGGACGGCGCCGTCGTCGCGGGCGGCACGCCACTCGCCGACGCGCGCGCCTTCGGCCAGTGGCGGGCGGCGCGGCGACTCCTGGAGCACGGGGCACGGACGACCCTGCAGGACGCGGCGACGCTCGGTCTCCTCGACCGCGTGGAGGGGCTCGTCGAAGGCCGCGTCGCCGAGGAGGACGGTTCGGGGCGGCCGGACCGCGACGACATCACCAGCGCCTTCTGGGGCGCCTGCCACGGCGGGCAGTTGGCCACCGCCCAGTACCTGCTCCGGCAGGGCGCCGACCCCGACCGGGTCGGGTACGACGACCGGACGCCCCTGGACATCGCCGTCGCCGCCGGGGCGGACGACGTCGCCGCGTGGCTGCGCGGGCGGGGCGCACGGACCCGTCCCTAGGGGGGTTAGCACCACCCCCAAGACACCACATCACCGTATGCCGCAGGGCTCGCGGATCCGCGAATGTTGAGGACGTCAGCAGGTGAGGGGCACGGACAGCGCCTCTCAGCTGGTGGACAGCACCGCTCGTCCCCTCCCCACCGCGAAGATTCGAGGCCCGCCATGAGCACCAGCACCCTGCCGTACTCCGCGTCCGCCGCAGCGCCGCTCCAGGCGCCCGGACCCGCCGCGCAGCGGGAGCATGTCGGCTTCTGGCGGGCGCCGTTCGCGGCGGCCACGTTCCGCGAGGTCGGCCATGTGCTGGTCTCGCTGCCCGTCGCGATCGTCGGTTTCACCTTCGCCGTGGCGTCGGTCTCGCTCGGTGCGGGGCTGCTCGTCACCCTGCTCGGGCTGCCCGTCATCGCCGTGGCGCTCGCCGCGGCGCGGGGGCTCGGCGCCGCCGAGCGACGTCGGGCCCGCACGGGGCTCGGGCTCGACGTCGCGGGCCCCGGCCCGCTCGACGTGCCGCAGGGCGCGGGCATGTGGGCCGGGGTCAGGGCGCGGCTCGCCGACGCCGCGGGCTGGCGGGCGCTGCTCTTCCAGCTGGTCATGTTCCCCTGGCGCGTCCTGAGCTTCACGCTCTCGGTGACGTTCCTCGTCACCGGCTGGGTGGTCGCGCTCTTCCCGACGTACTCCTGGGTCTTCCACCGCTACGTCGGCTGGCCCGGCTACCGCCTCTACGACTTCACGTCCGGCGGCGAGCGGCACCAGTACTACATCACCTCGCCCGCGCAGGTCATCGCGGTCGGTCTGGTCGGAACCGCGATCGTCTTCCTCACCCCGAAGCTGGTCCGCGCCCTCACCAACGTCGAGCGCGCGGCGGTGCGTTCGCTGCTCGGCTGACCCGCGCCACCTCTCCGTACCTCCTGCCAGGGCACACGGCCCCGTCCGGCTCCACGGACGGGGCCTTCGCCGTCATCCGTACGTCCTGGCGCGGCAGTTCGCGCTTCGCCCGGGTCAGTCGCTGCGGGGGCTGCTCGCGGCGCTGCGGGAGGTGGCTTCGGCGGGAGCCTCGGAGGTGGGCTCCGTACGCGAAGACACGGCACCGCCCTCCAACGGCGCCGCGTAGCACCGCAGAGCGACCCGGCGCCCCGGCCCCCACTCCTGCTCGACGACGGACAGCAGTTCCCACCCCAGGCGTTCGTAGAGCGCGGCGGCGGGGGCGTCGGACGAGACCACGTCGAGGACCGGGTGCAGGCCGCGGGCCCGCGCCTCCCGGTCGACCCGCGCCATCAGGAGCGCGCCGATGCCGTGGCCGCGTGCGCCCGGGGCGACGAAGAGACGGGAGACGACCGCGGTCGACGCGACGGCCACGCCCGCGCGTTCGCTCCACAGCCCGGGCGCCTCGTCCCCCGCTGCGGCGCGGGACAGCCTGACGTGCCCGACGACCCGCCCGTCAAGCTCGGCCACCCAGGCGCCGAGCGGGGCGTCGCCGGTCAGCCAATGGGCGGGGCGGGCGGGCCAGTTGACGGGGTAGCCGTCGGCTTCGTGGACCTCGGCGAGAGCGGCGACGCAGGCGTCCAGGTCGCGGGCCTCGTCCCGTTCCCGTATGCGGAGGGCGGGGTGGGCATCGGGCGCGCCCGCGGAATGATCTCGTCTCATCGGAGCATGGAAGCACAGGGGTGCCGGGGCGGCGGGGTCACCGGGAGAGCGCAGGGGCGGCGGGGCGCAGGGGCGGCGGGGCGCCGGGGTCACCGGGGCGCCGGGGCGGCGGGGCGGCAGGGCGGCAGGGCGGCAGGGCGGCAGGGCGCCGGGGCGC
>NZ_JBHYJI010000025.1:99874-119775 GCF_042740435.1 Streptomyces sp. NPDC059002 | reverse complement strand
CAGAGGCGCCGGGGCGCAGAGGCGCCGGGGCGCAGAGGCGCCGGGGCGCAGAGGCGCCGGGGCGCAGAGGCGGCAGGGCGCAGAGGCGGCAGGGCGCAGAGGCGGCAGGGCGCAGAGGCGGCAGGGCACCGGGGCGGCAGGGCACCGGGGTCACCGGGGCGCCGGGGCGCCGGGGCGGCAGGGCGCCGGGGCGCAGAGGCGGCAGGGCGCAGAGGCGGCAGGGCACCGGGGTCACCGGGGCGCCGGGGCGCCGGGGCGCCGGGGCGGCGGGGCGGCGGGGTCACCGGGAGAGCGCCGGGGCGCCGGGATCACCGGGAGAGCACCGGACCTCCGCCTACCCGGCGGCCCCGCCCGCCCCCAGTACCCGCAGCACGCTCTTCCGCAGCACCTCCGCCGCGCGCTCGGGCGGCATGCGGCCCGACGCCGCCTCCTCGCCCGCCGCGTGGCCGAGCGCGACCGTGGCGGCGACCAGCCAGTCCACCGGCATCCCGGTGTCGAACTCGCCCGATTCCCGGCCGCGCCTGATCAGCCGCGCGTACCGCTCGACGACCGGTTCGTGGCGGGCCCTGTCCTCCTCGCGGGCCGCCGGGTGCGTGCTGATGTCCAGCAGGAACGGGTGCTCGGCGAAGGTCCGCCAGCCGGCGTCGAGCAGCCGCAGGAGGGCGTCCGCCGCGGGCCCCTCGTCGATCTCGGCGGCGTCCATCGCCGCCATCGTCCGGTCCGTGAGCCGGTCGACCACGGCCGACAACAGCGCGTCCCGCGACGCGAAGTGCGCGTACACGGTCTGGCGGGTCACTCCGGCCGCCGCCGCGATGGCCGCCATGCCGACGTCCGGGCGCTCGCCCAGGAGCTTGATCGCCGCTTCGAGTACGGCGACGCGACTGCGCTCGGCGTCGGCGCGACGGGGTCCGGTCCTGGCGGGGGCGGGGCGCGGCCGTGGGGTCGGAGTCGGAGTCATTTCTTACAACCTTGTCAAAGTTGAGGCGAGGCCATACCTTACAGGCGTGTAAGAGATCGTATCCCGGCACGGAGCAGAGAGAGCCAGAGCAGAGAGAGCCAGAGCAGACAGAGCAAGGAGTACGGAATCGCCATGACGCCACTCGAGACCACCACCCCCGAGCAGTTCATCGCCGACTTCTTCACCTCGTTCACCGACGAGCTCACCCGCCATGAAGTGGACGCCGACTTCACCCCCCTGATGGAGCGCTACTACACGCGGGACATCGTGCAGATCGCCGACGGCGTGCGGCTCGACTGGGACCGCCTCCTCGCCCATCTGCGCCCGGTGCGCAAGAGGTTCGACGGCGGTGGCGAGTACCGCTTCGAGGTGCAGGAGGCGCTGGCGGACGGCGACCGGATCGCCGCGCGCTTCACCCTCCACGTACGCGACCGCAAGGACCGCACGGTCGACATGGAGATCCAGATGATCGCGCGCTTCACACCGGACGGCAGGATGCGCAGCTCGCACCAGATCGGCCGGGCACTCCTCCCCCAGGCCCCCGCGGGATAAGGTCGGCGACGAGACCGAAGTGGCAAGGGGGCGGCCGCCGATGGGGCCGGACGAAGCGGTGATCGGCTGTACGGGGGAGCTGGTCCTCGGCACGCGTGGCGACGCGGGACCCGGTGAGGTCCTGGTGCGGGTCCGCGGTGGCACCGAGACGTTTCTGGCCTGGTCCGCCGACCCGCTGCCCCGCGGGGCGACCGTCCTCGTGACGGACTCCCGCGGCTCCCGCCAGGTCGACGTCATCAAGTGGGCCGATCCATTGGAGGCGTTGACCGACTCAGGGGTCGGCGACGCCGGTTGAGGAGAGCAAGATGTTCGGTTACCGCGTTCCCGCCCCTGACGAGGCGATGCTGATCTCGGGTGGCAGGCGCGGACTCGGGGGTGCGCCGTTCCGCGTGGTGACAGGCCACGGCAAGTTCGTGCTCCCGGTGTTCCGCAAGACCCGTTTCCTCAAGCTCGCCATGTGCGAGGCCGAGGTCGTCGAGACCTGCGTGACCCGCCAGGGCATCGCCCTGACCGTGCGCGCGGTCATCGCCTTCAAGGTAGGCAACGACACGGAGAGCATCGTCAACGCAGGCCAGCGTTTCCTCTCCGACCAGGACCAGATGTCGATCCTGACCGGCCGGATCTTCGCGGGTCATCTGCGCTCCATCATCGGCTCGATGACGGTCGAGGAGATCGTCACCGAGCGGCAGAAGCTCGCCACGGAGGTCCTCGACACCTCCAAGTCGGAGATGGCGAAGATCGGCCTGCACGTGGACTCGCTGCAGATCCAGTCGATCGACGACGGCGACACCGGCTACATCGAGGCCATGTCGGCCCCGCACAAGGCCGCCATCCAGCGCCAGGCACAGATCGCCCAGGCGCAGGCCACCCAGGCGTCGGCCGAGGCGCAGCAGGAGGCCGCGCGGAACCAGGCCGAGTACGCGCGGCGCACCGCCATCGTGCAGGCCGAGTACACCGCCGAGGTCGACCGCGCCCAGGCCAAGGCCGCCCAGGCGGGCCCGCTCGCCGAGGCGCACGCGCAGCGGGAGGTGCTCGACGCCAAGACCGAACTGGCGCAGCGCGCCGCCGAGTTGCGTCAGCAGCAGCTGGTCGCCGAGGTCGTGAAGCCCGCGGAGGCGGACGCGGAGCGGATCAGGGTGCTCGCCCTCGCCGAGGCGGAGCGGATGAAGATCCAGGCCGAGGCGGCGGCTTCGTACGACCGTGTGGCCCTCGACCGGATGCTGATCGACCAGCTCCCGCAGATCGTCAAGGAGGCGGCGACGGGCCTGTCCGGCGCCAACGTCAACGTGCTCAACGGCGCCGACGGCCTCGGCGAGATCGCGGCGGGCCTGGTCGGCCAGGGCCTGACGATCCTCGACTCGGTCAGGGCCAATCTGAACCCGGCGGCGCAGCAGCAGGAGCAGCAGCAGCCCTCGGTCGGCAAGCAGCGGGGCATCGAGATCGAGTAGGCGCGGGGCGCCTCACCTCGTGCGGCGGGGCTCAACGCACCGGGCTTCCCGCAGCAGGGCCTCACGCACCGGGCTCGCCCCCGACCTCCCGCAGCAGGAGCGCGGCGAGGGCGAGCGCGGTGCCGTGCGACGAGGTGAGGTCGAGCCCGGTCAGGGACGCGACGCGGGCGAGCCGGTTGTCGACGGTGTTCGGATGCAGGCTGAGCCTGCGCCCGGTGGCCCTGCGGTCCTGCCCCAGCTCCAGATAGGCGCGCAGGGTCTCGGTCAACTCGGGCCGCCCGTCGACCGGTTCGAGCAGCGCGGCTATCCGCTCGCTGCCCGCGCTCGGCCGCGACAGGTGATATTCGAGCAGTACGTCGTCGAGCCGGTGCAGACCGGGCGGCCGGCCGCAGGCACGCGCGACGCGTACGACCTCCTCGGCGGTGCGGGCGGCCTCCGGGATCTCCGCGAAGGACCCGGCATCCGCGACGCCGATGCGCAGCCCCGGACCGCAGAACTCCCGGAGTGAAGCAGTCAGTTCATCGGGTACGTCGAGGGCGCCGGGCACGAGCGCATGGCCGCCCGCACCGTCCAGAAGGGTCGGCACGCCGACGCCGAAGGCACGGTCGAGGGCGGCCTGCACCCGTCGTACGAGCCGCCGCACGGCAACGGGCAGCCCGGGCCCGCCCTCTCCGGGAAGCCGCAGGAACAGGACGACCGCGCCCCCGCCGAAGCCCCCCGCCTCCGCCGTCGCCACGGGTGCCCCCTCCAGCAGGGCGCGCGCCAACGACCGCCGCTCCTCCCGGCGTTCGGCCACGATGGCGGCCTGCTCGTCGAGATAGGTCTCGGTGACGGCGGCCACGATGCGCTCCTGCGCGGTGAACAGGTAGTCGCTCAGCTCGGCGAGGCCGGACTCCTCACCGCGCAGCGTGACGTCCCGCAGCGCGCGCCACAGCACCTGCGTGCCGAGGATGTGCGTGCTGAGCAGCAGCCGCAGGGGCATGCCCTCGTCCGCGCGCTGGGCGGCGCGCTCCCGGAAGTACTCGTAGTCGCCGGGCGCATCGGCCGGGGCCGCGACGCGGTCGAGGAAGAGGCGCAGGCCGTGCCTGGCCGTGGCGGCGATCTCGACGTCCTTCACGTCCGACGGCAGCTCGTCGTAGCCGCGCAGCCGTGCGAAGGCGTCCTGCGTCATGCGCCGGGCCAGCGCGTTCACGCGCGGTTCGCACCGCGCGGCGATCTCCCTGGCGGTGGCGCCCAGCGGGGGCCCGGCGGGGGCGTGGGAACTGTTCACCATGCGGCGTCACCCTAATCGCCCCGCCGCGGAGGGGACGGGGCCCTACCCGCGCCGCCGCGGCCCCCGGGCGAGCGACGTCAGCCACGCGACGCCGACGAGCGAGACGAGGACCATGCCGCCCACGGAGAAGAGCGTGAACAGGTGTTTCTGCTCCGCGGTGGGCTCGGGGATGTACCCCTGGGCGAACAGGGCCCGGTCGAGCCCCGTGCTGGTGATCACGGCGACGAGCCACACCGCGATGCCGTGCATCGAGTCCCACAGCGCGTGCAGCAGCGAGACACCGAGATATGTGAGGACGACGGCGCCCGGGAACCGGAACCGCCCGCCGCTCTCCCGGAACTTCAGGAGCACGCCGCCCGCGATGGCGGTCCACAGGCCGTGCCCGAAGGGTGCGAGCAGCCCCCGCAGGATCTCGGTCTCCAGGAGGGACCGCAGATCGAGCCCCCGCATGCTGACCACGGCGTTGAACGCGTACCCGGAACTCTCGAACGCGGCGAACCCGAATCCCACCGCAGCGCCGAGCACGAGCCCGGCCCGCAGCCCCCGCACCTGCCGGAACCGCCGCAACACGATCACCAGCGCGGCGAGCTTCACCGCCTCCTCGATGAGCCCGACCCCCACGAAGATCCACACCGAGGGATGCAGCAGGTAGTACTCCATGACGGACGCGCCGAGCACGCCGAGGACGCCGCCCACGACGAAGCAGTTGAGCAGCACGCTCAGGCCGAGATCGCGGCCGTGCCGCTCGTACGCCCAGAGGACGAAGACACCGGGAACCAGAAAGCTGCCGAGCAGGATCAGCGTCGGCAGCAGGTTGGTGTTCTTGGTGGCGTACGTGATGACGGCGGTGAGCAGCCACAGCCCGAGCCCGCCCCACAGGCAGCGCTTCCACAGTCCGGGCCGCATCTGCGGGACGCCGCCGCCCTCCACCGGATCCTGACCGAGGCTCACCGGGCGCCTCCCTTTCAGATCGTCATAGACCACAACAAACCATGACAAACTGCGCCAGACCCTCACAGGTCATCCACTTTGCCCGACTTTATGCTAAATACGTCCTATGTCGCAGCCGGGGACCCTCATCCTGATCATGGCCATCGCGGTCATCGCACCCCTCCTCACCTACGGACTCGGCCGCTGGATCCCCATCCCCCTGGTCATCTTCGAGATCCTGCTCGGCATCGTGATCGGCCCCGACGTCCTGGGCCTCGCCCACCACAGCGAGACGATCAACGCCCTCTCCGACCTGGGCCTCTCGATGCTGATCTTTCTCGCCGGCTACGAGATCGAGTTCGCGACGGTCCGCGGCGACACCCTGCGCCGCTCGGTGTGGGCCTGGCTGATCGCACTGGCCCTGGGACTCGGCATCGCGTTCGCCCTGAACGGCGGCGCCGTCACCAAGAGCTTCGTGATCGGCACGGCGCTCACCAGCACCGCGCTCGGCACGGTCCTGCCGATCCTGCGCGACTCGGGGGACCTGAAGGGCCGCTTCGGCACGGTGATGATGGCGTTCGGTGCGGTGGGCGAGTTCGGCCCGATCATCGCGATGACGCTGCTGCTCGGCGGCAGCGACCCGGGCAGGTCCACGGCACTGCTCGCCGCCTTCGCCGCGGTCACGGCGGGCGCGGTGTTCTGGGCGCTGCGCCCGCGCCCGCCGTGGTTCGCCAACGTGATCGCCAAGACCCTGCACAGCAGCGCCCAGTTCGCGGTCCGCTTCGTGATGCTGCTCCTTGCCGCCATGCTGGGCCTCTCGCACGCCTTCGGCCTCGACACGCTCCTGGGCGCCTTCGCGGCGGGCCTGCTCACCCGGCTCGTCCTGCAGGGCGCGGCCCCCGAGAGCAGCGAACTGGTCCTCGGCAAGATCGAGGCGATGGGCTTCGGCTTCCTCGTCCCGGTGTTCTTCATCGTGACGGGCATCGACTTCGACCTGGCCGCGCTCCTGGACGGCGGCCGCGCGCTCGCCCTGCTCCCCGCCTTCCTGCTCCTCTTCCTCGTCGTACGCGGACTGCCCGTCTACGCCCTGGCCCCGCGCGACCTGAACCGCCGCGACCGCACGTCCCTGATGCTCTACAACTCGACGGCACTGCCCCTGGTCGTGGCGATCACGACGATCGGCCTCGACGAGAAGGCGCTGACCGCGGGCGAGGCGGCGGCGCTGGTCGGCGCGGGCATGGTGTCGGTGCTCGTCTTCCCGCTCCTCGCGCTGCGGCTGCGCGCGAAGAGCGGTACCGACGTGACCCCGCCCACGAGACCGGTCCACCGCACGGAGTCGTGGTGAACCGTCAGGCGAGCCCGACCAGCTCCCGGTAGTCCTGCCCCCACAGGTCCTCGACCGCGTCCGGCAGTACGAGCACCCGATCGGGCCGCAACGCGTCGATCGCGCCCTCGTCGTGCGTGACCATCACGACGGCGCCGGGATAGGTGCCCACCGCGCCGAGCACCTCGTCCCTGGAGGCCGGATCGAGGTTGTTGGTGGGCTCGTCGAGCAGCAGCACGTTCGCGCCCGAGTGGACGAGCCCGGCCAGCGCGAGCCGGGTCTTCTCCCCGCCGGAGAGGACGGACGCGGGCTTGTCCGCGTCGTCCCCGCCGAACAGGAAGGACCCGAGCACCCGCCGCACCTCGCCGTCGGTCAGATGCGGGGCGGCGCCCGCGAGGTTCTCCCGGACGCTCTTCGCGCCCTCCAGGGTGTCGTGCTCCTGCGCGAAGTACCCGAGGCGCAGCCCCGGCCCCGCCACCACCCGCCCCTCGTCCGGGTGTTCACGCCCGGCGAGGATCCGGAGCAGCGTCGTCTTGCCCGCGCCGTTCAGCCCGAGGACGACGAGCCTGCTGCCCCGGTCGACGGCCAGATCGACACCGGTGAGCACGCGATGGGACCCGTACGCCTTGCCGAGGGCGATCGCGCCGAGCGGCATCCGGCCGCACGGCGCGGGCTCCGGCAGCCGGATCCGCGCGACCTTCTCGCCGCGCCGCACCGGCTCCGTGCCCGCCAGCATGCGCTCGGCCCGCCGGTCCATGTTCTTCGCGGCGGTCGCGGTGGCGACGTGGGAGCGCATCTTGTCGGCCTGGGCGCGCAGCGACGCGGCCTTGCGCTCGGCGTTGGCGCGCTCGCGGGCCCGCCGCCGCTCGTCCGCGGCACGCTGGTCGAGGTAGGTGTGCCAGCCGGTGTTGTGCACGTCGACGGTGGCGCGCCGGGGATCGAGGTGGAAGACCCGGTTGACGGTGTCGGCGAGCAGCCCGGTGTCGTGGCTGATCAGCACGAGGCCGCCCGGCCTGCCCGCCAGATATCCGCGCAGCCACCCCACCGAGTCGGCGTCGAGATGGTTGGTCGGCTCGTCGAGGAGCAGCGTGTCGTGCCGCGCGAACAGGATCCTGGCGAGCTCGACGCGGCGCCGCTGACCGCCCGAGAGCTCCCCGACGGGCCGGTGCAGGGACCGCTCGGGGAGCCCGAGCCCCGCGGCGACACGGGCGGCCTCGGCCTCCGCGGCATAGCCGCCCCGCGCCTGGAACAGATCGTCGGCGCGGGCGTAGGCGGCCATGGCCCGCTCCTGGGCGGCCGGTCCTTCGGCCCCGGCCATGCCGCTCTCGGCGGTACGCAGCGCGGCGACCGCCTCGTCGAGGGCGCGGGCCGACAGGATGCGGTCGGTGACGGTGACGGCGGGGTCGGCGGCGCCGGGGTCCTGGGAGAGATGGCCGACGGTGCCGGTGCGGGTGACGGCACCGGCGGCGGGCACGGCCTGCTCCGCGAGGACCTTCATGAGGGTGGTCTTGCCGGCGCCGTTCCTGCCGACCAGGCCGATGCGGTCGCCGGGGGCGACGTGGAAGCTGACGTCGGACAGCAGCAGTCGGGCGCCGACGCGCACGTCGATGCCTCGTACGGTGATCATGGGGTAACGCTCCGCAGTAGCGAATGGACACACGGGTGACGTGAAGGCGTGTGTCCTGGCTAGGAGATGCGGGGCGTAGACATACGACCGAGGCTAACGACCCCGCGCCCGCCCCGCACCCGAATTCCTCCCGCGCCCCCGCGTCCCTCCGTGCGCGCCCCCGCCTCACCCCGTGATCCCGCTTCCCCGCCTCACCCCGTGATGCGCCGCACCGTCCCGAGCGACCGCCACCGGCCGTCCACCCTCCGGTCGACCCACACCGGGCGGTCCACGGCCTGGTTGTCCTTGAAGGCGTAGTGCCCGAGGACACCGTCCGCCTCGACGCGGGCGAGCGCGCCTCTGACCTCGGCGCGCAGCCGGTCGGGGTCCTCCTCGCCCGCCCGGTCGAGCACGCGCCCGATCCCCTCGGCCAACAGGAGCGTCCCGTCGTACAGTTCGGCGGCGCCGCGGTGCGCGAAGAGACCCCGCGGCTTCCTCCCTTCCGTGCACAGCTTCGGGAAGGAGGCGCAGTCCGGCGCGAGTTCCTCGTCGTAGAACGTACGGAACCGCACGGCGCCGTCCGGGAGTTCACGGTCCTGGTCGTCGAACATCTTGCGGTTGTCGGCGGCCTCGCAGGCGTTCTCGTGGACGTTGCGGACCGCGACGAGGGAGTCGTACTTCTTCACGGTCGGCACCCAGTCCTCCTCGTCACCGGTCCGCAGATCGGAGACGGTGACGGCGTCCGGCCGGTGCTCGGTCATGTCGCGGGCGATCTCGTACCGGTCCATCGTGTACGGCTCGAGTTCCGTCGCCACCGGCCGCAGCCCCGCCTTCCGCAGCCCGTGCGGGAACTCGTCGCGCTCGTCGTCGTCCGTCCAGTCGCTGTCGGACCCGATGAGGACGTCGTGCACGCCGTACGCGCCGGACAGATACCGGCCCGCCGCCTTGCCCACCGCCACGTCGTCGGCGGGCGTGGCGAATTCGTAGCCCGGATCCCCCGGCCCCGGACCGCAGGTGTCGAGCACGGCCATCTCCTGCGAGTAGTCGACGTCGACACCCGCGAAGTCCTGCACGTCACCGACGATCGCGAGCATCCCCGGGTGCCGCTCCAGCAACTCCTCGGCGGGCGTGTCCCGATAGTCCTCCACCGGCACGGCCCGCACCGGAACCCGCTTGCCGCCGGCCCGCCGCGCCGCCTCCTTCAACGCGGCGTCGACGACCTGCTTGCGCACCTTCGGTATGCGCCCGTCCTCGTCGTCGCCCCAGTCGTAGGCGACCCCGATGGTGTACCCCTCGTCCGGCGCCCCCGTCCCGCCCGGCGCGGCGGACCGCCCGCCGCCTTCCCCAGGACCCTCCTCGGACGAACCGCCCCCGATCCCCACGCCCACCGGGATCCCGACGGCGAGCAGGGCGACGAGCGTCCCGAGCACGACACCGAGCCGGGACCGCCGCGGCCGTCCGCCCCCGGACACCTTCGCGACCTCCGCCGCCCGGGCCGGGGGCAGATCTTCCGTACGCCAGGTGTGCGCCCGCCGCAGGCCGACGACCGGGGCGTCCTCGGGCGCCTTCTCCGGCTCCGGCACGTTCCGTGCCTTGGGCTCCTCCACGACGCGGCGGGCGTCATGTACACCCACCGGACCGACGCCGACGCTCCCCTGCCCACCGACGGCAAGCACCTGCTCCAGCGCGGCCCGGGCATCCACCGGCCGGTCATCCGGATCCTTGGCCATCAGCCCCAGGACCAACCGGTCGATGCCCGGCGTCAGTTCGGACCGCGCACGGCTCGGACGGAGCGGCTCGTCGTGCAGGTGGTTGTACATGACGCCCGCCGCGTCGCCGACGAACGGCGGCCGCCCCACCAGGAGTTCGTACAGGACACAGCCGAGCGCGTAGAGGTCGATGCGTCCGTCGCCGGGGCCGCCGCGGAACCGCTCGGGCGCCATGTACAGCACGCTGCCGAACGGCAGTTGCCCGGTCCTCGTCAACTGCGGGTCGGTGGAACGCGCCTCGACGAACTTGGCGATGCCGAAGTCGACGACCTTCGCGACGGACTCCGGCCCCTCGCCCGTGACCATGATGTTGGCGGGCTTGATGTCCCGGTGGACGACCCCCGCGTCATGCGCGACGGCAAGCCCCCGGCACACGTCGGCCACCCACCGCAGCGCGTCGTCGACGGGCACCCGCCCGCGCTCCCGCAGCACCTGATGGAGCGCGCGGCCCTCCACGAGCGCCATCACGAGATACGGACTGCCCGCGTCGTCCCCATGGTCATGCACGGCAACGATGTACGGACTGTCGAGCGAGGCGGCGACGCGGGCCTCACGCCGGAACCGCGCGAGCAGCTCGGCACGGTCCCCCTGCTCCGTCCCGTCCCGCCCGTCCCGCCCGTCCGCACCGCGCTCCGGCAACAGGATCTTGACCGCAACCGCACGGTCGAGACGCAGGTCCCTGGCCCGCCAGACCTCGCCCATGCCACCCGAGCCGAGCAGCTCCCCCAGCTCGTACCGCTCCCCGATCAGCCGCCCCCGCACGCTTCCCCCTCCGCCGACGTGGGGGCGACAGTACCGGCCGCGCGCTACGTGGCCTTGGCCGCCTTCGCCGCCTTGGCCGCCGCCTTCAGCTCCTGCTTGTGCGCGCGGACCTTGTGCAGGGACTCGGGACCCGTGATGTCGGCGACCGAGCGGTACGCCTTCGCCGCGCCGTAATCCCCCGCGGCCTCGCGCCAGCCCTTCGGCCGTACGCCGAGCTGCTTGCCCAGCAGCGCCAGGAAGATCTGCGCCTTCTGCTTGCCGAACCCCGGCAGGTCGTTCAGGCGTTGCAACAGCTCCTTGCCGGTGCCGACGCCCTCCCAGACGGCGGTCGCGTCCCCGTCGTAGTGCTCCACCAGGTACTGGCAGAGCTGCTGGATGCGTTTGGCCATCGAGCCGGGGTAGCGGTGGACCGCCGGCTTGGCGGAGAGGAGCGCGGCGAACTCCTCCGGGTCGTACGCCGCGATGTCATGGGCATCGAGGTCGTCCGCGCCCATCCGCTGAGCGATCGTGTACGGACCCGCGAACGCCCACTCCATGGGGACCTGCTGGTCCAGCAGCATGCCGACCAGCGCGGCGAGTGGGCTCCGCCCCAACAACTCGTCCGCGTCCGCCTGCTGCGCCAACCGAAGCGTCACATCCATCCCCCGATAATCCCCCGCCCCCACCACCCTCACCACTCCAACCCACCCGTGCCGCCCAGCGGCACGATTGCCCACAGGGGCAGCGGCCCACGCTGGGGCGGGTGGGGGAAGCAGAAGCAGCGGCAACGCGACGCCACCCCGCGTAGCCCAAGAGGGCGGATCTGGGCGGCGCGGCGCTCGATGCGGGGCCAGGGCGGGGACATGGCCCCCATGAGCAGCCGGGCCCTCCGCGCCTACCCCCGCCGCGCCACCTGGCCCCGCACGCTGCTCACCCTCGTCGTACTCCCCCTCCTCATCCTGCTCGCCCCACCCCACACAACCGCCCCGGCGCTCACCCCACCCACGACCCTCTCCACCGAGCCCGGCCCAGAGACCCAGCAGGACACCACAGACACCGCCCTCCGCCTCCCGACCCGCCACGCCACCCGCCTCCCCACCCCAACACCCCACCGCCCCCGCACCACCCCAGCCACACCCCTCACCGAACCCCAGCCCCGCCCACACCCCCACCTCCACGTCCCGACCCCCCGCTCGGTGGTCCTGCGCTGCTGACAGGAGAGGCGAAACAAGCCCCTGTCACCCGTCACACAGCACAAGCGCAGATCAAGGACACCCCCATGCCCATGGACCCCTACGCGGCCCTGCACGCCCTCCTCCGCGCGGAAGCCGTACGCACCAAGAGCGCCCCACCCGCCGAAGAGAACGAGAAGCCCCACCGCCCCCCGCACACCACCACCCCCGAGCCCCACCCGGACCACAAGGACGACTGACCCACGGCCGAGGCGAGGCGGCGCAGACGCCCCGAGGCACCGCCCGAGGCGCCCCGCCGGAATCAGCGTCTGCGCCGAGCCGTCCCGAACACCGACCGCGAGATCTCCCGCCCGATCTGCGTCCCCATGGACCGCAGCAGGGACTTGAACATCCCGCTGCCGACCACCTGCTCCACCACGGACCCGTCCCCCTGCGGCTTCCCCCGCGCCGCGGCCCGCGCCGCCTTCTCCGCCTCGGCGGCCTCCGCCTCGGCCTGCTTGCGGGCCTGCGTCTCCGCCTCCCGGGCGGTCAGCTTCTCGTACGCCGACTCACGATCGACGGCGTCCGCGTACCGCGAGTACAGGAGCGACCCCCGCACGGCCTGCTCAAGCGCCCCCGCCTCCACGGGCCCCATCAGGGACTCGGGCGCCCGCAGCCGCGTCGCGGCGACGGGCGTCGGCGCGCCCTTCTCGCTGAGCACGGTGATGACGGCCTCGCCGGTGCCGATCCCGGTGAGGATCTCCTCCAGGTCGTACGCGGAATCGGGAAAGGTCCGCACGGTCGCCTTGAGCGCCTTCTGGTCCTCGGGCGTGAAGGCCCGCAGCGCGTGCTGCACGCGGTTGCCGAGCTGGGCGAGGACGTCGGCGGGCACGTCCTTCGGGGTCTGTGTCACGAAGAAGACGCCCACTCCCTTCGACCGGATCAGCCGCACGGTCTGCGTGATGGCTTCCAGGAAGGCCTTGGACGCCCCGTTGAAGAGCAGATGGGCCTCGTCGAAGAAGAAGACGAGCTTGGGCTTCTCGACGTCGCCGACTTCGGGCAGGTCGTTGTAGAGGTCGGCGAGCAGCCACATCAGGAACGTCGAGAAGAGCTGGGGCTTGTCCTGTACGGCGGGGAGTTCGAGGACCGACACCATGCCGCGCCCGTCCGGCGCCGTCCGCAGGAACTCGCTCGTGTCGAACTCGGGCTCCCCGAAGAAGTCGGCCATGCCCTGCGCCTCGAAGGCGGTGAGCGCCCGCAGGATGACCCCGGCCGTCACGGTCGAGAGCCCGCCGATCCCCTTGAGTTCGGGCTTGCCCTCGTCGGAGGTCAGGAAGGTGACGACGGCCCGCAGGTCCTTCAGGTCGACCAGTTCGAGGCCCTTCTGGTCGGCGTAGTGGAAGATCAGGCCGAGGGACTGCTCCTGGGTCTGGTTGAGCTGGAGCACCTTCGCGAGCAGTACGGGCCCGAAGCTGGTGATCGTGGCCCGCACGGGGATCCCGGTCCCGATGCCGCCGAGCGCGTAGAACTCGCTGGGGAACCCGGTCGCCTCCCACTGCTGCCCCACGTCGGCGGCCCGCTCGGCGACCTTGGCGCCCGCCTCGCCGGGTGCGGAGATGCCGGAGACGTCGCCCTTGATGTCGGCGAGGAACACGGGGACGCCCTGCGCGGCCAGCTGCTCGGCGATGAGCTGCAGGGTCTTGGTCTTGCCGGTACCGGTGGCCCCGGCGACGAGCCCGTGCCGGTTGAGCATGGGCAGCGGGATGCGGATCTGCGCGTCGGCGAGGCACTGCCCGTCCCAGAGCAGGGCGCCCAGGTCGAGGGCGGGCCCGGTGAAGGCGTACCCGGCGGCGATCGCCATGGCCTCCTGCGGCAACGCGGCACCCCCGGAAACAACCTCGGGCTCGACTCCCGAGCCCCCCGCACCCCCGGAAACGACCTCGGGCTCGACTCCCGCACCCCCCGCACCCCCGGAAACGACCTCGGGCTCGGCTCCCGCGCCCCCCGCACCCCCGGAACCCGCCGAGCCCGCCGAATCCGCTGCCGCCTCCGAGCCCACTGCGCCCGCTGCCCCCTCCGGCCCTACTGAACCCTCCGATCCCCCGGAACCCGCCGAACCCGGCAAGCCCGCCGAATCCGCTGAACCCACCGACCCCACTGCGCCCACCGATCCCTCCGGGACCGCTGAACCCACCGGCCCTGCTGAACCCACCGAGCCCCCCGCGCCCGCCGAACCCCCCTCCGCCCCCACCGACGGCGCGACCGGCGGCACGAACCTCCCCCGCGCTCCACCTTTCGCCCCCTGTGATCCCCCCGGCTCGCCCCGCGCCCCCTCCGCAGCCCCGACCGCCCCCGCGGAACCCGCGGAATCCCCGCCTCCGTCCGTCACCCCCGCACCCTCGGCAGACTCGTTCGGGCGGTTCCCGCTCTCGGACGTGGACGGCATCGGCTGGCTGTCGCTCACTTCGGCCCCTGTTCCCGGCTTGAGTGTTCCCGGTTTGCCCCGATTTCCGGCGTCATTTCCCAGAGTCGCACTCCGTCGCCATGGCTGCGCCCGGAGAGCCTTGCCCGGTAGGCTTTCCGTGTGATCTTCAAGCGCATCGGAAACGGCCGGCCGTACCCCGACCACGGCCGGGAAAGCACCCGGCAGTGGGCGGACGTCGCGCCGCGCCCGGTCCGCCTCGATCAGCTCGTGACGACCAAGGGGCAGCTCGACCTCGAGACGCTGCTCGCCGAGGACTCGACGTTCTACGGCGACCTCTTCGCGCACGTGGTGAAGTGGCAGGGCGATCTCTACCTGGAGGACGGGCTGCACCGCGCGGTCCGCGCCGCGCTGCAGCAGCGCCAGGTGCTCCACGCGCGCGTGCTCGAACTGGGCTGACCCACCCGCTCCCGTGCACGCGGCGGCCCCAAGTCCGCATTGGCCCTTTTGGGTTGGAGTGGACGCCGGGCAATGATCATTTAGTAGGCATCGCCGTCGCACGGCACTACGCTGCGCCCATGAGCATGCTCACTCCCCCCGGCATGGGCGGAAAGTACCGCATCACGGGGGACAAATATCCACGCATGCGCCGCCCCAGCGGGCGCCGCAGGATCGTGCTCGCGGTCATCGCGTCCGCCGCGGTCGTGGGCCTGATCGGCTGGGGCACGCTGCAGCTCATCCATGTCTTCGGCGGCGGCGACAAGGCGGCGGCCGCGGGCCCCGCGGCCCCGGAGTGCGACCGGAAGCCCGCCGCCTCCACATCGGCGCGGGCCGGGAAGCCGAAGCCGCTGCCCAAGCCGGGCCAGATCACGGTCAACGTCTTCAACGCCACGCCCCGCGGCGGTCTGGCCAAGGACACCGCGGACGAGCTGAAGAAGCGCGGCTTCGCCATCGGCAAGGTCGGCAACGCCACGAAGGCGTTCGACAAGAAGGTCGAGGGCACCGGGATACTGCTCGGCGCCAAGTCGGCCGCCGACACCGCCCTGCCGGTCCTCGGCACCCAGCTCGCGGGCGCCGAACCGAGGACGGACGGCCGCAAGGGCGGCGAGGTCGACCTGATCCTCGGCACCAAGTTCAAGGACCTGGCAAAGAAAGAGGACGCCGACAAGGCCCTGGCGGAACTCACCAGGCCCAAGCCGACGTCCACGCCGTCAGGCAAGAAGAACTGCTAGCAGGAGAACTGCCGGCGGAGGTTACTCCGCGGCCCCGTACATGCGGTCGCCCGCGTCGCCGAGCCCCGGCACGATGTACCCCTGCTCGTTGAGCCGCTCGTCGACCGAGGCCGTCACGACCGTCACCGGCGTGCCCGCCAGCTCGCGCTCCATGACCTCGACGCCCTCGGGGGCGGCGAGCAGCACCACGGCGGTCACGTCGTCGGCGCCGCGCTTGATGAGCTCCTGGATGGCCGCGACGAGCGTGCCGCCCGTGGCCAGCATCGGGTCCAGGACGTAGACCTGGCGCCCGGAGAGGTCCTCGGGCATGCGCGTCGCGTACGTGGAGGCCTCCAGGGTCTCCTCGTTGCGGATCATGCCGAGGAAGCCCACCTCGGCGGTCGGCAGCAGGCGCACCATGCCGTCGAGCATGCCGAGACCGGCGCGCAGGATCGGCACGACCAGCGGGCGGGGGTACGACAGCTTGACGCCGGTCGTCTCCGTCACGGGGGTCTCGATGTCGACCTGCTCGGTGCGCACGTCCCGGGTGGCCTCGTACGCGAGCAGGGTGACCAGCTCGTCGGCGAGGCGCCGGAAGGTCGGGGAGTCGGTGCGCTTGTCGCGCAGCGTGGTGAGTTTGTGCGCCACCAGCGGGTGGTCGACGACGTGGATCCGCATGACATCAACAGTAACCGGGACAGGGCCGCTCTCCCCTCGCTGGCATCAACCCCGCCGCCGGGGGGAAAGTGGGGACGTACGGACTGAGGTGGTGTGGCCCATGGCGGAGCGCAAGCCGGAAGACGAGACCGACGCCGAGCGCCGCAGGCGCCGCGCCCAGTTCCTGCGTGAGCGCACCGAGGCCCTGGAGCTCCGCGACCGCGTGAAACCGCGCCGCGCCCGGGCGGCACGGGCGCGTCAGGCGATGCGTATGCGCACGTTCCGCTGGTAGCCGACGCCTCGGCGGCGGGCCCGTCGAGGCCACCGGGAAAACGCGACGCGGAACACAGCGGCCGGAAGACCTCTCCTGACGGCGCTGTTTCTGCCACGATTCCGAATGGGCGGGGCTTGGCACAGCAACTCCCCGCTCCCCGACCTCGCCGGGGGGACCCCAAAACCGCCAACCGGCACTGCCTATGACCAGTGGGAGAGTCACGGTGTACTTCGCCGCACTGCTCGCGCGCACCGAAGACGGGTGGGAAGCGAGCGACACGGAGCTCGACGATGTGGAGACCCTGTCGGATCTGGCCGACCTGGCCCGTGAAGCCACGGCCGATTACGACGACGACACAGTGCTCGTCTTCATCGAACAGGAAGACGCGTGGTTCGGCGT
Organism: Streptomyces sp. NPDC059002; assembly: GCF_042740435.1. Lineage (NCBI taxonomy): Bacteria > Bacillati > Actinomycetota > Actinomycetes > Kitasatosporales > Streptomycetaceae > Streptomyces > Streptomyces sp. NPDC059002. The sequence continues at coordinate 103,039 of NZ_JBHYJI010000025.1, read as the reverse complement.
CGTCCGCGTGGACGGCGAGGAAGACCCTCGCATCTACGTCTCGGACGCGGCCGCGGCCGCCCGCAGCTCGTACGGGGAGATCCTGCTCACCGACGAGATGCTCGGCCGGGACCCGGGCGACGACCCGGCCGACGACCTGGACGCCCTCGACCTCGACGGCACGGAGGACGGGGAACCGGCGGACGCCGCGGACCCCGCCGACGACCCCGACGCGGACGCCGACGCCGACGCGGTGCCCGCGGGTCCGCTCGGGGACACGGAGATCCTCGCGGACCTCGGTGTGCCGGAGAAGGACCTCCTGGGCCTGGCGAGCGGCGACGCACTCAGTGAGATCGCCGAGATCCTCGGGGCGGCGGAGGTGCTCGAGACCGTCCGCTAGGTTCCCGGTGTGACCGACAAGCCAGAGCCGAACGGTCCGGGTGACCGGACCCCCGATCCCGTACGCGACCCTTGGCGCGCGCCGATGCGGCGCGCCCTCGCCGAGGCCGAACTGGCCGTCCGGGGCGGTGACGTCCCGGTCGGTGCCGTCGTGCTGTCCCCGGACGGCACGACGGTGCTCGCCGTCGGGCACAACGAACGCGAGGCGACCGGCGATCCGACCGCGCACGCGGAGGTGCTCGCCCTGCGCAGGGCCGCCGCCGGGCTCGGCGAGTGGCGGCTGACCGGCTGCACCCTCGTCGTGACCCTCGAACCCTGCACGATGTGCGCGGGCGCGCTCGTGCAGTCCCGCGTCGACCGGGTCGTCTACGGGGCCCGGGACGACAAGGCGGGGGCGGCGGGCTCGCTCTGGGATCTCGTACGCGACAGAAGGCTCAACCACCGTCCCGAAGTCATCGAAGGCGTCCTCGCGGACGAGGCGTCCGGGCTGCTCACGCGGTTCTTCCGGGAGGGTCACCGGGGCTCTGCGCAGGCGCTCGGACAAACGGATTTCTGACCACGGCCCACCTTGGGCTAGAGTTCCTCTCGGTAGCGTGTCCGAGCGGCCGAAGGAGCTCGCCTCGAAAGCGAGTGTGGCGTAACCCGTCACCGTGGGTTCAAATCCCACCGCTACCGCCACTGACACCCTCTCTGATCGGTTTCCACTGGTCAGAGGGGGTGTTTTTGTTGTGCGGCGGGGCCTGTCGCCCCCTGATGTCATGCGAAGAGCCCCGGCGCCGTGTGGCGCCGGGGCTCTCTCCCGCTGGGACGGGGGAAGCGGCATCGGGGGGACAAGCCGCTTCCCCCGACGAGGACCGACCCACAAGTCGACACCGCCGTCAGGGGGGAAAGCAGACGGCGTCGACCCCGCAGTTGGGTCAGTCCCTCACCCGCGGATTCCTGCCAGATCCGCTGGGCTCATCACCCATCCTGCTCCGCGCGCCACCGCGATCGGCCGGGCAAAGGGCCTCTGCTGCCAGGTCGTTGGTCCCTAAAAGCCCCGTGAGTGTGCTCCGGGTTAGACTCACCGCCGTCACAGGGGTCACACGGGGCGCGGGTAAGGGGAGGCCAGATCGTGGCAGTGCAGTGGAAGAAGCTCGGTCTCTTCGTCGTGGTCGTCTTCGTGCTCTACGTGATCATCACCGACCCGGCCAAGGCCGCCGACTATGTGCAGATAGGCTTCGAAGGCGTCTCGAGCGCCGCTCAGAGCATCGGCGACTTCATGACCTGGGTCGCCAACGGAGGCAAGGACTGAGCGGCCGCCAAGGCCCTCGTAGCCGTCAAGGCCCCAGTCCTCTCCAAGGAGTGCCCGTGATCCGCCATCTGGTCCTCTTCAAGCTCAACGACGGCGTCACGCGCGACGAGCCGCGCGTCGTCGAGGGCGTCAAGGCCTTCCGCGCACTCGGCGAGCAGATCCCTGAGCTGACGTTCTGGGAGTGCGACTGGAACATCAGCGACCGCCCCATCGCGTACGACTTCGCCATCAACTCGGCGGTCGAGGACACCGATGCGCTGAAGCGGTACATCGAGCACCCGGCCCACCAGGCGGGCGTCGCGCTGTGGCGCGAGTTCGCCACGTGGGTGATCGCGGACTACGAATTCTGATCTTTCCGACGCGTCAGCCCCTCACCGGAACGGTGAGGGGCTGTTCTGCGTCTTGTGCCCCAACTCCTCCCTCAACACGTAGTTATCGGGTGCTTGCACACAGTGCACATGTCTTGTGATGCTATGACCGCTTTTGACGGATGAGTTGACCAGGGTCGACCGAGCTTGACCGTGCTTGTTTGAGAAGGGGTGGCGTTGACCGTGCCGGCCAGTACTGCGCCTGAAGCTCCACCCGTGAAGGCGCCACCGAGCACCGGGAGTACCCGCGGTGCCGACACCCGGGCCCTGACGCAGGTCCTCTTCGGCCAGCTCAAGGAGCTCGAGCCGGGCAGCCCCGAGCACGGCCGCGTGCGCGGCGCGCTCATCGAGGCCAATCTGCCGCTCGTGCGGTACGCGGCCGCCCGCTTCCGCAGCCGCAACGAGCCGATGGAGGACGTCGTCCAGGTCGGGACCATCGGGCTCATCAACGCCATCGACCGGTTCGACCCGGACCGGGGCGTGCAGTTCCCGACCTTCGCGATGCCGACCGTGGTCGGCGAGATCAAGCGGTACTTCCGCGACAACGTCCGCACGGTCCACGTGCCGCGGCGGCTGCACGAGTTGTGGGTGCAGGTGACGGGCGCGACCGAGGACCTCACCACCGCCTTCGGGCGCTCGCCGACGACCGCGGAGATCGCCGAACGGCTGCGCATCACCGAGGACGAGGTGCTCGCCTGCATCGAGGCCGGACGCTCGTACCACGCAACGTCGTTGGAGGCGGCCCAGGAGGGCGACGGGCTGCCCGGGCTGCTCGACCGGCTCGGCTACGAGGACCCCGCGCTCGACGGCGTCGAGCACCGCGACCTCGTGCGCCATCTCCTGGTCCAACTGCCCGAGCGCGAACAGCGGATCCTGCTGCTTCGCTACTACAGCAATCTGACGCAGTCGCAGATCAGCGCCGAACTGGGCGTTTCCCAGATGCATGTGTCGCGACTGCTCGCCAGGAGCTTCGCGCGGCTTCGGTCCGCAAATCGGATCGAGGCGTAACCGTATCGAGTGGAGTGGCGGCGGGGGTGTTCCCGACGGCCCACCCCCGTGTAATACCCCACACCCCCCCATTACTTCACGGATTTGCCCCATGTTTTTAGACAAGTTAATACAACG